>JAKOZI010000295.1 GCA_029780075.1 Pseudomonadota bacterium
TACTTCTTTGCCGACGAGGAAGGTCTGCGCAAGCTCCAGGCAGCGCTGAAGCTCGCGCCTGCCTCGAAAGGCGAGAACGTGGCCATCACCGTGCCGAGGGACTTGGGACTGCTCGTCGACACGATAGAACCTGCGCCGGGCGCGGTCTGCACGAGCCCGATCCAGACCTACCTTGACCTCTCCATTGCCGGCGAACGCGGCGCCGAGGCCGCCGAGCACTTACGCCAAGAAAGGCTCTCATGGCCCAAATGACACCCCAGGAACCACAGTCGGCCGCCGAGTACGACGACCGGACGACTGCCGCAGTGAAATCGGTGCTGATCGAGATCGGCCAGATCCTTGGTAGTTTCAAGGGCAAGTTCGCCATCATCGGTGGCGCGGTTCCCTGGCTGCTGCTGGCCAACGAGGACATGCCGCATGTCGGCACGCTCGACGTGGACGTGGGCCTAGACGCGGAAGCGCTCGGCGACGGCGAGTACGCGACCTTGATTGGCGCGCTTCAAGGCCATGGCTATGCGCAGCGCGAGGGACTTCGGCGCTTCCAACTGGTTCGCCAGGTTCCCGCGCAGGACGATGGGGAAGCGATCGACATCGTGGTCGATTTCCTGATGCCGCGCGACGCGGAGATCGTCAAGAACGATCCCCCGTTGATCAACGACTTTGCCGTGCAGCGGGCCGATGGTGCCGACTTGGCGATGCGGTTCTACCAACTGGTCGCTGTGGCGGGGCCGATGCCCGACGGTGGAACCAACCGCGTGGAGATCGCGGTGTGCTCAATCCCAGCTCTGCTAGCGATGAAAGGCCACGCACTGGCGGGCCGCTACAAGCAGAAGGACGCCTACGACATCTACTACTGCGTGCGGAACTACCCTGGCGGCATCGAGGTGCTGGCACAGGAATGTCGCCCACTGCTGGGGCATCCTAGCGGCGAGAGTGGCTTCCGGCACATCGCCGAGAAGTTCGACACCTTCGACGGCCATGGTCCCACCTGCGTGAGGCGCTTCGTCGAGGACACGCATGCGCTGGGTGATCGCACACCCGAACAGTGGCAGCAGGACGCGTTCGGGCAGATCGATGCGCTGCTGCGTGCCATGGCGCTGCGAGGTTGAGTCGCGCGACCATGGACTACGCGCAACTTCGCAACCTGCTGGAGCCTCTGGTCACCGGGCTGAAGGATGCCGGCACACACACCATGCTGCCGACGCTTTGCGAAGAATTGGGACTGCCTGCGCCTGCCGCCGATGGTTCCAAGCGCGAGCGCATGACCTCCAGCTTCGACGCGGTAGCGGACACGGACCTGCCGGCAGTTGCACGCAGGTTGTTGGTGCGCCACCCGCCTAACGCCACCACGCGCAACCAGATTCAGGACATCCTCTGGAGCGATAGCGCGTGTCCGCCCATCCCCAAGCGGTACCGCCGCGAGGTCGCGCGCAGGCTCAACAGCGAAGAGCTGTATGGGGATGCCCGCAGGTTCGACGAACTGCTGGAGCGCCTGTGGATTTTGGATGCCGATGACTGGATGAGCCTGCTGGGCGGAAAGCCCACGGGATTGCGCGCTGAAATCCAGCAGCACGTCCATCGCAACCCGGAGGATTGGCCGGCTGAGGTGCTGTTCGACCAGTTGGGCACATATGACGCATCTGACCGTCGCTTTGCGCTGTTCCTGGAGGGACTGGCTTCGGCCGACGTGCGCCCCGATGAGGCCGCGCAACGCCACTTCGTCGCCTGCGTCAACGAGCCGCTGCGCAGTTGCGGCATCGAACTGCGCGAGACTGGCTCGGAAGGCGGCTACCCGATTTTCTCCTTAGTCTCACTGCATGCGGCGACCAAGGGCCGGCCAAAGAATCTCATCTTCGCTTCGCCCGACAAGCCCGACCTACGCTTTCGCGACGCGCTGGACAACGACGTCGAGATCGTCACCAATGCGGACAAGGTGCTCGTCTATGACCGACCCATCGGCAACGACGGGCTGCGCTGGAACGATCTGCAGCAGTGGTGGGGAGAAGCCGAGCAGATCGCCGATGCCACGCAGGCCAAGCGCTCGCTGTACGCGCGTCTCAAGGCCAGCTTGCCACGCAACTCCCCGCCGCAAACCCTGCTGTTCGATGCCTTCTTCGAGGGATTTCGCAGTGCGGTGCCCAACCTGCCGGCACTGCTGCCCGAAGTCTGGCTGCATTGGGACCCACGGACGGTCAAGGAGCGAGGGCCGGATGCACTTCTGCGGTTTCGCATGGACTTTCTGCTCCTGCTGCCACAGGGCGTACGGGTGGTCATCGAGGTCGACGGCAAGCACCACTACGCAGACGCCAATGGCAGCGCCGACGTGCAGCGCTATGCGCAGATGGTCAAGGCCGACCGCGAACTCAAACTCGCCGGCTATGAAGTCTTTCGGTTCGGGGCAGTAGAACTGCAGGTGCCCACGGCGAAGACTGACGTGAAGACCTTCTTCGAGGCCCTGTTCAAA
>JAKOZI010000302.1 GCA_029780075.1 Pseudomonadota bacterium
ACCTGCATACCCTGCCAACCGTCAGCGGTGCACCACTGCGGCTCGCGGCGAAGTTCCCACTCGTAATAATCCCCATCGATGACAAGTGAACCGGTTAAGGTGCGGGTGGGCAGCATATCTGCAGCCTACCAAGCCCCTCGCATCTTGCCAGCCTCAATTGGCACTGGCCCATGCACCGCGAATTTGTCCACGCCGCCTAGCCCCTCCCCGTGGGGGAGGGGTTGGGGTGGGGGCTCGGCGCCAGCGGGCAGAATCCGCCGCCGCCGCACTGTCATGCCCCATCTTCCGCTTCTGCCTCCCCCGCCGCCACATTTTCCCGCATCCGGTCGATCATCGCGTCGATCTCGGCATAGACCTGCGCGTCGGTGCGGGTGTCCTCTTCCTCGCGGCGCTCCTGCCCGCCATAGCGGTGGCCCCGGCGCTGGCGCAGCAGGAACAGCAGCAGCTGCGTATCATAGCGCCGCCAGGTGGTGACGACTTCGCCCCCGCGCACGACCGGACGCTCCTCCCCGGTCAGCGCGCGTTCCAGCGCGCAGTCCTCCAGACGCTGCATTCCCCGGTCGATCGCCGTCTCCCAGGCGGCGGCAAAGCCTTCGGCGCCGGGCTGGTTGCGCAGGCGGTAAAGCGCCTCGAGGCTCGCCCCGATTTCCCGCGCGGCCTGGGTGACGATCCCGGTGGCGGCCAGCGCGGCGATGAAGGCGCGCTGGCGATCGGGCGTGATCGAATTGCGCCGCGCCGCGCGGTGGAGATAGGGCGAAAAGCCCAGCAGCGGATCGTCCGCCTGGGGCGGCTCTCCGGGAAAGGCGACGGGGCTGGTGCGGCGCGAAGGTCGGTTGGACACGGGGGCTCCTTGCGGATCTGGCCTTGCGGCCTGTTGGATTCCCCTATGGAGGGACACCCTATCGCGGGCAGGGGCGTGTAGGAAAATGCTTTGTGGCGGCGGCAGGCGGCCGGGCCTGGCGCGCTTGGCCGCATTCCGCTTGACCCGGCGCTCAAACCCAACTAGGGGCCCGCGCTTCCGGGGACCATTGCGTCCCGGGTGAGCTGAACATTGGCGGTGCGTCCGGTTTGCCGGATCAGCCGTCAAAGTAACCCGGCCCTCGCGTCCGGGTGGAGCGTTTTCGGCTCGTGACTGACATCGGCGGGGCATGGCCCCGATCCGGCGCATTCGCGGGGTTTGCCGCATTCACTTCACCATGGCGCTTGCTGCCATAACCCAAGGTGAAGCCTTTAATGCCCACTATCAACCAGCTGGTCCGCAAGGGCCGCGTTCCGCAGAAGACCAAGTCCAAGGTCCCTGCGATGGAGCAGAACCCGCAGAAGCGTGGCGTTTGCACCCGCGTGTACACCACGACCCCGAAGAAGCCGAACTCGGCGCTGCGCAAGGTCGCCAAGATCCGCCTGACCAACCAGCGCGAAGTGATCTCGTACATTCCGGGCGAAGGCCACAACCTGCAGGAGCACTCGGTTGTGCTGATCCGCGGCGGCCGTGTGCGCGACCTTCCGGGCGTGCGCTATCACGTGCTGCGCGGCGTGCTTGACACCCAGGGCGTCAAGGACCGCAAGCAGAGCCGCTCGAAGTACGGCGCCAAGCGTCCGAAGTGACCTGACGGCCGCAGGCGTCAGGTCATCCTGAACTTGTTTCAGGATCCATGGTGCCGGAAGCTCAGGTCTAGCTGGAATTACCCGAGCGCCGATCCAGTCCCGCCAAGGTCTCTGAAACAAGTTCAGGGTGGCAGCAGGGGCAGGGCGGCAAGCTCAGATACAAGGAATTTGCGATGTCACGTCGTCGTCGTCCCGAAAAGCGGGAAATCCTGCCGGATCCCAAGTTTGGTGATCAGGTCCTGTCGAAGTTCATGAACAACCTCATGCTCGACGGCAAGAAGTCGGTTGCCGAAAGCATCGTCTACGGTGCCATGGAAACCATGGAAACCCGCGCCAAGAGCGATCCCGTGGCCCTGTTCCACGATGCGCTCAACAACGTGAAGCCGCAGATCGAAGTGCGTTCGCGCCGCGTCGGTGGTGCCACCTACCAGGTGCCGGTCGAGGTTCGCCCCGAACGCGCCCAGGCGCTCGCCATCCGCTGGCTGATCACCGCCGCGCGCAACCGCAGCGAAACCACGATGGCCGCGCGTCTCTCGGCGGAACTGCTCGACGCTGCCAACAATCGCGGCAACGCGGTCAAGAAGCGTGAAGACACCCACCGCATGGCCGACGCGAACCGCGCGTTCAGCCACTACCGCTGGTAAGTCACGCGCCGGTCACAAAACCAACCCAACGGGCAGGAGCCGCCTCGCGGCTCCACCCGGCTCCCTAAGGAACACCCCATGGCACGCGGCCATACCCTCGATAAATACCGTAACTTCGGTATCATGGCGCACATCGACGCTGGCAAGACCACGACGACCGAGCGCATCCTCTATTACACCGGCAAGTCCTACAAGATCGGCGAAGTCCACGAGGGCGCGGCGACCATGGACTGGATGGAACAGGAACAGGAACGCGGCATCACCATCACGTCGGCCGCGACGACCTGCTTCTGGAACGACCATCGCCTCAACATCATCGACACCCCCGGCCACGTCGACTTCACCATCGAAGTCGAACGCTCGCTGCGCGTGCTCGACGGTGCGGTCGCGGCCTTCGACGGCGTGGCCGGGGTTGAGCCCCAGTCCGAAACCGTCTGGCGCCAGGCCGACAAGTACGGCGTCCCCCGGATGTGCTACATCAACAAGCTGGACCGCACCGGCGCCAACTTCTACTACTGCGTCCAGACGATCATCGATCGCCTCGGCGCGGTTCCGGCGGTGCTGTACCTGCCGATCGGCGCGGAAAGCGATTTCGTCGGCCTCGTCGACCTGATCAACGAACGCGGCATCATCTGGAAGGATGAAAGCCTCGGCGCCGAATTCGAATACGTCGATATCCCCGCCGACATGGCCGACAAGGCTGCCGAATACCGTGAAAAGCTGATCGAACTCGCCGTCGAACAGGACGACGAGGCGATGGAAGCCTATCTCGAAGGCAACCTGCCCGACGCCGCAGAACTGAAGCGCCTGATCCGCAAGGGTACGCTGGCCCAGGCTTTCGTGCCCGTGCTGTGCGGCTCCTCGTTCAAGAACAAGGGCGTCCAGGCGCTGCTTGACGCGGTTGTGGACTTCATGCCTTCGCCGCTCGACATCGAAGACGTCAAGGGCGTCAAGGTCGACAGCGACGAGCCCGACAGCCGTCCGCCGGCTGACGACGCTCCGTTCAGCGCGCTCGCCTTCAAGGTCATGAACGACCCGTTCGTCGGTTCTCTGACCTTCGTCCGCATCTATTCGGGCACTCTCACCAAGGGCAGCTACCTGAACTCGGTGAAGGGCAAGAAGGAAAAGGTCGGCCGCATCCTCGAAATGCACGCCAATGACCGCAAGGACATCGAAGAAGCCTTCGCGGGCGACATCGTTGCGCTTGCCGGCATGAAGGAAACGACCACCGGCGACACGCTGTGTGCCGAACGGGCGCCCATCGTGCTTGAGCGCATGGAATTCCCCGAGCCGGTCATCGAACTGTCGGTCGAACCCAAGACCAAGGCCGACCAGGAGAAGATGGGCGTCGCGCTGCATCGTCTTTCGGCCGAGGATCCCTCGTTCCGCGTCTCGACCGACCATGAATCGGGCCAGACGATCATCAAGGGGATGGGCGAGCTTCACCTCGACATCATCGTCGATCGCATGCGCCGCGAGTTCAAGGTTGAAGCGAACGTCGGTGCTCCGCAGGTGGCGTACCGCGAATACCTCGCGAAGCCGGTGGACATCGACTACACCCACAAGAAGCAGTCGGGCGGCACCGGCCAGTTCGGCCGCGTGAAGGTCAAGGTCACTCCGGGCGAGCGCGGCACCGGTTTCGTCTTCAAGGACGAGATCAAGGGCGGCAACATTCCGAAGGAATACATCCCGGCGATCGAGAAGGGCTTCCGCGAAACCGCCGAAACCGGCTCGCTCATCGGCTTCCCGATCATCGACTTCGAAGTGCTGCTTTATGACGGTGCGTACCACGACGTCGACTCGTCGGCTCTGGCCTTCGAAATCGCCGCCCGCGGCGCGATGCGCGAAGTTGCCCAGAAGGCGGGGATCAAGCTGCTCGAGCCGATCATGAAGGTCGAAGTCGTCACTCCCGAGGAATACCTCGGCGACGTCATCGGCGACATGAACAGCCGCCGTGGCCAGATTCAGGGCACCGACACCCGCGGCAATGCGCAGGTCGTCGAGGCCATGGTCCCGCTGGCGAACATGTTCGGCTACGTGAACCAGCTGCGCTCGTTCACCCAGGGACGGGCCAACTACTCGATGATTTTCTCCCATTATGACGAGGTCCCGGCGAATGTCGCGGCCGAAGTCAAGGAGAAGCTTGCCTAACCGGCAGGAACAATCTAGGGGCGGCGCCTGATTCAGCGGGCGCCGTCCAAACCCCGCAGATTCAATTCAAGCGAAAGAAGGTTTGAGACAATGGCGAAGGCAAAATTCGAGCGGACGAAGCCGCACTGCAACATCGGGACCATCGGTCACGTCGACCATGGCAAGACCACGCTGACCGCTGCGATCACCAAGGTGCTCGCTGAAACGGGCGGCGCCACTTTCACCGACTACGCGAACATCGACAAGGCTCCCGAAGAGCGCGAGCGCGGCATCACCATCTCGACCGCTCACGTCGAGTACGAGACCGCCAACCGTCACTACGCCCACGTCGACTGCCCGGGTCACGCCGACTACGTGAAGAACATGATCACGGGTGCGGCGCAGATGGACGGCGCCATCCTCGTGGTGAACGCTGCTGACGGCCCGATGCCGCAGACCCGCGAACACATCCTGCTCGCGCGCCAGGTCGGCGTGCCGCAGCTGGTGGTGTACATGAACAAGGTCGACCAGGTCGACGACGAAGAAATCCTCGAGCTGGTCGAGCTGGAAATCCGCGAGCTGCTCAGCTCGTACGGTTTCGACGGCGACGCGATCCCGGTCATCCCGGGTTCGGCTCTGGCTGCCCTTGAAGGCCGCGATGACAAGATCGGCAAGGAATCGATCTTCGCCCTGATGAAGGCCGTTGACGAATTCATTCCGCAGCCGCCGCGTCCGACCGACAAGCCGTTCCTGATGCCGGTGGAAGACGTGTTCTCGATCTCGGGTCGCGGGACCGTCGTGACTGGCCGCGTCGAGACCGGTATCGTCAAGGTTGGCGACGAAGTCGAAGTGATCGGCCTCAAGGACACCCAGAAGACGGTTGTGACCGGCGTCGAAATGTTCCGCAAGCTGCTCGATCAGGGTGAAGCCGGCGACAACATCGGCGCGCTGGTGCGCGGCCTGAAGCGTGAAGACGTCGAGCGTGGCCAGGTTCTGGCCAAGCCCGGTTCGGTTACGCCGCACACCGAGTTCTCGGCCGAAGTCTACGTGCTGTCGAAGGACGAAGGTGGCCGTCACACGCCGTTCTTCGCCAACTACCGCCCGCAGTTCTACTTCCGCACCACCGACGTGACCGGCGAAGTGATCCTTCCGGAAGGCACCGAGATGGTCATGCCGGGCGACAATGTTTCGCTGTCGGTCAAGCTGATCGCTCCGATCGCGATGGATGAAGGTCTGCGCTTCGCAATTCGCGAAGGTGGCCGCACCGTCGGTTCGGGGGTTGTCAGCAACATCACGAAGTAATATAGGCGCCACTCCGCCGGGGGATTCGCTCCCCCGGCGGACGGTTTTTTCGGAGAGGCTCCGGCCTCTCTTTGCTCTTTCTCATCGGTAGCAGGACACAATGGAAGCTCAGAATATCCGCATTCGTCTGAAGGCATTCGATCACCGCGTGCTTGACCAGGCGACCGGCGAAATCGCGGAAACCGCCCGCCGCACCGGCGCGCTGATCCGGGGCCCCATTCCGCTCCCGACGAGGATCGAGAAGTTTACCGTGAACCGCGGCCCGCACATCGACAAGAAGTCGCGTGAGCAGTTTGAGGTCCGGACCTACAAGCGGTTGCTCGATATCGTGCAGCCCAATGCCACGACCGTGGACGCGCTCATGAAGCTCGATCTGGCTGCTGGCGTGAACGTCGAGATCAAGCTGGCCTAAGCCGCGCTCGACCACAAGTTTCGGACCTTCGGGTTCATATATCTCCGGCTTCGGCCGGTTCCGCGGGAAGACTCCCGCGCGGACACAGGGATACCTCCGGGCAAGTCCCGGGCATGCGTCCCCCGTCTAGCTTCTCTGGAGCCTTGCTCCACGAAGCGCCCAGCCCGGACGGGGCTCGTATCGAACAAATTGGGTTGGACACGCCCGTGGGGATGGTCTCCGCGGGCCTCTGTGTAGGAGAACGGATCATGCGTACCGGCGTGATCGCCAAGAAGGTGGGGATGACCCGCCTCTTCCAGGAAGACGGGCGGCACGTGCCGGTTACCGTTCTGGCCCTGGAAAACTGCCAGGTGGTCTCGGTTCGCACCGAAGATCGCGACGGATATGTCGCGGTTCAGCTCGGTGCTGGACAGGCCAAGCAGAAGAACGTTGCGAAGCCGCAGCGTGAACATTTCGCCAAGGCTGAGGTCGAGCTCAAGGCGCAGGTCGTCGAGTTTCGCGTGGCGGACGACGCCGTGCTTGAAGTTGGATCGACGATTGCCGCTTCGCACTTTGTTCCGGGCCAGCTGGTCGATGTCGGCGGTCACACGCAGGGCAAGGGCTTTGCCGGTGCGATGAAGCGCTGGGGCTTCGGGGGCATGCGTGCCACCCACGGCGTTTCGATCAGTCACCGTGCGCACGGTTCGACCGGTAACCGCCAGGATCCGGGCAAGGTCTTCAAGAACAAGAAGATGGCCGGCCACATGGGCGATCGCCAGCGCACCCAGCAGAATCTCGAAGTGGTTCGCGTCGATGACGAGCGTGGCCTGATCTTCGTCAAGGGCTCGGTCCCTGGCGCCAAGAACAGCTGGCTGACCGTCAAGGACAGCGTCAAGGTCGCTCGCCATGCCGACGCGCCCTATCCCGCTGGCCTGAAGCAGGCCGCCAACAGCAACCAGTCGGCCGCCGCCGATACGCCCGCTGAAGAAGCTGCGGCGCCTGAGGCGACCGAAGGCCAGGAGGGCTAAGTCGTGAAGGTCAAGGTCCTCAACCTCGATGGTTCTGTCGCCAAGGGCGAAGTTGAACTTTCGGATGACGTGTTCGGCCTCGAGCCGCGCGCCGACATCCTTCATCGTGTCATCACCTGGCAGCTCGAGAACCGTCGCGGCATCGCCCGCGCTACCCGCGAGCGTTCGGAAGTTGCCCGCACGGGCAAGAAGTTCGGCCGCCAGAAGGGTGGCGGCACCGCACGTCACGGCGACCGCAAGGCTCCCGTGTTCATCGGCGGCGGCAAGGCCCACGGTGCGCGTCTTCGTGAATTCGATGTGTCGCTGAACAAGAAGGTTCGCGCGCTCGGGCTCAAGATGGCCCTCTCGTCCAAGGCCAAGCTCGGCCTGGTCGTGGTCGACAGCCTCGATGTCGCTGACGCCAAGACGGGCGCTCTTGCCGGTCAGCTCGCCAAGGCGAACTGGGGCAAGAAGGTGCTGGTCGTCGACGGTGAAGCGGTGAACGAAGGTTTCGCCCGTGCCGCTCGCAACCTGCCGGGCGTAAACGTGCTCCCGGCCGTGGGCGCCAATGTCTACGACATCCTGAAGCATGATACGCTGGTGCTGACGCGCGCCGCGGTCGAAAAGCTGGAGGCGCGTTTCAATGGCTAAGGACGCAATCGATACGCGTCACTACGACGTGATCGTGGCCCCCCACATCACCGAGAAGGCGACGCTGGCCAGCGAGCATAATGCCGTGGTCTTCAAGGTGGCGGACAGCGCGACCAAGCCGCAGATCAAGGCGGCGGTCGAGGCCCTGTTCGACGTGAAGGTCGTGAGCGTGAACACGCTGACCCAGAAGGGCAAGACCAAGCGGTGGAAGGGCAAGCCCTATCGCCGCAGCGACGTGAAGAAGGCGGTCGTCCGTCTGGCTGAAGGCCAGTCGATCGACGTCACCAGCGGGATCTGAGGCGCACCATGGCACTCAAGAACTACAACCCGACCAGCCCGGCCCGTCGTGGCCTGATCCTGGTCGACAAGTCGGCGCTGTGGAAGGGCAAGCCGGTCAAGGCGCTTACCGAAGGCAAGCACAAGACCGGTGGCCGTAACAACAAGGGCCATGTCACCTCGCGCGGGATCGCCGGCGGTCACAAGCAGAAGTATCGCTACATCGACTTCAAGCGTCGCAAGTGGGATGCTCCTGCCGTTGTCGAACGTCTGGAATACGATCCCAACCGCACCGCGTTCATCGCGCTGGTCAAGTACGAGGACGGCGAACTCGCCTACATCCTCGCGCCGCAGCGGCTCGCCATTGGCGACACGGTCGTGGCCGGTGAGAAGACCGACGTGAAGCCGGGCAACGCGATGCTGCTCAGCCAGATCCCGGTCGGCACCATCTGCCACAACGTGGAGATGAAGCCGGGCAAGGGCGGCCAGATTGCCCGTTCGGCCGGGACCTACGTCCAGGTCGTCGGTCGTGACCGCGGCATGGTGATCGTGCGTCTGAACTCAGGCGAGCAGCGCTACCTGCGCGGCGATTGCATGGGTACGGTCGGTGCGGTGTCCAACCCGGACAACCAGAACCAGAACTTCGGCAAGGCTGGGCGCACGCGCTGGCAGGGCCGTCGTCCGCTGACCCGCGGCGTTGCCAAGAACCCCGTCGACCACCCGCACGGTGGTGGTGAAGGGCGCACCTCGGGTGGCCGTCATCCGGTCACTCCGTGGGGCAAGCCGACCAAGGGCGCCCGCACCCGCAACAACAAGCAGACGGACAAGATGATTATCCGTTCGCGTCACGCGAAGAAGAAGAGGTAAGCCACCATGGCACGTTCCGTCTGGAAAGGCCCCTTCGTCGACCTGCACCTGCTGAAGAAGGCGGAAGCCGCGCAGGATCAGGGCAGCCGCGCCGGTCCGATCAAGACCTGGTCGCGTCGTTCGACGATCCTGCCGCAGTTCGTCGGCCTGACGTTCAGCGTCTACAACGGCCACAAGTTCGTCCCCGTCTCGGTCAACGAAGACATGGTCGGCCACAAGCTTGGTGAATTTGCGCCCACGCGCAGCTTCCCCGGTCACGCCGCCGACAAGAAGGGCAAGCGCTGATGAGCAAGCAGAAAGCCCCGCGCCGCGTTGGCGACAAGGAAGCCCTGTCGGTTGGTACCACGATCCGTGGTTCGGCCCAGAAGCTCAACCTGGTCGCGGCCCTGATCCGCGGCAAGAAGGCCGAAGAGGCCATGAACATCCTCGCTTTCTCGAAGCGGGCGATGGCGGTTGACGCTCGCAAGGTTCTCGCTTCGGCGATCGCCAATGCCGAAAACAACCACAACCTGGATGTCGATGCCCTCGTGGTTTCCGAAGCCAGCGTTGGCAAGTCGATCACCATGAAGCGGTTCCACACGCGCGGCCGTGGCAAGTCCACGCGCATTCTCAAGCCGTTTTCGCGGCTGCGCATCGTTGTCCGCGAAGTCGAGGAGGCCTGATCCATGGGTCACAAGAGCAACCCGATTGGCCTGCGCCTCCAGATCAACCGCACCTGGGACAGCCGCTGGTACGCCGAGGGCAAGAGCTACGGCAAGCTGCTTGAGGAAGACCTCAAGATCCGCAAGTTCATCGTCGAGACCCTGCCGCAGGCAGCCATCTCGAAGGTGGTGATCGAGCGTCCGGCCAAGCTGTGCCGCGTGTCGATCTATGCGGCCCGTCCTGGCGTGATCATCGGCAAGAAGGGCGCGGACATCGAAAAGCTGCGTTCGCAGCTCGCCAAGATGACCGACAGCGACGTCAAGCTGAACATCGTCGAAATCCGCAAGCCGGAAATCGATTCCAAGCTCGTCGCCCAGGGCGTCGCCGATCAGCTGATCCGCCGCGTTGCGTTCCGCCGCGCGATGAAGCGTGCTGTCCAGTCCGCGCTGCGTCTTGGTGCCGAAGGCATCAAGATCACCTGCGGTGGCCGTCTTGGCGGGGCAGAGATTGCCCGCGTCGAATGGTACCGCGAGGGCCGCGTGCCGCTGCACACCCTGCGCGCCAATGTCGATTACGCCGATGCCGAAGCCCACACCGCTTATGGTGTGATCGGCATCAAGGTGTGGATCTTCAAGGGCGAGATCCTCGGTCATGACCCGATGGCCCAGGACAGGCTGATGATGGAGGCTCAAACCTCCGGCGTCCGTCCGGCGCGCTGAGGCTAGGATAGAGTAAGCACCATGCTGCAACCGAAAAAGACCAAGTTCCGCAAGGCCTTCAAGGGCCGGATCAAGGGCGACGCCAAGGGCGGCACCGATCTCAACTTCGGTTCTTACGGCCTCAAGGCCATGGAACCGGAGCGGATCACCGCTCGCCAGATCGAAGCGGCCCGCCGCGCGATCACCCGTCACATCAAGCGCCAGGGCCGCCTCTGGATCCGCGTCTTCCCGGACGTGCCGGTTTCGAAGAAGCCTGCTGAAGTCCGTCAGGGCAAGGGCAAGGGTTCGGTGGAATACTGGGCCGCGCGCGTGAAGCCGGGCCGGATCCTGTTCGAGCTCGACGGCGTTGCCGGTCCGCTCGCTGCCGAGGCCTTCAGCCGCGCCGCGATGAAGCTGCCGGTCAAGACCAAGGTCGTGGCCCGTCTGGGCGACACCAGCCACCTGGGAGGCGAATAATGGCCAATAAGTCCGAAGATTTTCGCGCGAAGAGCGACGATCAGCTTTCGGCTGACCTGGGTAACCTGAAGCGCGAGGCCTTCAACCTCCGCTTCCAGGCTGCGACCAACCAGCTGGAGCGCCCGGCGCGCATCAAGGAAGTGCGCCGCGATATCGCCCGCATCAAGACGCTGCAGGGCGAACGCGCCCGCGCCGCGAAGTAAGGAGCCCACGAGATGCCCAAGCGTATCCTGATCGGGACCGTGGTTTCCGACAAGACCGACAAGACCGTGGTCGTGAAGGTCGAACGCAAGGTGAAGCACCCGCTCTACGGGAAGATCATCCGTCGTTCGAAGAAGTATCACGCCCACGACGAGGACAATTCGTTCAAGATTGGCGAGATCGTGCGGATCGAAGAGACCCGCCCGCTTTCCAAGCTTAAGAACTGGAAGGTCATCGAGCGCGTCACCGCCGGCAAGACTGCCGCGGTTGAAGCCGACGTCTGACATTTTTGGAACTGCCGGACTGGTTCCGGCAAGCCAGTGAGAAGGAACCGGATCAATGATCCAGATGCAATCCCAGCTCGACGTCGCTGACAACAGCGGCGCCAAGCGCGTCCAGTGCATCAAGGTGCTGGGCGGATCGAAGCGCCGGACCGCCGGCGTGGGCGACATCATCGTCGTCTCGGTCAAGGAAGCCCAGCCGCGCACCAAGGTGAAGAAGGGTGACGTGCACCGTGCCGTCATCGTTCGCACCCGCAAGGACGTGCGCCGCGCCGACGGCAGCGTGATCCGCTTCGACAGCAATGCTGCCGTGCTGATCAACAAGAACGCCGAACCCATCGGCACCCGTATCTTCGGCCCCGTCGTTCGCGAACTGCGCGGCAAGGGCTACATGAAGATCATTTCGCTCGCTCCGGAGGTGCTGTAATGGCCGCCGCGAAGATCAAGAAGGGTGACAGCGTTGTCATCCGTTCGGGCAAGGACAAGGGCCGCACCGGCACTGTCCTTCAGGTTCTCCCCAAGGAGGACAAGGTTGTGGTTTCGGGCGTGAACATCGCTGCCCGCCACCGCAAGCCCAGCCAGGTCAACCCGCAGGGCGGGATCGACCGCCGCGAGGCACCGATGCACGTCTCGAAGGTCGGCCTGGCCGATCCCAAGGATGGCAAGGCCACCCGCGTCCGCTTCGAGGAGCAGGACGGCAAGAAGGTCCGTGTGGCCGTCAAGTCCGGGGAGAAGATCGATGGGTGACAAGTACGTACCCCGGCTGAAGTCGCGCTATGACGAAGTTGTCGCCAAGGCGATGACCGAACGGTTCGGCTACAAGAATGCCATGGAAGTGCCCAAGATCGAGAAGATCACGATCAACATGGGCGTTGGCGAGGGCAGCCAGGACAAGAAGAAGGTCCAGACTGCCGCTGACGAAATGGCGCTGATTTCGGGCCAGAAGCCTGTGATCACCAAGGCGAAGAAGTCGATCGCGCAGTTCAAGCTGCGTGAAGGCATGCCGATCGGTTGCAAGGTTACCCTGCGCCGCGAGCGGATGTACGAGTTCCTCGATCGTCTGATCACCGTGGCAATGCCCCGGATCCGCGACTTCCGCGGACTGAACCCGAAGTCGTTCGACGGCCGCGGCAACTATGCCATGGGCCTGAAGGAGCAGATCATCTTCCCGGAGATCAGCTACGACCAGATCGACAAGGTGCGTGGGATGGACATCATCGTAACCACCACTGCCAAGACCGACGACGAAGCGCGTGAACTGCTGCGTCTGTTTGGTTTCCCTTTCCCGCAGGATGCTGCCGACGCGCAGCAGGCCGCGTGATCCAGGTTTGAGGAAGAGAGCTTAAGTCCATGGCGAAACTGAGTTCCATCAACAAGAACGAGCGTCGCAAGAAGCTTGTTAAGAAGTACGCGGCCAAGTACGCGAGGCTGAAGGCGGTCGCCGACGACACGTCGCTCGACGATACCGAGCGTCTGATCGCGCGCCTGAAGCTTGCCGAAGTTCCGCGCAATGCCAACCCCACCCGGGTGCGCAACCGCTGCGCCACCACCGGCCGCCCCCGCGGCTACTATCGCAAGTTCGGCCTTTGCCGCGTTGAGCTGCGTGATCTTGCCAACAAGGGCATGATCCCGGGCGTGACGAAGTCGAGCTGGTAAGGATCAAGCGATGGCACTGACCGATCCCCTGGGTGATATGCTCACCCGCATCCGCAATGGCCAGCGCGCTAAGAAGGACTCCGTCCTTTCGCCGGCTTCCAAGCTTCGCGCCAACGTGCTCGAAGTGCTCCAGCGCGAAGGCTATATCCGCGGCTTCTCGGAGGACGCCACCGGCGCTCATCCGCAGCTGCGCATCGAGCTGAAGTATTTCGAAGGCGAGCCTGCGATCAAGCATGTCGCTCGCGTCTCCAAGCCCGGCCGCCGCGTCTATTCGGGTTCCAAGGAACTTCCGGTGGTCCGCAACGGTCTGGGCATCACCATCGTCTCGACCCCGCGCGGCGTGCTTTCGGATGCCGAAGCCCGCGCGCACAACGTCGGCGGCGAAGTGCTTGCGGAGGTGTTCTGATGAGCCGCATCGGTAAGCGTCCGGTTGCCATTCCGAGCGGCGTCAGCGCCGAAATCGCGAACGGCACCCTCTCCGTCAAGGGCCCCAAGGGGACCCTGACCCTGAGCATGCGTGACGAGATCAGCTACACTGTCGAAGGCGATAGCATCCTGGTGCGTCCGGCCAACGACAGCAAGCAGGCGCGGGCCTTCTGGGGCATGCAGCGCACGCTGGTCGACAACCTGGTCACTGGTGTGACCCAGGGTTACACCAAGGTCCTCGAGATCACTGGTGTCGGCTATCGCGCCAACTCGCAGGGTAAGAACCTCAAGCTGCAGCTCGGCTATAGCCATGATGTCGATTTCGTGGTGCCCGAAGGGATCGAGATCAAGACCCCTGACAACACCACGATCGAAATCAGCGGCATCGACAAGCAGAAGGTCGGCCAGGTGGCTGCGGAAATTCGTCGCTGGCGCAAGCCCGAACCCTACAAGGGCAAGGGTATCAAGTATCGCGGCGAGTACATCTTCCGCAAGGAAGGGAAGAAGAAGTAATGGCCAAGCTCTCTCTTTTCGAGCGCCGGCGTCGGCGCGTGCGCACCACGCTGAAGGCTCGCTCGGGCGATCGTCCGCGCCTGTCGGTGCACCGTTCGGGTCGCCACATCTATGCGCAGATCATCGACGATGTCGCCGGCCGCACTGTGGCCGCCGCTTCGACGCTTGGCAGCAAGGGCGGTTCGAACGTCGACGCTGCCGCCAAGGTCGGCTCGGCGCTGGCCGACGCTGCCAAGAAGGCTGGCGTGACCGCCGTCGTGTTCGATCGCGGTGGCTTCCTGTTCCATGGCCGCGTCAAGGCGCTGGCCGATGCCGCGCGTGAAGGCGGGCTGGAGTTCTAAGATGGCTGACGAAACCAACATTGAAGCCACCGGCGTCGCCGTCGAGGCTAGCGCCCCCGAGGGTGGCGAGCAGCGTGAAAACCGCGGTCGTGGTCGTGGCCGTGGCGGCAACGACCGTGGCGGTGACCGTGGTGGCCGTGGCCGGCGCGACGATCGCCGCGGGCGCGGTGGGGATGACGATGGTGGCGAGGAGCTGATCGAAAAGCTCGTCCACATCAACCGCGTCTCCAAGACCGTGAAGGGCGGCAAGCGCTTCGGCTTTGCCGCGCTGGTCGTGGTCGGTGACGGCAAGGGCCGCGTTGGCTTCGGCCACGGCAAGGCCCGCGAAGTGCCGGAAGCCATCACCAAGGCGACCGCTTCGGCCAAGAAGAAGATGATCCGCGTGTCGCTGAAGGAAGGCCGCACCCTCCATCACGACGGCAAGGGCCGTTTCGGTGCTGGCAAGGTCAACGTTCGTTCTGCGCCTGCGGGTACCGGCATCATCGCCGGCGGTCCGATGCGCGCTGTCTTCGAAAGCCTGGGCGTTGCTGACGTGGTGACCAAGTCGGTCGGCACTTCCAACCCCTACAACATGATCCGCGCCACGTTTGATGCGCTGGGTGACCAGACTTCGCCGAAGTCGGTGGCACAGCGTCGCGGCAAGAAGGTCGCCGACCTGCTGGGTCGCGGCGGTGCGAGCGCGGCGGAGGCCCAGGCGGCCGCCGACGCGATTGTGGAGTAAGCGCACATGGCGAAGATCAAGATCAAGCAGATCGGCTCGCCGATCCGTCGTCCGTACTCTCAGAAGCAGATCCTCGTCGGACTGGGTCTGGGCAAGATGCACCGAGTGGTGGAACTGGAAGATACCGCTGAAGTGCGCGGTGCGATTGCCAAGCTTCCGCACATGGTGGCCGTAGTCGACTGA
>JAKOZI010000316.1 GCA_029780075.1 Pseudomonadota bacterium
TACGCAGGATTTTCGCATGGATCGGATTGACAGGAAGATTCTGCAGCATCTCCAGAGAGACGCTGCGATGTCGCATGCCGAGTTGGGTGAACGGGTGCACCTTTCAGCGTCCCAGGTTTCCCGACGGATTCAGCGCCTTCAGAACGAAGGGATCATATCCCGCCACGTTGCCTTGCTTGACGAGTACAAGCTTGGCTTGAACGTTGAAGTTTACGTTGCAGTATCGCTGAGCTCCTACGCGCCCGAATCCGTCACGAAGTTCCATGAACGGATGGCCCGACTGCACGAAGTAATGCTCTGCGCATCAACTACAGGCGATCTTGACTATCTCCTTAGGATTGTCACAAAAGATCTAAGATCATACTCTGAGTTTCTCAACAACGAGATTCTAGGGCACGGAGATGTATCAAGCGTACGATCAAGCGTGGTTCTTGACCGAATAAAGCATGAAACATCTCTACCCATTCAAAATTGAAATCAAGATCATGGCGATCGAACCGCATGATCAGTTCGACCTCCTGGAATTGAACGCGGCAATCTAACCCTTGCCCAGTGGCTTATAGGCAATGCACTCGACTTCAACGCCTGCTCCCAAGGCAAGGCCATCCGCACCGAATGCACTACGGGCCGGCAGGTGACCGGGCTTGAAATAGCTCACGTAAACCTTGTTGAAGTCCGGCCATTGCCTCATATCGTCGAGCATGACGGTGCATTTGACCACGTCAGACAGATCCGCGCCGGCGCTTTTGAAAGCCTGCTGCAGATTGTCCATGGCCAACCGCGCCTGATCCTCAATGGATGCAGGAATTTCGCCATTGGCCGTGATTCCGATTTGGCCGGAAGCAAAAATGAAATCGCCAGCTCGAACTGCCGCAGAGAAAGGTGCCGCCGATCCCGGCTCAGCGAAATACTGCGGGACTTTGGCGCTCCCCTCGCCCGCCATCATCAACATTAGAAGCAAGGCCCCGAAATTCGCTGCTTTACGTGACATGGCATTCCTGCTGACAGTTCATTACCCACGGTGGGAGCTGTGAAGCGTCCCGGGCTTTCCGGAGGCAGTTTCAATTGGGTCATGCCACCATATCAAGGGTCTCGTTGGCTGCATAGTAGTTGGCGTCGGCCTCGGCAGGCGGGATGTGTCCGATGGGGCTGAACAGGCGGTGGTGGTTGAACGGAGCGTACGGTAATCAAACCTTCAGAGCCGTTGTGGGCCCAAGGGTCCAACGCCACATGACAAGTTGACCGCTTGGAGCTCGGTCGCGGCACCTTTCTTGACACTTCATGAAATGTCATGATAGGGGCAAGCTATTGATTGGAGCTGCACCATGACCACCCATGCCCGCGAAAAATTCGCCACTCAGGTCAGCTCTGACATTCTGTCCGCCCTGCGCGGGCTGGCGCAAAGTGAAGGCCGACAGATTCAGGCGCTTGTCGACGAGGCACTCGCTGACTTGCTTGAGAAACGCAAACAAGGCCGTCCGCGCGCCAACGTGATGGCGGCGTATCAGGCCAGCCACGACAAGTACGCGCCGCTCTATAAAAAGCTGGCTGAATGACGGACTATCTGACCGTCATCGAGGTTCTTGCCATCCATCTTGACCAGATTGACCGCTACGGCGGCTCTGACGGTTTGCGCGATCCAGGTTCGCTCGAGGCGGCTCTGTTCCGGCCTCAGACCGGCTATTACGCCGACCTGATCGATCAGGCCGCCGCACTGTGGGAGAGCCTTGCGCAAAATCATCCCTTCATCGACGGCAACAAGCGCACCGCCTTCGCCGTGACCTACACCTTTCTGGCCATCAATGGCCTACGGATCACTGCAGAAGCAGACTCCGCTGCCGGGTTTATTATCGGCCTGCACGAGGCCGGGACATTCGAGATCACCCGCCTAGCGGAATGGCTTCGCCGCAATACGGTTGCCGAGAGCTGAGTGTTCAAAATCTATCGCATAGAAGCGCGTCAACCTCTCATTCCGCTGGACTAATGCCAGCCAATCGCCATGTGTCGGGCTGGCCCCGACGCTGATTCCATGCGCCTGGCCATGCCCCCGGACGCGCCGCGCTCCGGGCTCTGGGTGGTGGGAGCACCGCGCAGAGCCCTGCTCCCCATCATGAGGAGCATGCATGTCTGTCCGAACAGTTACCCCATCCAGTGACCTGCCTCCACCGGCGGTCAAGGGCCGCCTGAACCAGCTCACTGATCTCGAGGCCGAGCTCGCCGCCCTGGCGGACATGTCGCTTACCGAGCTCCGCAAACGCTGGCAGTCCGTTACCGACAAACCGGTGCCGCGCGTGCGCCGCACGCTGCTGCATCTGGCGCTGGCCTTTGAACTCCAGGCCGCGCTACATGGCGGCCTATCGCGCAGGGCCGAGCTGCGCCTCGCCTATCTTGCCGGCAAAGGTACTGCCGATCAGGCGGCAGTGCCCGGCATGCGCCTGGTGCGCGAATGGAATGGCCAGCTCCACACGGTGGTGATCGACGCCGAGGGCGCGGTGCGCTGGAACGGCCAGACCTGGCGCTCGCTGAGCGAGGTCGCGCGGGCGATCACGGGTACCCGCTGGTCGGGCCCGGCGTTCTTTGGCCTGAGGCACAAGGGCCGGGCGGCATGAAGGCGGTGCGCTGCGCGGTCTATACCAGGAAGTCGAGCGAGGACGGGCTCGAGCAGGACTTCAACTCATTGGATGCCCAGCGTGAGGCTTGCGCTGCCTATGTGCTGAGCCAGGCCAGCGAGGGCTGGGTACTGATCGGGGAGAGCTACGATGACGGCGGCCTGTCGGGCGGAACGCTCGAGCGCCCGGCGCTGCAGCGGCTGCTGGGCGACGTCGCGGCGGGCCTCGTCGACATCATCGTCATCTACAAGCTCGACCGCCTGACCCGCTCGCTGCTCGACTTTGCCAAGCTGGTCGAGACCCTGGACGGGACTGGCACCAGCTTTGTCTCGGTGACCCAGTCGTTCAACACCACCACCAGCATGGGTAGGTTGACCCTCAACATGCTGCTCTCCTTCGCCCAGTTCGAGCGCGAGGTCACCGCCGAGCGGATCCGCGACAAGATCGCTGCCTCCAAGGCCAAGGGCATGTGGATGGGCGGGATCCCGCCGCTGGGCTATCGCCCGCAGGGGCGCACACTGGTGGTGGACGCAGAGCAGGCCGAGCTCGTGCGCAGCATCTATGCGCGCTACCTCAGCTGCGGCAATGTCCGCCTGCTCGCCGAAGGGCTGATCGCCGAGGGGATCAAGGCCCCGAAGCGCAGGACCGCGAGCGGGCGCGCCTTTGGCGGAGCGCCCTTCTCGCGCGGTCAGCTTTACGCGATCCTGCGC
>JAKOZI010000327.1 GCA_029780075.1 Pseudomonadota bacterium
GCCATTCAGTGCCACCCGGAAAAGAGCGCGCAAGCGGGACTTGCCATGCTGGCCAACTTCGTTGCCTGGAAGCCCTGACCGGTTGCCGGGATCCGACTTGTTTCAACCCACCTTTCTTCCGCTTTCGACATGCTTATCATTCCCGCGATTGACCTGAAACAGGGACAGTGCGTCCGCCTCAAACAGGGCCTCATGGACCAGGTGACGGTGTTCTCCCACTCACCCGGCGCGCAGGCCAGCCACTGGCTGGCGCAGGGTGCACGGCGCCTGCATGTGGTCGATCTCGACGGCGCCTTCGCCGGAAAACCGAAAAACGAGAAAGCCATCAAGGAAATCGTCAAGGCTGTTGGCGATGACATTCCGGTGCAACTCGGCGGCGGCATCCGGGATTTGGACACCATCGAGCGCTGCCTCGACGACGGCGTCAGCTACGTGATCATCGGCACTGCCGCGGTGAAGAATCCCGGTTTCCTGCATGATGCCTGCGGCGCTTTTCCTGGTCACATCATTGTCGGACTCGATGCCAGAGACGGCAGGGTGGCTGTTGAAGGCTGGTCGAAAATGACCGGACATGATGTCATCGACCTGGCGCGGAAGTACGAGGATTATGGCGTCGAAGCGATCATCTATACCGATATCGGCCGTGACGGCATGCTCTCGGGGATCAACATCGAGGCGACGGTAAAACTCGCTCAGGCATTGTTGATCCCGGTGATCGCCAGCGGCGGCCTGTCCAGCCTCGACGACATCCGGCAACTCTGTGCGGTCGAAGACGAAGGAATCAGCGCCGCGATCGCCGGCCGCGCCATCTACGATGGCTCGCTCGATTTTGCCATGGCGCAGGCGGCAGCCGACGATGCCACGGGACCATGATCCGCGCGACATTCCGGCAGACTCGAGGCGTTAGCTGACCTTGGGCCTGGCCAAACGCATCATCCCCTGCCTTGATGTGACTGCCGGTCGGGTCGTCAAGGGCACCAATTTCGTCGACCTGCGTGACGCCGGCGACCCCGTGGAAATCGCCCGCCGCTACGACGAGCAGGGCGCCGACGAAGTGACCTTCCTCGACATCACGGCCTCCTCGGATCATCGCGACATCATCCTGCACATCGTCGAGGCCTGTGCAGCGCAGGTTTTCATACCGTTGACGGTTGGCGGTGGGGTGCGCTCGGTGGCCGATGTGCGCCGCCTGCTCAATGCCGGCGCCGACAAGGTGAGCATCAATACCGCGGCAGTCGAGAACCCGGAACTGGTAGCCGAGGCCTCAGCCAAGGTCGGCAACCAGTGTATCGTTGTGGCCATCGACGCCAAGCAGTCGGCGCCGGGTGTCTGGCAGGTATTTACCCACGGTGGACGCCGCAATACCGGCATCGACGCCGTCGCCTGGGCCCGCCGCGTCCAGCAACTCGGTGCCGGCGAGATCCTGCTGACGAGCATGGATCGTGACGGCACCAGAAACGGCTTCGATCTGTCATTGACGCGGGCGATTTCCGATGCCGTCGATGTCCCGGTCATTGCCAGCGGTGGCGTCGGCAATCTCCAGCACCTCGCCGACGGAGTGTCCGAAGGGCATGCGGACGCCGTTCTGGCGGCAAGCATCTTCCATTTTGGTGAATTCACCGTTCGCCAGGCCAAGGAGTACCTGCGCGAGCGCGGTATCGAGGTCCGCCTGTGAGCGATCTGAACCCTCGTCACGCATGCCTCGATGCCCTCAAGTGGGATGCCCAGGGTATGATTCCGGCGATCGCACAGGACGCCGATAGTGGCCGGGTGCTGATGTTTGCGTTCATGAATCGTCAGTCACTGCAGGAGACGATTGACAGCGGGACCGCGGTATACTGGTCGCGTTCGCGCCAGCGGCTGTGGCGAAAGGGCGAAGAGTCCGGCAACGTGCAGCGGGTGCGCTCGATCCGGACCGACTGTGACGGCGACGTATTGCTGCTCTCGATCGACCAGGCGGGCGGTATCGCCTGCCATACCGGCCGCGAGAGCTGTTTCTTTCATCAACTGCAGGGGAACTTCTGGGTTGCGGTCGACCCGGTGCTCAAGGACCCCAAGGATATTTACGGCAAATGAACATGGATATGCTGCACCGGATCTCGGACACGCTGCTTGAGCGCCGCAAGGCTGACCCGGAAACTTCCTATACGGCGCAGCTACTGGCCAAAGGGCCGGATTCGATCCTGAAGAAGATTGGCGAGGAATGCGCCGAGTTGATCATGGCCGGCAAGGAAGGCAACCGCCTGCACGTGGTCTGGGAATCGGCGGATGTCCTCTACCACACGATGGTCCTGCTGGCTTTTTATGGTCTGACGATCGAAGATGTACTGCAGGAGATGCGTCGGCGCGAAGGCATCTCGGGAATCGACGAGAAGAAATCACGGAAAAGCTGAAACATGGAAAACTGCCTGTTCTGCAAAATCGTTGGCGGCCAGATTCCGTGTCGCAAGGTCTATGAAGACGACGACATCCTGGCCTTTCACGACATCAATCCGGCTCGCCCGGTGCACCTGTTGGTCATCCCCAAGCGACATATCACTTCGCTGGCGACCGCCACCGAAGCCGATACACCGGTTCTCGGCAGGATCCTTGCCGTCGCCAACCGTTTGGCAACGGAACAGGGCAGCCCGGACGGCTTTCGACTGATCATCAATTCCGGACGTATCGGCCATCAGGAAGTCCAGCACCTGCACGCGCATATCGTCGGCGGACCGGAACCGGTCGGGCCGATGCTCAAACGCGTCTGACCCCCCCACCAACCACGGGCACTGGCGGCGCTGCCTGCGGGGCAAGCAGCCGGGTTTCACTTTAGATGGAGGCCTGACATGGGTTCTTTCAGCATCTGGCACTGGTTGATCGTGTTGGTCATTGTGCTGTTGATTTTCGGCACCAAGAAGTTGCGCAATCTCGGAGCCGACCTGGGTGGTGCGGTCAAGGGTTTCAAGGACGGCATCAAGGACGCCACCGCCGAGGACAAACCGGCGGAGACGCCTCCGCCTTCTCCCACACCACCGCCGCAGGTGAGTACCGGTCAGACCATCGAAGGCGAAATCAGGGAAAAGACCCGGAGCTAGGCAAAACTCAAGTGACGTGGCCACAGACACCAGGGACAAGCCTGACACGGCGGGTTCGGGACGACCATCCGCCTGTGCATCAGGACTCCCTTCACTCCTTCCTCCTCAAGCAAACGGCCGCCAATGTTTGATATCGGCTTTTCCGAGATGCTGGTCATCGCCATCGTCGCGCTGGTGGTAATCGGTCCCGAGCGGCTGCCCAAGGTGGCGCGGACTGCCGGGCATCTGCTCGGGCGCCTGCAACGTTACGTCAGCGACGTGAAGTCGGACATCAACCGAGAAATGCAGCTCGAAGATCTGAAGAAGCTGCAGTCCGAGATCCGGGAATCCGCGCGTAACGTTGAGCAGAGTCTGACGACAGAAATGCAGGCAGCAAGACAGGCGCTCGACCAGACTGCGGCAACGGCCACCTCCAGCCATCCTGCACCGACGGCTCGCGAATATCCGACAGTCGCAGAGGCGGCTGCGACCGGCAACGCCGCGCCAGCAAGCCCCCCGGTAGCCGCCGCTGACGCGTCGCAGCCGACACGCACGGTCTGAGCAGGCGATGAACCTGCCCGAAGATTCCTTCCTCTCGCACCTGGTCGAGTTGCGTGACCGCCTGATACGGGCGCTGGTCGCCATCGGCGTCGTCTTCGTCTGCCTTTTCCCCTGGGCAAAAGAACTCTATGCCTTGTTGGCACAGCCCTTGCTGTCGACCCTGCCGCAAGGTGGCCAGATGATTGCGACCGATGTGATCGGCGTTTTTCTGGTGCCGATGAAAGTGGCGCTGATGGTGGCCTTCCTGATCGCGCTGCCCTATGTGCTCTATCAGGTCTGGGCTTTCGTCGCACCCGGCCTCTATGCGCACGAGAAACGGCTCGCGCTGCCGCTGGTTGCCGCGAGTGTGCTGCTGTTCTTTCTCGGTATGGCTTTCGCCTATTTCCTGGTTTTTCCGACGGTCTTCGGCTTCATGGCTACTGTGGCGCCCGAGGGAGTCGCCTGGATGACCGACATCGAGAAGTACCTCTCGTTTGTGCTGACTACCTTCATCGCCTTCGGGGTGACTTTCGAGGTCCCGGTGGTGGTGGTCGTTCTGGTCCAGGCCGGTGTCGTTGAACTCGCCAAGCTCAAGGAATGGCGCCCTTATGTGATCGTCGGCGCTTTTGTCGTGGCCGCGGTGTTTACGCCGCCCGATGTCATTTCGCAACTGATGATGGCCATTCCGCTGTGCCTGCTATTTGAGCTGGGACTGTTGCTCGCACGTTTTGTCTCCAAGCGCTCGCTGCGCCGCACGGCTCAGTTTGCGGCGGCAGCCCCGAGCAGCGCGGCAGCCGACTGGACGCCGATGTCCGCCGAGGAGACGGACCAGGCGATCAAGGAACTCGGTCATCGGCAGGGCGGCGACCAGAAGCCCGATGCCTGACCCACGGCACTTGCCTCGGCAAAGGGCCGCCTCAGGAAAGCGCTTTCTCCGGCCCGGCAACGGTGCGTTGATGCCTGACCGCGGATCCTTCTTCGAATAGCCATAGACTGCCGTTGGGCATCGTCGTCCAGCGCTCGTTGTCGGTCAGCGGCACGGTGGCAATCACCGCAACCCGATCGTCGGGTGTCGTGACATCGCTGAAATCGATGCTCAGATCCTGATCGCGCAGGTGCGCAACGCTGAAAGGTGCTTGTCGGATGATGTAGCTGAGCTGGTTGGAGCAGTGGGCGAACAGGCAGTCGCCATTCGACAGCAGATAGTTGCAGGCGCCACCACGCGCTCCAAGCTCGACTGTCATTTGATGAAGCGCATCGAACAGGCTGGCCTGCGTCGGCGCCCGGGAGCCAAAGCGTTGGCGAAGATTCTGCAGCAGCCAGCAAAACGCGCGCTCGCTATCGGTTTCACCCACCGGCGTGAAACTGCCGTCGAGTTCGGGCGAGAAATCGGGCAGGTTGCCGTTGTGGGCAAAAATCCAGTAACGCCCCCACAGTTCGCGCATGAAGGGGTGCGTGTTCTCCAGCGCAACCCCCCCCTGCGTCGCCTTGCGGATATGAGCAATGACGTTCTTCGAATGGATCGGATAGCTGCGCACCAGTGCGGCTACCGGCGAAACGCAGGAAGGCTGCGGATCAAGGAACACGCGCGTGCCACGACCTTCAAAGAAGGCGATTCCCCAACCATCCGCGTGCACATCGGTGGCGCCGCCACGCGCCTGAAAGCCGGCGAAGGAAAAGCAGATATCCGTCGGCACATTGCAGTTCATGGCCAGCAACTGACACATCGATCTTGCCTCGGCTAGTCGCGCTCGCGGCGCTGCGGCGCGCGCTTGCCGATCCGGACGGTGGTTTGCAACACGTTGTTCTGGCGACGCAACTTGAAGGCAACCGTTTCACCTGGCTTCTGACTGGCGATCAGGTCAAGCATGCCTTGTGGATCCTTGACCGCCGTGCCGTCGACAGCGAGCAGAATGTCGCCCGGCTTGATCCCGCCCGCATCCGCCGGGCTGCCGCGCAGGACGCCGGCAATCAAGGCGCCGTTGGTATCCGGCAGTCCGAAGGACTCCGCCAGGTCGATGCTGATCTCCTGTGCTTCGACGCCAATCCAGCCACGTGTCACGCTGCCACTCTGGATGATCTGCTCCATGACATTCCTCGCAATCGAAATCGGAATCGCAAAACCGATCCCGAGCGAGCCGCCTGAACGCGAATAAATGGCCGTGTTGATACCGATCAGATTGCCCTGGCTGTCTACCAGTGCGCCCCCCGAATTGCCCGGGTTGATCGCCGCATCGGTCTGGATGAAGTTCTCGAAGGTGTTGATTCCCAGATGCGAGCGACCCAGGGCCGAAATGATTCCCATGGTCACCGTCTGACCAACCCCGAAAGGATTGCCGATGGCCAGCGTGACGTCACCCACGACGACATTCTCCATTTTCCCGAGCGTGATTGCCGGCAGGACCAGTTCCTTGCCGTGCTGCTCGGTGATCTGGAGTACCGCGAGGTCGGATTCCGGGTCACTCCCGACAACGCGGGCATTGAGATTGCGGCCGTCGCTGAGGGCAATCTCGATCTGGTCGGCCGCTTCGACAACATGAAAGTTCGTGAGAATATAGCCGTTCTGGCTGACAATGACCCCTGAACCGAGTCCGGAGGTCCTCGGACCCTCCCCTTCGGCGCTGTCCCCGAAGAAGTGACGGAATACCGGATCGTCAAATAGCGGATTACGACGCGTCTTGATCTTTTGTGAAGTAAATATGTGCACTACCGAGGGCAGGGCTTTTTTCGCCGCATCGCGAAACGACGTGGCAGCAATTGCTGGCGCCGCCGCCACCGCCGACTCCTGCAAGGCGACGACGCTGCCGCCGGCCGGAGGGTACTTGCCCAGCCACTCCGGCTTGAGCGTGCTCACCACGAAGAGGATGGCGAGACCAACCGTCACCGTTTGTGCAAAAATCAGCCAGAGCCTGCGCATGGGCAAAAACCGGAGCCAGTGAATGAAACGCGAAGAATTGTCACGCTACCTGGACAAGTTGCTGGAGGCAGGGCGCTTCCGGGATTATTGCCCAAACGGCCTGCAAGTGGAAGGACGGCCTGAGGTCCAGCGCCTGCTCGCCGGCGTGACCGCCAACCAAAGCCTGCTTGATGCCGCGGTCGCCCGCGGTGCCGACGCAGTCCTGGTCCATCACGGCTGGTTCTGGCGCGGCGACGATTTGCGGGTCACTGGCCTGCGCAAGACGCGCCTGCAAACGCTGCTGAGGCACGACATCAACCTCATCGCCTATCACCTGCCGCTTGATGCCCATCCCGAGTTCGGCAATAACGCGCAACTGGGCAAACGGCTCGGCTGGATTGCCGACGACCACTTCGGCGAACAGGAACTCGGCTGGCTGGGGCACCTGGAAAACCCGTGCAGTGTTTCGGCCATCGCCGATCGCGTCGGCAGCGAGTTACAACGCCGACCGCTGGTCATTGCCGGCGACGGCCGCAGGGTGAGCCGCGTCGCGTGGTGCTCCGGGGCTGCCCAGGGATTGTTCGAGCAAGCGATCGCGCTCGGCGTCGACCTCTACCTGAGCGGCGAGATCTCCGAACCGACGGTGCACCTGGCACGCGAGTCCGGCGTCGCCTATATTGCTGCCGGTCACCACGCCAGCGAACGCTACGGTGTACAGGCCCTTGCCGAACATCTGACCGAGCGTTTCGCCCTGGACTGCGAATTCGTCGACATCGACAACCCTGTCTGAACCCCACGAGGAACCGCCATGAGCTATGTTTTTCCACCCGCCCCGCAGGTCAGCGTCCCAGTCACCGGCGGCAGCGCCCTTTTTCCGGTACGCCGCGTCTACTGCGTCGGCCGCAACTACGCCGACCACGCCGCCGAGATGGGGGCTGATACCCGCGAGCCGCCTTTTTTCTTCAGCAAACCGGCCGATGCGCTGGTACCCGGCGGCGGCGATGTCGCTTATCCCCCGGCAACCAGCAATCTCCAGCACGAGGTCGAACTGGTGGTGGCACTGCGCGATGGCGGCGCCGATATCCTGCCCGAGCGGGCGCTCGAATACGTCTATGGCTACGCCGTCGGCCTCGATCTGACCAGACGCGATCTGCAGCAACTTGCCAAGGACAAGGGCCACCCCTGGGACATGGGCAAGGGCTTCGATCAGAGCGCGCCCATCGGAGCGATTCATCCGCTGGCCGCGCTTGACCACCCGACGCGCGGATCGATCTGGCTCAAGGTCAATGGCCAGCTGCGACAGAGTGGCGATCTCCAGCAGATGTCCTGGAAGGTCGCAGAAGTGATTGCCAGGCTATCGAGCTATGTGGCGCTCGCGGCGGGCGATCTGATCTTCACCGGCACCCCGGCAGGCGTCTCCACTGTGGTCCGCGGTGACGTCCTCGAAGCCGGGGTCGCCGGCGTCGGAGAACTGACGATCCGGCTCATATGAAAATCCTCATCCTCGCTACCCCGACGAGCAAAGCGACACCTGACCTGTAAAGGAGTATGTCATGTCTACCCCCTGCATTTCCTCGCGCGTCCGCCGCAGCGGCCCGGCCGGCAGTTTCCGGCTGCTCGCCGCGCTGCTCTTCACCGGCACGATGGCGCCGGCACTGGCCGAGGGCATCGAACCCCCGACCAAGGGACAAACCGTTTACGTGCCAATTTACTCGGAGATCAGGCACGGCAATGTCACATCGTCAGGCAGATCGGACAGCACGCTGATGTCGGTACTGGTGAGCGTTCGCAACACCGACCCCAGCAACCCGATCCGGGTCGTCGCCGCGCCGTACTACAATACCGATGGCGTCCTGATTCGCAACTCGGTGCAGACGCCAAGAGTCATCGCCCCGTTCGGCATCTTCGAACTGTTCGTCGAACTGCGCGAGAACGCCGGGGGTTCCGGCGCCAATTACGCCATCAGGTGGGATGCAGCCACGCCGGTTTCCCCGCCAACCATCGAGGCCCTGCACTCGAAGTTCCAGGCGGGCTATTCGGTCGCCTTCATTTCGCGGGGACGTGCCATTTCGGAGCCTTGAGCATGCCGCGCAACCCGCACGTGGACCACGCAGATGATGGCCGCCGGCACTGATCTCGATGCCCGATACACTGCGCGTGATCAAACTCACGACGACGCCGGACGACCACCGCATTGCGCAACTCGCGGCAGCGTCGATCGGTCTGTCCTTGATCGACGCGGCAATCCCGCTGCCTCTGCCCGGAATCAAACCTGGCCTGGCCAACATCGTGACGCTGATTGTCCTGTCCCGCTACGGCTGGGTCGCAGCCGCCTGGGTCAGCGGTCTGCGGGTCTTTGCCGGCAGTCTGCTGCTGGGATATTTTCTCTCGCCGGGGTTTTTCATGAGCCTCACCGGCGCGCTTTTCAGTCTGCTCATGCTGGCGATGGCGAGGCGCCTGCCACGCCACTGCTTCGGGCCCGTCAGCTGGAGCATCCTGGCCGCCTTTGCCCATATCGGGGGACAACTGCTGCTGGCCCGGCTGTGGCTCATTCCCCATGATGGCCTGTTTTTTCTGGTGCCTTTTTTCGCGATGGCGGCACTCGTTTTCGGCCTCATCAACGGCCTCGTCGCCGCGCGTCTGCTTCTTGAGTTGCCGGCCAACGCCGTTCCGTGCAATGTCCAGCCAGACCCTGAACAGGATCACCCCATCACCTCCCCTCCCCCGTTGTCCCGCGCGCGGGACAACGGCGAACCCTGAAACCCTTGCCCATTGACGCCAGTGAGATCGAAAATGCCCGCCACCATCTGCCTGGCCTTCACCGGCGCCTCGGGCATGCCCTACGGGGTGCGCTTGCTCGAATGCCTGCTGGCCGCCGGTTGTCGTGTTCAGCTCCTGTATTCGCAGGTCGCGCAGATTGTCGCCAGGCAGGAAATCGGACTGGAGCTGCCAGCGCGAGCGAGTGAAGCACGCGCCAGTCTGCAGCAACGCTATGCCACCCTGCCCGGCACGCTCGAGGTGTATGGCCGGGAGGAGTGGTTCGCACCGCTGGCCAGTGGCTCCAATCCTCCCGACGCCATGGTTGTCTGCCCATGCTCGATGGGAACACTGGCGGCAATCGCGCAGGGGCTGGCGAGCAGGCTGATCGAGCGTGCCGCCGACGTGGTTCTCAAGGAAGGGCGCAAGCTGGTTCTGGTGCCGCGCGAGACGCCCCTGTCGGCGATCCATCTGGAAAACATGCTGCGCCTGTCCAGGGCTGGGGCCGTGATCCTGCCTCCCAATCCAGGGTTCTATCATCATCCCCGCCATGTCGAGGACCTGGTTGACTTCGTGGTCGCCCGTATCCTCGATCAACTGCAGGTCAGCCATACCCTGCTGCAGCGCTGGGGAGAGGCGGCACCCGTCGGGTGAGCGCCGCTGCCGCCGCGCACCGGCCCCCGGCGGCAACGCCGGTTGCTCGTCAGCCCATTGGAAATCCTGCGTTACGCGCTCAGCGTCTGGCCCTGCTGCAAGCATACAGTGTTCCGGACTGGCTGTCGCTGCGGAGGCAATGACTTCAGTGACCGATACAACCCGCTCGCCGCTGCTACTGGTGGCCCTGTTTTGTGCCGCAGAAACCTTCTCGATGGCCGGATTTGCACTCGTACCTTCGCTGTTGCCACGACTTTCGGAGCAATGGTCGCTATCCGCGACGGAAGGCGGCTGGCTCGGCGGCATCTTCTTTCTCGGCTATATTCTCGCCGTACCGCTGTTGGTCAGTCTGACCGATCGCCTTGACGCCAGGCGGGTCTACCTGGCCTGTGCAGGTTTGAGCGGAATCGCACTGGCCGGCTTTGCCAGCCTCGCGGACAGCCTTTCGGCCGCCCTGTGCTGGTGGTCGCTCGCCGGCCTGGGCCTGGCTGGCACCTACATGCCGGGCCTCAAGGCGATGACCGATCGCTTGCCGGTGCCCGTGCAATCGCGAGCAACCGCGTTCTACACCGCCACCTTCGGTGTCGGCGTGGGTCTTTCGTACCTCTGGATCGAACTGCTGCAGGGACTCATGCCCTGGCCCTCGCTGTTCGCCGTCGCGGCCGCTGGTGCCGCGTTGTCCGTGCTGCTGGTCTGGCGCGGCGTCTCACCGGGCAAGTCATCGCTGCGTCCCGGAGTCGGGCACGGGCAGTGGCGCAATGTCTTGCACGACAGACGCATCCTGGCGTTCTGCGGCGGCTATTTCGGACACAATTGGGAACTCTTTGGCTTCCGGGCCTGGCTGGTGGCTTACCTGACCTGGACGCACGCCATGTCGCCTGACGCATGGACTGCAAGACCAGGGTGGATTGCCGCACTGGCGACCTTCCTGGCGGTGCCCGCCAGCATTCTCGGCAACGAAGGCGCGCAACACTGGGGCCGCAAGCGCTGGCTGCAGAGCGTAATGCCTTTGTCTTGCCTTCTGGCGCTCATCGTCGGCTTGTCGGGTAGTCAGTCGAGCCGCTTGCTGGTGCCCGTGATCCTCGTGTACGCTGCGAGCATGAACCTCGACTCGGCGGCACTGACCGCCGGTCTGCTCACCGAAACCCCTCCCGAGCAACGCGGCACGGCACTCGCACTGTATTCGTCGATCGGCTTTGCCGGCGGGTTCATCGGGCCGGTGGCCTTCGGAGCCGCACTTGACGCCTTCGGGCGCAACACTCACGCCGGCTGGGCTGCCGGTTTCGTGACCCTGGCCTTTGGAGTCGGCTGCGGGCGCTGGGCGATTGGCCGAATCGAAAGCCAGGGGAGCGACACCAAGCGACAGTAGCCGGCAGAACAAACTCGTGTTCAGGCCACAAGGCCACCCTGCGCAAGATCCACAGTTGCGCAGGGTGGCCTTGCCTTTGCCTGGGAAGTCTTGCAGTATTCTCGCATGACCTCACCGAATTCGCTCGCCAGAAACCGTCGTCAGCGCAAGACGCTGCTGCTGGTCCTCGGCTTGTTGGTCCTCCTGGTTGTGCAACTCCTCGCTTATCAACTCTGGCTGAGCTACCGCGAGGAAATTCATGATGCCGAAACGAGGACTCGCAGCTACGCGGCCATCTTCGAAACCCGCCTCGACGCGACGTTACGCCGCACCGAGGCGATTCTGCAGGGGATGACCCGTCGCATTCCGGCACGGGCACTCTCCCGCCCGGCTTCGACCGCCTACATCGGCGAAATGACCAGCGAACTCGACTCCCAACTGCTCAATTTCAGCGAACTCGTCGGCCTGCGCGTTTTCGATGTCGAGGGCGATTTGCTGTACAGCTCGGATTGGGCCAACACACCGCGCATCAACGTCGCCGACCGCACCTACTTCCGCGCCCTGCACGACCAGCCGCAAAACGGTCTGGTCTTCTCCGAAGTCATCGTGTCACGCGCCACGGACCGCCCCAGTCTGATTGTCGCCAGCCCGCTGCGCGATGCGGATGGCGTCTTTCGCGGCATCGTTACCGCGGTACTCAACCTTGACCTCTACGCGGAGATCTTCCGCTCGGTAGACGTCGGAAGCGATGGGGTCATCTCCTTTCGCCGCAGCGACGACCACCGGCAAGTGGTACGCTGGCCGTCGGTTCCTTCCCAAACAAACCAGACGCTCGATCCGGGCCATCCACTTCGGCAACCCATCGGGCGCGGCGACACCACCGGCACCCTGCATTTTGTCTCGCAGACTGACGGCACCTACCGCATCTACAGTTTTCACCGGCTCAAACGTTATCCCTTCTATTTCATTATCGGCATCAGCCGTGATGAGTTGCTGGCCGGTTGGCGGACACGCGCCCTGGTGGTAGGGGTTTCAGGACTGCTGTTGCTGGTGCTCCTGGCGGGACTGATACGCCGCCTGTGGCACAGCGAGCAGCGCGAGGCCAAGGTACTGGCCGACCTGATCGACAGCGAACAACAACAACGAGCCAACAGCCAGCGGCTCGAGATTTTCGAGCGCCTGGCAGAAAATGCCGGGCAGGGAATCGGCATGGCTCACCCGGACGGCACCATCCTCTATGCCAACCCGGCGCTTCGCAAAATGCTCGGAATGCCACTCGACGCCACATGCAGCACGTACTCCTTCACGCAGTTCTACCGCGGGGAAAACGCCACGAGATTGCACGAAGAAGCGCTTCCAGACGTTCTTTCGTTGGGCCGCTGGACAGGTGAACTGGACTTGTCCGCGCTGGACGGACGGCGGATCCCGACGATCCATACCTTGTTCGTTGTCCACGACGTGGCTGGTGACGCACCGATCATCGCCAATGTGCTCGCCGATCTCAGCGAGCGGCAACAGATGGAGGAAACCAACCGTCAGTTGCTGGCCGAAATGGAAACGCTCCTCGCCAACGCACTGGTGGGCATCGTACACCTGCGGCACCGTCGAGTGGTTTCGTGCAACCGGCGTCTTGAGGAAATCTTCGGCTATCTACCGGGTGAACTGATCGGCAGAACTTCCGAATGCTTTTACCCTTCGAACGAGGTCTTCGAACAGATCGGCATCCGGGCTTACGGCGTCGTCGCCGAAGGCCGCAATTTCCGGGCCGAACTGATGCTGAGACGCAAGGATGGCAGCCTCTTCTGGGGCGCGCTGACTGGACGGGCCATCGACCCCAGCCAGCCACAGGAAGGCAGTATCTGGGTCTACGCCGACATCTCGGAGCAGCGCCAGGCGGAGGAAGAATCCCAGAACCTGCTGCAGGCTGTGGAACAAAGCCCCGTGGCCATCGTCATCACCAACCGCAATGCCGAGATCGAGTACGTCAACCCGAGCTTCACGCGCGTCACCGGTTATACGCGGCTCGAAGCGATCGGCCAGAACCCGCGCATTCTGAAATCCGGCCTGGTCCCTCTCGAAACCTACAAGACGCTGTGGCAAACATTGCTCGGGGGGAAGGTCTGGAACGGCCTTCTCCACAACCGACGCAAGAATGGCGAACTGTTCTGGGAAAAGGCCTCGATTGCCCCGGTATTCGGCGATCACGGCGAGGTGACGCATTATCTGGCAGTCAAGGAAGACGTCACCGAGCGCCTGCAAGCGGAGAAGCTGCTACGCGAGAGCGAGGAGGCTTTCCGCCACCTCTTCGAAGACGCCAAGGACCCCCTGCTGCTGCTCCAGGATGGACACTTCATCGACTGCAACACAGCCACCCTGGAACTTCTCGGCTACCCTTCCAAGGCCGAGTTTCTCGGACGCAACCCGGAAGACATCTCACCGGCCTGCCAACCCGACGGCCAGTCATCGAAGGAGAAAGCCGCAGTGATGATGGCTACCGCACATCGCTGCGGCTACCACCGTTTCGAGTGGACGCACCAGCGCATGGACGGCTCACCGGTTTCGGTCGAGGTCACGCTGACTCCGATCACCCTGCGTGGCGAGGTGATCCTGCACACCCTGTGGCGCGACATCAGCGACCGGCGCATCACCGAAACGCGCTTGCGCCTGCTGGCCGGAGTTTTCGAACATAGTGCCGAAGCGATCATGGTCAGCGACCGGGACAACCGCATTCTGGAAGTCAACAAGGCCTTCTGTCGCCTCACCGGCTACAGTGCCGAGGAAGTCCGCGGCAAGGATCCACGTCTCCTGTCTTCCGGGCGCTCGGCTCCGGAAGAGTATCGAGCGATGTGGCAGTCGATTACCAGCAGTGGCCACTGGCAAGGCGAAATCTGGGATCGCCGCAAGGATGGCAGCGTGTACCCGAAATGGCTCTCGATCTCGACCATGCGCGCTGCCGATGGCGACATCGAACACTATATCGGCAGCTTCGTCGACATCTCGGAGCGCAAGGCAGCTGAAGAAAAGATCAGTCATCTGGCGCATTTCGACACCCTGACCGATCTGCCTAACCGCTCCAACCTGCAGGGCCGGCTCGATCAGGTCCTGGCCTCGGCGCGACGAGACGGCCATCGCCACCCGGTAGCCGTGATGTTCCTTGATCTCGACCGCTTCAAGAATGTGAACGACACTCTCGGTCACCACGTCGGCGATGCACTGTTGCTCGAAGTGTCCAAGAGGCTGACGGCAAGCGTGCGCGAGAGCGACGTGGTGGCACGCCTTGGCGGCGACGAATTCGTCGTCGTATTGACCGGGGCCGACGCCGTTGCAGCCGAGCGAGTGGCGGCGAAAGTCCTCAAGGCCCTGTCGCAACCGTGTCAAATCGATGGGCATGGGCTGCATACGACGTCGAGCATTGGCATTGCCGTCTTCCCCGGAGATGGCGAAACCGTCGAAATCCTGATGCGCAATGCCGACGCCGCGATGTATCACGCGAAATCGGCCGGACGCAACAACGTGCAGTTCTTCACCGCGAGCATGAACGAGGCCGCCAGGGACCGACGACAACTTGAGGAAGATCTGCATCTGGCCCTGCAGCAGGGCCAGTTTGTACTGCATTACCAACCGCAGATCGACGCCCAGCAGCGTGTTTTCGGAACCGAGGTGCTGTTGCGTTGGCAGCATCCCGAACACGGGCTGGTCGCACCGGCCAGATTCATCCCCTTGGCCGAAGACACCGGACTGATCGTGCCGATCGGGCACTGGGTACTGGAAACCGCCTGCGCACAGATCACCGCGTGGGCGACCGATGCCCGGACTCGCGAGTTGCAGGTGGCGGTCAACGTCAGCGCACGCCAGTTCCGTCAAGCCGATTTCGTCGACCAACTACGGGAGCTACTGGAGCGTAGCGGCGCCGAGCCGACACGCCTGAAACTCGAACTGACCGAGAGCCTGGTGCTGGACAACGTCGCCGATACCATCGCCAAGATGCATGCCATCAAGCTGCTTGGCGTAACTTTCTCGATGGACGACTTCGGCACCGGCTATTCTTCGCTTTCCTACCTGACCCGGTTACCGCTCGACCAACTCAAGATCGACCGGGCATTCGTCCGCCGCCTCCCGGACAACCAGAGCGACGCGGTAATCGCGCAGACCATCGTCACCATGGGACGCAGCCTTGGCCTCAAGGTGATTGCCGAGGGGGTGGAAAATGAAGCCCAACGCCAGTTTCTTGCCAATCACGGCTGCCACGGCTACCAGGGCTTCCTCTTCAGCCGCCCCTTGCCGGTCGAAGCTTTCGAACAGTTCTTGAAGGAGAAGCCGATCTGACCCGCCGGCACCCAAGCCGGCAGTCTGTCGGATCAACCTTGCCGAGGCAGCGTCAGCAACAGCTTCTTGATCGGCATCGGCAAGGCCGCAGCAGCGACGTTCTCCAGAGGCAGCCATTGCCAACGCATTTCCATTGCCCGCAGGCCTGCGATTTCGACCTTGCAGAGCAGCACATCGATGGTCAGACGGAAGTGCGTGAAGGTGTGGCTAACTGGCGGCAGGCTTTGTTTATCCACCAGACGACAGCCCTGGTTCTCGGCGAAACGTTCGGCAGATTCGCCTGACCATTCAGGCAAGCTCAACAAACCACCCCAGATACCACTTGGTGGGCGACGTTCGAGCAGCACTCGTCGGCCATCGCAAAACAGCAACAGTCGGCTGAGACGTTGCGGCAGTACCTTTGGTTTCGGGCGCTGGGGAAAGTCGGTTTGCCGACCCTCGTACCGGGCGACGCAGATTCCCTGCAAAGGACACGTGTCGCAACTGGGCTTGCGACGGCTGCAGACCGTGGCCCCGAGATCCATCATCCCTTGGGTATAGGTTTCGATGTCGTTTTCCGGGAGCAGCGATTCGGCCAGATCCCACAACACGCGTTCGTCGCGTGCCGGCGAGTCGCCACCGGCAATCCCGAAGCAACGCCCAAGCACGCGCCTGACGTTGCCATCGAGAATGGCTGCCCGACTGCCAAAGACAAAAACGCTGATCGCCGCCGCGGTGGAACGGCCAATTCCCGGCAGTTGGGCATTGTCGGCCGGTTCGGCAGAGAAGCCCCCGCCACGCTCGCGGACAAGGATTTGTGCGCAGCGGTGCAAATTTCGTGCGCGCGCATAGTAGCCAAGACCAGACCATTGCTCCAGCACGCTCTCGAGCGGCGCGGCGGCAAGCACCTCCAGCGTCGGAAAACGTTCCAGAAATCGAGCAAAATACGGAATCACGCTGCGCACCTGCGTTTGCTGCAGCATGACCTCGGATAGCCAGATGCGGTAGGCGTCGCCGCCCTGCTGCCATGGCAGGTCGTGACGACCGCTCACTTTTTGCCAGGCGATCACCCGTTCGGAGAAGCTCGGGACGAAGGACAATCGAGCCGCCTTCATCCCCGAGGCAACAACCTCTGGCGTGCTGCCCATCGGCCTATAAACAATGACGAGGGTCGATCTGCAGACTCACTTCAGCAACCTGACACCAACCACCCGCAGGACGCCTGGCCAGCAGAATCGTCTCGACACGCGCCTGTCGCACGGCGATAATCACGCACCTGGGCCGATTGTCGGCGATCCGCATCCACTGCTTGTGCAGGGAACCGACTCAAGGGCATGCAAGCGCTGGCAATGTGCTTTGTGACGCACTCCAAGGCTGCAGGTGACATCGCGGAAGTCTCTCCTTTCTTTATCGGCCAGGAATCTTAGCATGCCTCGACAACGTCTCCGGATTACCTGATGAACCTTACTCTTGCCTCTCCGGAGTGCCCGGAAACAGCGACGCTCACCCCGCCCTGCGGGGATTGTGAAGTTGGCCGCTCGCTGGCAGCGAGCGAGTTGATCTGCCTTGATTTTCGCGAGGCCTTGGGGTGCTTTGCCACCGGCGTCACGGTGCTGACCGCGCGGACCCCTGCCGGGGAGCCCATCGGAGTGACGATCAGTTCGTTCAACTCCGTTTCGCTGCAACCCCCTCTGATCCTCTGGAGCCTGGCATGCGCCTCGCCCAGACTGGAGGCCTTCCGGCAAGCCAGGCACTATGCAGTCAACGTCCTGACGGCAGATCAACAATGGCTCTCCGACTGCTTTGCCAAGCGCGAGGACGACCGCTTCCGCGAGGTGGAGTTCACTGCAGGATTGGCCAGCGTGCCACTGATCAAGCGCTGTTCGGCGTGGTTCGAGTGCCGCAACGAAGCGCAGTACCCCGGCGGCGACCACCTGATTTTCGTGGGTCGTGTCGAGCGCTTCGCCCGTGGTGAGCCGGCAGCGCCCCTGATCTTCCATGCCGGCCGCTATCGGCGAATCAGCGATTAGACTGGCGGTCGATACTGCCTGCGCGTCTGCGTTCACGCAGCCGAACTGCCGCCGGTGCGCCTGTAGTGAAAGGCGATGACCACGGCGCACCACAGCAGTATCGCCGCGCAACTCCCTCTGCGAAAGTTTCGGAAATGCCCTCCGGGCAGATTGCCGGCATTCGCCCCTCCCCGAAAGCAACGCACAACAGCCAGCGTCAAAAAGGCGAGAAAATCCGCCGTTACAGGATGAGGAACGAATAGGGGATCGTCGCCGCAGAACGTACCGACGCCGCGCTCTTGCAAGAATTAATGCTCGCCCACGTCCGGTAAAAAACCAGATAGAGCGCTGCACTGCGCTAACGGAAAATGGCGCGCATTGCTTCCGCTGTGACGCATTTTTTCAGCGTTGTCGGCGTGGATTTATTCGGAAAGGACAAATCCCTGGCCATTGTGTTTGGAGGTTGATCCTGGGGCTGTTGCAATTATTCGATTTTGGTGTATAAAGCGATTTTCTTCAAGGAGAAGTATATGGCTACCTACAAGGAACTACTCGCGCAACGTGCGCTGCTGGAAAAAGCGATCGAAGAAGCACGGCAAGCGGAGTTGGCGGATGCCATCGCCCGGACCAGGCAGTTGATTGCCGAGCATGGTTTGACGGCCACCGATCTCGGCTTCAAAATGACCGGCGCGGGCGCAGGAATCATTGCTGCAAAAATCAGGACGCCAGTAGCCATCAAGTACCGCGGCCCGAATGGCGAAACCTGGTCTGGTCGAGGAAAA
>JAKOZI010000331.1 GCA_029780075.1 Pseudomonadota bacterium
CCGGAGGAGGCCGATGCCGGCTTGCCGGTGCTTTTCAAACCGATGGGTTGTCCGTTGCCGCAACCCAGTTACATCGCTTCCGATGCCGACTACGTCGACTACATCACCGAACTGATGGGCGGCTTCGCGGTTCCCTCGTTCATCAAGGCGCGTCGTCGCGGCAAGCGTTATCTCCTGCTCGGCATGCGCCTGAATCGCGACACCGAGCGGATGGTCCTCTCTGACCTGATCCACGATGCCGCTGCCGACTCCGCCGGCTGGGCATTGATCGCCGAGGCCAACGACAAGGAGCGTCGCTTCTGCAAGCGGATCGGCATCGAGATCGTTGACCGCGACGCGATGGCCCTGCTCGGTGCAGGCGTGCCGGGCTGAATCGATCGGGTTGGTGACGCTGGTCGGGCTGATCACCAAGCGTAGCATCCCGATCGTCGAGTTCGCCAAACCGTTGCAGGAGAGGGGCCGCGATCAAGCCAGCGGTGATCGCGGCTTCCGTTCTGCGGCTGCGCCCGATCCTGATGACCACTTCTTCTTCCGTGATTCGACAAGCGGCGGCAATGGTAGAGCGGCCGAGGCGAGCAAGGTAATAGCGATAGCCATGATCGACCTTCGTGCTGAAACCGAACTGGTTACCGCCGGCGCCTGAGCAGCTGATTGTCCGAGAGGAGCAAAAGGATCAGGCTTCTGGTTCGCGTGGTGATTCGGTGCGCCATGCCGAAGGTTTTCTTGCTGGTCACAACAGCGAGTCTGAAACCGCTGGCCGGTAGGGCTTGAGGGCACTACTGGTCAAGCAGGCAGGTCGGGCTCTTATCCGGCCACGACATTCCGCGTGACGTCCAATGACGAATGGATCGGGCTATAGGTTACACCGTCAGTCGGGTTCTCGTCTTCCACAGTGGCGAAGCTCCCCGTCGTTGATGCGAACAATAGCAATGTGTAGCTCTGGCCAACCACTGGAGTGAAGCCGCCTGTAGTAGACACGCTCAAGGTGCCATCGAAGGCGGCACTTCCGGATATTGCCAGCCGGCCATTGCTGGTACTGCTCGTGCCACCGATACCCAGCGCCACCTCTCCCGAGGGAAGATTCGTGAAGTCGCCGGAGAGGCTTACGAGCCCGCCGGTGTTGGCCTTGATGCGCCCCGCGTTAGGCTCGAAGTTCGACACGGAAAGCACAGAGCCACTTCCGATGGCCCCGACTGTTCCCTCGTTGCGAGAGGTGGACAGTGACGGCTCGCGCCTGGGCGCCGGGCAGCAGACCCGACCATAACAGCATTTACCACAGGAAAGCTCGTCTACTCATGTCAATTCCCCCTGTTCGTTTGGCTCCAAGAGAGACCATCCTACGGAGCGTGCCAGCAAATGGGGGGGCTGGCCCATAATGCTGCGAAAGTGTCACTTTGCTTTTCGTCGGGGATTTCTGCCGCTATGATCTTGCCGGAGAACAAACATCTCTCTGGGGGGCTGCAGGATGAAGGAGATGCGAGGCTGCTACCGGCGGCTGCTGAAGGTCATTGACCTCATCTATGAGAACGATGATTGCGAACAGATGCTGAAGGGGTTTTCCGGCCGCAGCCTCCGCCGAACACCGGCCGATTGTCGATGGCCTTGCCTGATGCCCAGGAACCTGTCGTTTGGGACGTTCTGGCTTGCTATCGAGAGCCGATAACCCGGGATCTCTTTACTCGGACCAGCGCGCAGGTGGTGCTGGCTCTGGCGCCGCAGATGCGCACGCCGATGCGGCTTGGGGAGCTTTCGCCTCGGCGCGGAGCGCGGCTGATTTCTGTGCCAGCTGGTTGTCGCTGCAGTGCCTGCAGATTTCCGAAGTGCAAGCGGCGCTGCTGCTGCTCGAACAGGGCGGCGGCACCTTCGTCCCGGCGGCCGTCTGGCCCTCCGAAACAGCCGATGTGAGCTATCTCGCGCCGGCCGCCGAGCAATGCCTGAGCGAGCGGCAGGGCAAGGTGTTGCGCGGTCAGGCGGGCGCGCTGGTGGTCGTCGCCTATCCCGTCGAACTCGACGGAGAACTGCAGGGAGCGGTGGTGCTCGATGTCGACGAACGCGACGACGAAGCGTTGCAGGCCGTACTCAGGCAACTGCACTGGGGAATCGGCTGGATTCAGACGCTGTTTCTGCGCCGGCGCCAGCTCGACGACGCGCAGACCTTGCAGCGCGCGCGCAGCGCCCTCGACGTGCTGGCCGTCGCCAGCGAACAGGCACGCCTGCCGGCCCTGGCGCTGGCGGTGGTGAACGAACTCGCCAGCCGCTTCGCCTGTGACCGCGTCGCGCTTGGCATCGACCGCGGCGGGCGGGCGCGCCTGCTGGCGCTGTCGCACTCGGCGGTGTTCGAGAAAAAGAGCCAGTTCGTCGCCGCACTCGAGAATGCCATGGACGAAGCGCTCGATCAGCGGCGCAGCGTCGTCTTTCCGCCGGTCGACGAGCATAGCGGCGCCATGGCCATCGCCCATCGCGACTTTGCCGCGAACCGGGCGGTGTGCTCGGTGCTGCTCGCCAGCCGCGGCATCGGCGTCGGCGTGCTGACCTTCGAGCAGAGCCGGCCGTTCAGCATCGATGAAGTCCGCGGCTTCGAAGCGGTGAGCGCCCTGCTTGGACCGCTACTCGAAAGCCGCATCGAGTTGCACCGCTGGTTCGCCGGTCGCCTCTTCGACCCGTGCCGCGACGGGTGGCGTCATCTCAGGGACCCGCGGCGACCGGCGTTTCGCGTCGCGCTGGCGCTCGTCATCCTGCTGCTGCTCGGCGTCTTCTTCCTCGACGGCGACTACCGCGTCAGCGCCCGGGCGGTCGTCGAAGGCGAAGTGCAACGCGCCGCCGTCGCGCCGTTTGACGGCTTCCTGCGCGAAGCGCCGGTACGCGCCGGCTTTATCGTCCGCAAAGGGCAGATCCTCGCCACCCTCGACGAGCGCGATCTGCTCGTCGAGCACCAGCGCTGGCTCTCCGAGCGCGCGCAGCACGAAGGCCGCTACCGTGACGCGCTGGCCAGACACGAGCGGGCCAATGCCCACGTCGCGCTGGCGCAGGTGCAGGAGGCCGAGTCGCAACTGGCGCTGGTCGAAGAGAAACTGCTGCGCGCACGCATCGTCGCACCGTTCGACGGCGTCGTCGTCTCGGGTGACCTCAGCCAGCTGCTCGGTTCGCCGGTCGAGCACGGCAAGCTATTGTTCGAGATTGCGCCGCTCGACGCCTACCGGGTGATCCTCAAGGTCGAAGACCGCGACATCCGCGACGTACACGCCGGCCAGAGCGGCAGTCTGGTCCTCGCCGGACTCGCCGGCGAGAGCCTCGGCTTCGAAGTGCGCAACGTCTCGATGGCCGAGAGCGAAGACGGCAGGAACGTCTTTCGCGTCGAAGCCCGGCTCGACCGTAGCGACCTCAAGCTGCGGCCGGGCATGGAAGGCGTCGGCAAGATCAACGCCGGCGAGCAGAGTTACGCCTGGATCTGGACGCACCGCCTGAGCGACTGGCTGCGCCTGCAGATCTGGACCTGGCTGCCGTAGGTCGCGGTCGGCGGCGGCATGGCGGGCCCCTTCCTCAGCGCCTCCTGGTACCGCGTCGCCGCGTTGCGGCCGCAACTGCGCGCACACGCCCGCATCCAGCGCCAGCGCTTTCGCGGCCAGGCGTGGTATGTGCTGCACGACAGCGCAGCGGGCAAGCTGCACCGCTTCAGTCCGGCCGCCTACCGCGTCATTCAGTTGATGGACGGTGAGCGCACGCTTGCCGCCATCTGGGACGAGGTGGCGGCCGCCGCCGGGGCCGCCGCGCCGACCCAGGACGAAGTGATCCGGCTGCTGGCGCAACTGCACGCCGGCGACCTGCTGCAGGCTGACCTGCCACCGGACGTCGAGGAACTCGCCGAACGCGGCCGCAAGCAGAAACGCCAGAAGCTCTGGCAGAGCTTCATCAACCCGATGTCGATCCGTATCCCGCTGTGGGACCCCGACCACTTCCTGAACCGCAGCTGGCCGCTGCTCAAAGGCCTGTTCGGTCCGTTCGGGCTCGCGCTGTGGCTGCTGTTCGTGCTGCCGGCGCTGCTGCTCGCCGGGCTGCACTGGCAAGAACTGACGGCCAACCTCAGCGACCAGGTGCTGGCCACCCGCAACCTCGTCCTGCTGTGGCTGGTCTATCCGCTGCTCAAGGCCTTGCACGAAATGGGCCACGCCTACGCGGTCAAGTCGGGCGAAGGCGAAGTGCATGAGATGGGCCTCATGCTGCTGGTTCTGGCGCCGGTTCCGTACGTCGACGCGACCGCCGCCGGCGCCTTTCGCAGCAAGTGGAGCCGGGCGCTGGTCGGTGCTGCCGGCATCCTGGTCGAACTGTTCCTGGCCGGCATCGCGATGTTCGTCTGGGTGCTGGTCGAACCCGGCCTGCTGCGCGCGATCGCCTTCAACGTGCTGCTCGTCGCCGGCGCGTCGACGCTGCTGTTCAACGGCAATCCGCTGCTGCGCTACGATGGCTACTACGTGCTCTCCGACCTGATCGAGATTCCCAACCTCGGCAACCGCGCGAACCAGTACTGGCAGTGGCTCGCCAAACGCTACCTGTTCGGCCTGAAGACCATCGAGCGGCCGCTGGCGAGCGCCGGCGAACGACGCTGGTTCGTCTTCTACGGTGCTGCCTCGTTCCTCTACCGCACCCTGGTGATGATCGCCATCACGCTGTTCATCGCCGGCGAGTTCTTTGTCGTGGGCGTCGTCCTGGCCCTTTGGGCGGCGATCACGATGTTCGCGCTGCCGATCGGCAAAGGCCTGGCGTACGTCGTGTCGAGCCCCGAACTGCAGCGCGTCCGCACGCGTGCGCGGTTGCTCACCTTCGGCGCCCTGGCGCTGTTCGTGCTCTTCGTGCTGGGTGTGCCGATGCCGCTGCGCACGCACGCCGAAGGCGTCGTCTGGGTGCCCGAGAACGCCGAAGTGCGTGCCGCCGCCGACGGCTTCGTCGAGCGGCTGCTGGTGCCCCCGGAGGCATCGGTCGGTACTGGCGATCTGCTGCTGGTTACCGTCGATCCGACGCTCAACGCCGAGGTCGAGCAGAGCCGGGCGCGGCTGCGCCAGTTCGAGGTCCAGTACGCGTCGCTGATGTTCAGCGAGCGGGTCCAGGCCGCGGCGATTCAAGAGGATCTGCAGCGGGAACGCGTGGCGCTGGCGCGCGCCGAAGAAAAACTCGACGCGCTGCTGGTGGTCGCCGCCGTGCCCGGCGTGCTCAAGCTGGCGCGGGCGCAGGATTTGCCGGAGCGCTTCGTGAAGAAGGGCGAACTGCTCGGCTACATCCTGTCGGCGCCGCCGCTTCGGTTGCGAGTGGTGGTCACCCAGGACGACATCGCGCTGGTGCGCGAGCGGCGTGCGGCGGTCGAGGTCAAGATCGCCGACCGCGTCGAGCAGACCTGGCCGGCGCGTGTCGATCGCGAAGTCCCCGGCGCGCACGACCGCTTGCCGAGCAAGGCCTTGTCGCTCGCCGGTGGCGGCCCGCACGGCACCGATCCGCGCGATCCCGACGGACTGAAGTCGCTGCAGCGGCTGTTCCAGTTCGACCTCGAACTGCCGCCGGAAGTCGGACCCTTGCAGGTCGGAACCCGCGCCTTCGTGCGTTTCCACCACCACCCCGAGCCGCTCGCCACGCAGTGGGGACGCCGCCTGCGCCAACTCTTCCTGGCGCGCTTCAATGTCTAGCAGCCTGTCGGACTTGGAGTAGGGGAAACTGCCAGATTTCACGATGCGGAATGAGCGGGCGGCATTTCGTCGTTTTTCCGGCCTTTTGTACGGTTTCCCCTCGTTTTTCCCTACTGCGGGCGCAATTTGGCCATCCGCTTCAAGTTCCACGCCAGGCAGACCAGCGTCCACTCCCCCGTGACGTTCCTCAAGCCGCG
>JAKOZI010000339.1 GCA_029780075.1 Pseudomonadota bacterium
CGGCGCTGCGCACTTACCTCTCCCAGCAGTTCGCCAGCATCATCGCGGCGCCGGATTACACGAACGTGCTGCCGGGGCTGGTCGCTTTCGACGACCTCCATTCGCAGCGCATCGAGCGCGTTCGCCAGCGCATCGCGGCGCTCGCTGCCATGGAGTCGCGATGAGCCCGCACGCCTACTCCGAAGACCAGCTCGTCGAGCAGCCCGCCATCGGGCTGTTTGGCGAACTCGGCTGGCAGACGGTGTCGGCGCTGGAGGAGACCTTCGGCGCGGGTGGCTTGCTGGGGCGCGAAACCAGGAGCGAGGTGGTGCTGGTCGAGCGCCTGCGTACCGCTTTGGTCAGGTTCAACCCGACGTTGCCGCCGGAAGCGATCGCCAACGCGGTCGACGAGTTGACGCGCGACCGCTCGGCGATGAGCCTGGAGGCGGCGAACCGCGAGGTCTACCGGCTGCTCAAGGAAGGCATCACGGTGTCGGTCCCCGACCGCGAACATGGCGGCCAGAAGACCGAGCGCCTGCGCGTGGTCGATTGGGAAACGCCGGCCAACAACGATTTCCTGCTCGTCAGCCAGTTGACCGTGACCGGCCCGCTGTACACCTGCCGGCCCGACCTGGTCGGCTTCGTCAATGGCCTGCCCTGGGTGGTGATCGAACTCAAGAAACCCGGCGTTCCGGCTCGCGCCGCCTTCGACGGAAACCTCACCCACTACAAGCAGCAGATTCCGGCGCTGTTCTGGAGTAACGCGCTGCTCATCGCCAGCAACGGCACCGACAGCCGCGTCGGTTCGCTCACCGCCGACTGGGGGCGCTGGGTCGAGTGGAAGCGCATCGAGCGCGAGGACGAAGCGCGCCGCGTGTCGCTGGAAACGATGCTGCACGGCACCTGCGACCGCAACCGCCTGCTCGATCTGGTCGAGAACTTCACGCTGTTTTCCGAGCACAAGGCCGGGCTGGTCAAGATCATCGCCCAGAACCACCAGTTCCTCGGCGTCAATAACGCCGTTCGCAAAATGCTCGAAGCGCGCAAACTGGGCCACGGGCGCGGCGGCGTGTTCTGGCAGACGCAGGGTAGCGGCAAGAGCTTCTCGATGGTTTTCTTCGCGCAGAAGGTGCTGCGCAAGCTGGCCGGCAACTGGACGTTTGTCATCGTTACCGATCGCGTCGAACTCGACGAGCAGATCGCCAGGACTTTCAAGGCCACCGGCGCGGTGAGCGCGGCCGCGGGCGACGAATGCCACGCCGCCAGCGGCGCCCACCTGCGCGAACTGCTGCGCGGCAATCACCGCTACGTGTTCACGCTGGTGCACAAGTTCCAGACGCCGGAGTTGCTGTGCGACCGCTCGGACGTGATCGTGCTGACCGACGAAGCGCACCGCAGCCAGTACGACACGCTGGCGCTCAACATGCGCGCCGCCTTGCCCCGTGCGATGTTCCTGGCCTTTACCGGCACGCCGCTGATCGCCGGCGAGGAGCGCACCAAAGAGGTCTTCGGCGACTACGTCTCGATCTACGACTTCCAGCAGTCCATCGAGGATGGCGCGACGGTGCCGCTGTTCTACGAGAACCGCACGCCAGAGTTGCAGCTCGTCAACCCAGACCTCAACGAAGACATCTACCGCCTGATCGAGGACGCCGAGTTCGACGCCGATCAGGAAGCCAGACTGGAGAAGGTGCTCGGGCGGCAATACCATCTGATCACCCGCGACGACCGGCTGGAAACGGTGGCGCGGGACATCGTGCGGCACTTTCTCGACCGGGGAATGTTGGCCAATGCGGTTGGCAAGGCGATGGTCGTGTCCATCGACAAGGCCACCGCGCTGCGCATGCACGACAAGGTGAAGGTGCATTGGGCGGCGGCAACGGCGCGGGTGCAGAAGGAACTGGGCGAACTGCATTACCAGCCCCATCCAGCAGGACACGGCATGACGCCCGAACAGGCACGACGCGATGCGCGCATGGCCGAACTGAAACAACGGCTATCGCTGCTGACCAGCACCGACATGGCGGTGATCGTGTCGCCGGGGCAGAACGAAATCCAGCAAATGCAACAGCTCGGTCTCAGCATCGAGCCACACCGAAAGCGCATGAACGAGTCGCAGCCGGGGCTGGACGAGAAGTTCAAGGACACTGACGACCCGCTACGCCTGGTCTTTGTCTGTGCCATGTGGCTGACCGGTTTCGACGCACCGAGCTGCTCGACGGTGTATCTCGACAAGCCGATGCGCAACCACTCGCTGATGCAGGCCATCGCCCGCGCCAACCGCGTCTTCCCCGGCAAGCACAGCGGCGTGATCGTCGATTACGCCAACGTCTTTGCCTCGCTGGAAAAGGCGCTGGCCATCTACGGTGCGGGCAAGGACGGCAAGACTCCGGTCAGGGACAAGCAACAACTGGTCGAGGAGCTGCGCAAGGCGGTAGTCGATGCCACGGCTTTCTGTGCCGCGCACGGCGTGATGCTGGCCGAGATCGAAGCGACACCCGCCGGCAGCCTGGAGCGTCTGTCGCGCATCCAGGACGGCATGAACGCGCTGATCTCCCCCGACCCGCTGCGCCGCGACTTCTTTGCCCATCAGCGGCTGGTCAGCACGCTCTACCGTGCCGTGAAGCCCGACCCGTCGGCGCTGGAATCCTCGAGCCGCGTCGCCTGCCTGACCACGCTGGCCGAGGCCATCCGCGCCAAGCT
>JAKOZI010000340.1 GCA_029780075.1 Pseudomonadota bacterium
GACCCGAGAAGGGGTGGTCATCAGCAGGGATGGACGAGGGCGAGTGTTCGACAACATCTTCGTCGAGCGGCTCTGGCGGAACGTCAAGCATGAGGACGTGTATCTGAAGGGCTACGCCACGATGGGCGAGCTGATGGTTGGCCTGACCGAGTACTTCGCCTTCTACAACGGCGAGCGCCCGCACCAGTCGCTGGGCGACCAGACGCCCCAGGTGGTGTATCAAACCGGTATCGGTGGCGGGGCGATGATCGTGGATAAATTCGGCGGCGCGGGGGGAGGAACCCCTGTTCCGCTACGCTCCACAGGGGTTCCTCCCCCCGCAGAAGCAAGATCAACAGCCACAGCACAAACCAAAGCAAAGGCAAAACCGGGGCAGCGCTGTCCAGCTGCAACCGAAGTCCAGTGCACAGCTTAAACAGACTTCATTCTTGTCTTGACTTCGGGGTCCACTTTATTGAGCCTCCCCAGTAACTTGGCTGCTTGCGGCTTGGTGTCGCACCAACGGCAACTTGAAAGCATTGACCAATTGAACTCCATGTCCAGCCCTCCGGCAATTCCGGACAGTCGGTAGTATCGGGCTGTTCGGGTTCGGGGTACTTTTTCTGCCAGTCCTTAGGCGGGGTTTTGCCTTGTTCCTTGAACTTGGCGAGTTGCTTGGCTTCCCAGCGGGCGCGGCGCTCGCTGAGGATACGTTCCAGCAGTTGCGCGCCGGTCTCGCAGGCTTCCCCCTCTCCCCCAGCCCTACTCCCATGGGGGGAGAGGGGAGCGGATGCGTCGGCATTTTCAAGCCCCTCTCCCCTTGCGGGAGAGGGGTTGGGGAGAGGGGGCTTGCGCTGCAACGCTTGCCAAATGGCTTCCAACACAGTCTCCTGCTGCATTGACCATTCGTTGTTCCAAAAGCGCAGCACGCGAAACCCTTGTTGCTTCAGCCAGTCATCCCGGTGTTTGTCGTACTCGGCGGCTTGCGCATGCTGACCACCGTCCAGCTCGACGATCAGTCTTTGCGCAAAGCAAACAAAATCGACGATGAAACGCCCCAGTGGTTGCTGGCGGCGAAATTTCCAGCCGGAAAATCGTTTGGCACGGAGCTGTTGCCAGAGCGCGTGTTCTTCGGCTGTCTGCTGCTTGCGCAACTCACGTGCTCGGGCTTGGAGCCAAACGTCATCCAAGGTTGCTGGCGTGTGTGCCCCCTCTCCCCCAGCCCCTCTCCCGCAAGGGGAGAGGGGGGCGTGTTCCGCTCGCCACTCGGCGGTGAGCGCGCCTTCTACGGCGGCTTTCAGCAGCGACTGGCGGTATTGCGCGAGCTTCTTCTGCGCGGTCTTGAGTTCGGCCACGCCGGCATCGAGGTCGGAGAGCAGTTCTTCGAGCTTGGCGACGATGCGGGTTTGTTCGGCACGGGGAGCCACGGCTACATGAACGCGGTACAGATCGTCCCTGCTCAAACTGGGGATAGCGGTTGACTTGTCGAGTTGCCAAAGTCGCAGCGTGCTCAGCAAACCAGAGAGGTAGGCAAGGTCGATGTCTTTCGGTGGTCGGATGAAGTAGGCCGTATCGATCGGCCAACTTGGTTCGCGAACTAAATGCACCGAGCCTGCTGCCCCCTTGCGACCCACTACAAGGCAAGGTCCGTCAACAAGTGCATGGCTGTGGAAGCCAACGGGTCCGCTAGAGCCGATCACCGGCACCCGGCCAGCAGATGAGCGACTAGCTGCTGCGAGCGCTTTGCCGTAGCTAACTTCCGTCAGTTCATGGAGTTCAACTTCAATCCATGAGGCTGGCAATAGTCTATCGCCGTCACTCACGCCACCAACTCCTCATTCATCTCATTCACCAGCCCATCCAGCTCCTTGCCAAACAAGCCCCAGGCCTTTTGCACGCAGCCCCGACCAGCCCTGCATGCCTTCACTCCTCGATCCAGTCCAGTTGCGGCCCCACCGGCGGCCAGGTGCCTGCCGCCACGCGTTGCGCATACCAGCGGGGCATGGCGGCGTCTTCCACGGTGTATTCGCTGCGGGCTGATTTCCACACCAGGCTGGGCTGGTGGGCACGCAGGGCATCCAGGGCTTTCTGGGCCTTGGCCACGGTCACCCTGTCGCCGGTCTTGTCGTTGTAGAAGCTCAGCGCCTCGGCGTCGTAGGGCCGAAAGCGGGTACCCAACTCCAGCATGCGCCACAGCACGGCTTGCTCCAGAGGCTTGAGGGCGAGGTAGTCGCTCTGCATCTGGGCTTCGTCGCCTTGCTGGCGCTGCCGGGCCAGGGCCAGCATGGCGTCTTCAAAGCGGGTGCCATGGGTGGCCAGGGGGCTGAGCGCCTGCCCCAGTGCGTCAATGAAAAACTGCGGGCGCTGGCCAAAGAGCGCAAAAGCCGCCTGCAGCTTGGCCTGGTCGATGGCCCCCAGGTCAGGGCGCTGCAGCGCAATGAGGTGAGCAATGTGGGCGATGAAATCGGGCCCCAGTTCGGGCATGCGCTGGATCTGCGAGCCGTAAAACGGCGCGGCGTTGGTGTTGACCAGGCGCAGCAGTTTGTCACGGTCCGAGCCCGACATCACGAGCATGAGCTTGATGTCGCCCGGCCGGTTCAACTGGTCGCGTGCCGACTTGAGCGCGGCCATGGCGCTGTCACCCGCCTCGCTGGTCAAGGCGTGCTGGGCTTCGTCGATCACCAGGGCCACAGCGCTCTTGGCGGCTTCACAAAGGGCTCGCAGGGCATCGGCCAGGGTGGTGCCATTGACTTTGCCGATCTTGCTGGTGTCGATCCTGATGCCGCCCACGGTGATGCTGTCCAGCCCGGCAGATCGGGCACCTTTGGCCACCAGGCCCAGATGCTGGTGCAAGAACCTGCCCACGGCTTCTACCATCAGGCTGGCCGGGTCGCGCTGCAGGTCGGACCACAAGTCTACATAGACAACCACCACACGCCTGCGCTCCAGCTCAGGCTTGAGATCGGCCTGCAAGAAGGTGGATTTGCCTGTGCGACGCGGTGCGGCCAGAAAGAGGCCGTTGGGCGCGTCGCTGAACAGGGTCTTGCCTTGCAGGGCGTCTGCCAGCTCGCAGGCCAGTTGTGCTCGGGGGTAGTACAGCATGAACTATCTCCTGTTATCTTTCTTTGGATATTTTATCCAATTATGGATAAATTAAGATAGTCAAGCGACCAACTCCGCATTCATCTCGTCCATCAGGGCATCCAGCTCCTTGCCAAACACCTGCCACACCTTCTGCAGCCCGCCCTTGCCAGCCAGGTCCGCGTAATCAAAGTCGTCCCGGCTGATGCTGCAACTGCTGGCGATGTGGTCCTTCATTAGCCGCAGCCATTCGGTCTGCTCGGGCGTGAACGCGGTGCCGCGCTGGGCGTTGTGGCGGAAGATCCAGGTCTGGAAGCGCTTGTCGACTTCGTCGGCGAAGGGTTTGAGTTCGCCTTCCAGCCCGAGCGCAAAGCGCACCAGCGACACCAGATCGGTGAGCTGGCGTTTGCGGTCGGCACCTTTCACCTGACTCGCCTGCACACGGGCATAGGCGCTCCACAGGCGCTCGGTGGTCAGCAGCAGCGGCGGCTTGGCTAACCGTTCGTGCAGGTCTTCGATCATGTCGAAGGTCAGCGCGCGGCGTTGCCAGGGCTGCTGGTAGAAGAAGTCCAGCGCGGCGATCTCAATCTTGTGCTGTTTCAGGTAGTCGGCAAAGGTCTGAATGACCGCTTTGGCCTGCGCCTCCGCCTGTTCGCTAAAGCCTGCGAAAGTCACCTGATCCAGGTTGATGTGGTCGATGAGCTGCTCGCGCTCACGGCGGGCGCTTTCGATCTCGTCGCGCAGTTCCGGTTTGTCGAAGGGCGTGCAGGCGGCGGCCACGCGCAGCAAGCGGGCGGCGTCAATCTCTTCCGGCAGCAGGGTGTCTTCCGAACGGGTGATGCCCTTGGCCCTGGCGGTGGCCAGCGCGGTTTGCACGATGGTATCGGGGTTCAGCGCGGCAATCAGTCCCTTGCCCAGTTCGGCGATGCTAATGCCGCCGCTGGCTCTTGCGATACGCGCCTGCGCCTTCTCGTCCAGTTGTTTGGCCAGGCGCACCAGGCGGTTGGCGAGTGAGAGCACGGTGTCGTCGTCGCGGCTGCCCATCGCCACGCCTTGCAGCAAGTCCTGCAGCGCCACGCCGTGCTTCTTCTCCAATGGGCGGCTTTCGGTCTTGAGGGACTTCTCCACGCCCACGGCGTCGATCAGCACGAAGCGGGTCTTGGCGCCGTCGGCACTGTTGCTGACGCGCCTGAGGCTGTCGCGATCGAGGCTGCGCACGCCGCGGCCCTTCATCTGTTCGTAGTAGCCCTTGCTGCGCACGTCACGCATGAACAGCAGCACTTCCAGCGGCTTCACGTCGGTGCCGGTGGCGATCATGTCTACGGTGACGGCGATACGCGGGTTGTAGTCGTTGCGAAAGCTGCTGAGGATGCTGTCGGCGTCCTCCTCGGCGCGGTAGGTGACCTTCATGCAGAAGGCATTGCCTTGCCCATAGACCTCGCGCAGGATGTTGATGATGTCGTCGGCGTGGCTGTCGGTCTTGGCAAAGATCAGGGTCTTGGGCGTCTCTTTGCGCGTCGGGAAGATCTGCGTTTCCACGGCGGTTTTCATCGCCTGGATCACTTGGCGGATCTGGCTCAGGTTGACCACCGAGCGGTCCAGTTCCTTGCTGCTGTAGGCGGTGTCTTCTTCGGTCTCAGCCCAGCGTTTCTTGCGCGTCTGGCGGTCACGGTGGTCCACCCATTCCCTGGCCTTGAGCTCGGCGCCTTTATGGGTGATTTCGGTGTCGATCTCGTACACGTCGTAGCCGACGTTGACACCATCGGCCACCGACTGCTCGTAGGTGTATTCGGCGACGATGTTTTCGTTGAAGAAGCCGAAGGTGCGCTTGTCGGGCGTGGCGGTCAGGCCGATCAGGCTGGCAGCGAAGTAGTCGAGCACCTGCTTCCACAGGTTGTAGATGCTGCGGTGGCACTCGTCGATGATGATGAAGTCGAAGGTTTCCACCGGCACAGCCGGGTTGTAGCGGACGAACTTTTCCTGTTCGGCGGTTTGCTGCACTTCGTTGAGCGAGACATCTTCGGCCGATTCGTCAATCGGCTCGCCGCTGAGGATGGAGTACATGCGCTGGATGGTGCTGATGCACACCTGCGCGTGCGGGTCGATGCTGGGTGAGGCCAACCGCTGCACGTTGTAGAGCTCGGTGAACTTGCGGCCATCGTCCGGCGGCGTGTAGGCCATGAATTCCTGATGGGCCTGTTTGCCGAGATTGCGGGTATCGACCAGAAACAGGATGCGCCTGGCGCCGCCGAACTTGAGCAGCCGGTAGGCCGCGGTGATGGCGGTGAAGGTCTTGCCGGCGCCGGTGGCCATGTGCACGAGGGCGCGGGGTTTGTTCAGCGCAAGTGACTTCTCCAGCCCGGTGACGGCGCTGATCTGGCATTGACGCAAATTCTGGCGCAGGTTCTTTTCTGGCAGCGCGGGCATTTGCTCGACCAGGCGGCGGCGCAGGGTGTCAGGCTGCGCCAGCCAGGAGGCCAGCGTTGCGGGCTTGAAGAAATGGAAGATTTCGCGCGAACGCGGCACAGGGTCGGCGTTGTCGGTGAAGCGGGTGATCTGCCCCGTGGCCTCGAACAGAAAGCGCAGGGGCGTGTTGTCCTGGCGCCATTTGAGATTGGCGGTGGCGTAGCGCTCGGTCTGGGCTTCGGTGGCAGTCAGGTTTTCGCCCGCGCTGTCCTTCTTGGCTTCAATCACGCCTACCGCATGGCGGTTGACGAACAGCACGTAGTCGGCCGGGCCACTGTCAGTGGGGTATTCGCGCACGGCCACGCCCATGCCTGCCGCCAGATTGAGCTGCTGCATGTCCTGGATCGTCCAGCCCGCCAGTTCGAGCTTTTGATCGATCTGCAGACGCGCCCTGGTTTCCGGCGTCATGCGTGTACCTCCCGCGCCCCGGACGCGTCCATCGCCCATGACGCGCCCAGCTTGCGTCGCAGGGTGTCGGGTAAATCGGCAAGAATACATTGATCGGCTGGTGGCGCATCCTCGCCGTCCTCGATGCCCAGCGACAGGTGACCTCTCGTTGCATAGGCAAAGACACGGCAATCCTTGGCGATTTCGTTCCAGTCTGCTGTCTTGCCGGTCGCTGCCCGCAAGGACTTCGGGTCAAGGAGTTGTCCTTCCAGGCTCACGCAATATTTTCCCCGCATGGCTTCTTGTCTGTAATGGCAACGGTGCTCGGCTTACAGCCTCAAAGAGGTCATAAATCGTCGCCAGTCTAACAGGCGGCCGCATCAGCAACCATCGATTCGGACGCCATCCGCTGCTGTGTCGCATACCGACCGTAAACAAACCGCCGCTCGCCCGGTCTCGCCTGGACCAGAAGGCTGCTCCGGCGGATCAAGGCGCGCCCGCAGCAGCGATTCAAGCTGATTCAGCGTTTGGAGCACCTGACGAGGGAGTGGCCGAGAGAAGCCGAGTCTTTTGACTCGGCTTCTCTCCGACTTCGCACCCTGTCTTCGGGGTCGCATGAGGCCCGGAAAACCCTTTCGGATCAAATCAGTTCACTGAGTACAGGACGATGGATACCGGAAAGGGGCGTCTTGGCTGCCCCTACCGAGCAGGCTGCTTGCCGGGAATTTCTTGGTGGCGTGGATTCGGATGGATGATTTTCGCTTTCCGTTTGCCTGCTGGAGCATCGCAAAGCAAAAAGCCCAACCTTGTGAGTTGGGCTAAGTGTATGTTTTGCTTGGTGGGTCGGGAGGGATTCGAACCCTCGACCAATGGATTAAAAGTCCACTGCTCTACCGACTGAGCTACCAACCCGCGAAGCCCGGGGATTATAGGCAAGGGCACAGGGGCTGTCAACGCGCATCAGCGCTGTACCTTCGCGGCCAGCACTTGGGCTGTGGGTTGCCGGCACCGGCCTCGGGAGAACCCCTGGCCATGTCAGACCGTAAAAAAATGAAACCGGCACCTGGCCGGTTTCTCATTCTGACTGCTTGATACGTTTGGTCGGGGCGCCGGGATTCGAACTCGGGACCCCTTGCACCCCATAAACGTGAAGCGACGTATCAGCCGGTCTCATCGCGCCCCACACAATCTAAACACCACGTTGTTTACAAACAATTATTTAGTTTGAACAACTTCATGACGTGTCATAGTATACCATCAAAGCGCACGCTAAGTGTTCCCCCAATCGTTCCCCCGATTTTACTCGTTTGACATCATCGAGGTGGTCCAATGGCTCTGCACGAACTCAGCGACAAGGAAGTCCGGAACTCCAAGCCCATGGAGCGAGAGTACCTGCTAGCGGACGGTGGCGGGCTCTTCCTGCGAGTGCGCCCAACGGGTGCAAAGGACTGGCTGCTCGTCTATACATTTGCCGGGAACCGCAGAAAACTGGGGCTGGGTAGCCTGGAGTCGGTACCGCTGGCTGCGGCGCGCCGTGAAGCCGCCAAGGCGCGGGAGTCAATCAAACAGCAAATCGACCCCCAGGTGCAACGCAAGCTACGGCAAGCCGAACAGGAAGCACAGCGCAAGATCCTGGAGGCTGCCCAGGCACGCCAAACGGTCAAGGATCTTTTCGAGCGATGGGCCGAGGTGGACCTGGTGCGCCGCAAGGATGGTGGGAAGGAAATCCGCCGCATGTTCGAAAAGGATGTCCTCCCAAAGCTTGGCTCCCTCGCCGTGGAAGACGTCAAGAAGGGGAACATCACATCGGTGACTGACCCGCTCCTCGCCCGCGGCGTCAATCGGATGGCAAAGGTCGTCTTCTCGCTGATGCGGCAAATGTTCAGATTTGCCGTCGATCGCGACATCATTGAGGCGGACCCCACGGCCAGCATTCGCAAAGTCAAGATCGGCGGACCGGATGGCGAGCGCGATCGAGTACTGAGCGAAGCGGAAATTGGAGCACTTTGCCAACAGCTACCGAGCGCGGGACTGATGCCGACAACTAAGGCTGCCGTCTGGATTGCCCTCTCGACCCTTTGTCGGATAGGAGAGTTGCTGGGCGCGCGGTGGTCCGACGTCGATCTCGACAACCACCTATGGCGAATCTCTGACACCAAGAACGGCAAGCCACACAACGTCTATCTGTCTGATTTTGCCGTGAAGCAGTTCCGCAAGGTAAAGGAGCTCAACGGCGAAGGGACGTGGGTCTATCCTAGCCGCAATGGCAAGAAAGCTGTCTCCAGCAAGACAATCACCAAGCAACTTGGCGACCGGCAACGGCCCAGCGGGTCGATGAAGCGGCGTAGCAAATTAATTGCGACACTGACGTTGCCAGGTGGCAAATGGGGGCCACATGACTTACGAAGGACCGGTGCCACCATGATGACTCGCTTGGGCGTATTGCCCGAGGTCGCTGACCGATGCTTGAATCATGTCGAGGAAAATAGAACGAAGAGAATCTATCAGCGGCACACCTACGAAGCAGAGATGCAAGAGGCTTGGCTGTTGCTGGGCAACCGTCTGACGTATCTAACGAAGGATTTTCCTGACAACGCTGCTGCCAATTCGACTAACGAGAACCGCCGATCAATGCGAAAAACCGCTGCAGCGTCCCCGAAACGAACAGGTATCGCACGTTCGCAGGGACAAGGGCCGTCGAGGCAAGAGGCGCCCGGCGAGAAGATCATCCCGGCGCCTGATCAAGGCAATAACTTGGTCGTCTGACATCAGTTCGACACAATGTGCGGTCGGCAAACTCCGCCCAGCCTGAGTCTTCACCATTACATACGCGTGGGATGCCACGGCCTGCCCCGTCTGCCCCATCACCGCCATCCGCTGGGCGGACAACTGGATCACATCCGACAGGCACGGCTGGTCGCTCGAGCGAGTCTTGAACTCCACCAACACGAGCAGACCGGAGGGCAGGCGGTATGCCCGGTCAAGTTTCGCCACCAGTCCGACGGGCTTGGAAATCCGGAACAGCTTTTCCAAGTAGACCAATTCGGCGTCCCGCAGCGCTGCCGGTCGCGAGGCCTGCTCAGCCCGTACGGCATGCGTCTCAAGTGATCGCCACCGCGCCACGGCCAGCGAGAAGCCCACGACGGCAACGGCGCAACCGACGCCCCACGCTAGCGCCGACACTTGCCGCCTCCACGCAAACCTGACCACCAGCGAAGTCCGGTCGCGATCGCCCCCAAGACCATGCGCATAGGAACCTGCAACGAGGGCCATCGGCGCAGGACGACGCAGATACCGGGTGCCCCCCGATAGTAGAGGCGGATCACCCGGCGTCCCCAAGCGCTGGGTCGCAGCGCCTCGTCCCTGAACCGGCGCAGCACCTCCGTCTGCCAGGCCTCGCCGAACACGCAGGTGGCGATGAAGCACCGCCCCTTCCGGGCGGCCTGCGCGGTCGCCGCCAAGCCTTCCCTATAGAAATGCTCATGCTCGACCAGCCCACGTTCCCGGGCTCGCTGCTGCCTGGCCGTACGACGGATGCCATGGAGATGCTCAAACACCACCAGCCGTTCGCAGCGGCCCATCTGCGCCAGGTCCGAAGCACTGACCATCCGGCCGCTCACCGGCCGGCGCGATCGCTTGCCCATGGCCGGCTCACGCGTCGATCGCTGGCGCGAAGAGGTCGTTGGTGATGTCGCCATTGCCCTCCTGCGCGCTTCTTGCGGAAGGCAGATGAGGCGAGCCACGTCCCATGCCGGCGAATACACCGCTCTGCGCCAGCAACCCATCGTAGGCTAGCAGCCGCAGGCGATTGATGCGTTTAACGCCCTTCTGGAACTGGATCAGATCGTCGTACAGACGTGGATGGTCGGCACGTGCCAATACGAAGACCAGGCGAATGGGCGCGGTGTCCTTCACGGTATTGGTGCTCATTCGAGTTCTCCCGATGCACCCTGAATTTGCTCCCTATCGGTGGCGGTCATTTTGCTGCGGGCGTAGTTCTGCCCCGCTAGCTGAAAACCCCGCACATTGGCGAACATCGGCTCCTTCACCTCGTGGATGCGGTGCTTCGGGAACGCCGCCTTCACCGCCTTGCGGAACAGGAACGCACCACCGCCGACCAGGATGATGTTCTGCAGACTATGCGGCGCCTCGATCCACTCCTTCATCGTCGACACGGCCTGCTCGGCGACGGTCTCGGCCAGGGGCAGCAGGCGCTTCATGTCATAAGGCTTCTGGAAGATCATCGGCTGCTTGCCCGTGCGCAGTGCCAGGTCGATGGCGTCGTAGTCCCGGTACGGCGAGCCGATATCCTTGGTGATCTCGGTCGCCAGCAGGCGCAGCACGTCGGACATGCCGCGGTTGAAGGAGTAGCTCTGCTTCTGCACGAGGCGCATGCCTCTGGCCACCAGCCAGTCGAAGGTGCGCGAGCCCGGGTCGATGATCAGGCTCTGCTCGTTGCCGATCTCCGCCATCTTCTGGTGCTCGGAGGCGAAGTGCGCCAGCGCCCCTTGCGGCTGAGCGACGGCCATGGCCTTGCCGACCGTCACGACCTTGCCGCCGCCGATGTCATGCCGGCCGGTCATGGCTTTCTCCAGCGCCGCTTTCTTGACGGCGAAGAGCGCCACCGGCAGCCCCACCACGAGGAGGTCGATGTGGCTCACCTTCATCATGGAGAGGGCTCCCCTGAGCAACGCCATGTACTCCGGCGTCTCGGTGTATTCGTCGTGCAACTGCTTGGCCCTGAAGGTATCGGCGGCAAGACTCACGTCCGGCCCGACCTCGTAGAACAGCGGGCCGATGGGGATGCACACGGTTTTCTTGCGCTCGCTCGCCGGCCACGACGGCGAGTCGTCGCTCGACGGGTAGGCGACGGACGGGAAACTGGCGCAGCGGATGTCGGTACCGGCCGCGGCCGTGACGAATTTGGTGTTGCCGGATCCGACATCCACCGCTCGGACGATCAATTCCATAGCAAGACTCCGAAGTAGGGTTGAGGTCGATCAGCATCGACAGCGCGATCTGATCCCGCCACACGGAATCCCCACTCAATGAGGCCGATTTCGGCATCGGGCCGGGTCCGCTGTCAGCGAACCGGCGATGCACGGACATTTCGCTGACACTTGAAAGCGTCATCCCTCGGTGGGGCGGCGTGTGTGTCACTACGCTCTCATTCAAATGGCGGGCATCAACCCCATGCGCGGCAGTTGCCGCCGGAGCGCTCCCCACGCGAGCATCGCCCTGAGTTGCCCCGCTCAGGACCAGAGGCAGAGATTTCCCCCGTCAAGGCCGCCCGCCGCCTCGTTGCCCGCCCCTTTGCGACAATAAATGCGCCTTACCGCACTCTCCCGGGCGCGCAAGTGCCACCCGCAATCCCCCGCCAATCGCCGCGCTTTCGAGCCGCCCGCTTGACCGCCCTGCCCGCTTGGCGTCAACTACGGTTTCCCGAGGGCCATCCTGGCCCCGCTCCATCGCGGAGCAAAAGGCGTCGCAGTCGTTACCTGCCCTTGAAGCGCCGGTCTCGATCCAACATGGCCGGCAATGCCGTCGCCCTTGAGGCGGCGGTCCCGCGGTCTTTCTCGTCGTGCATGTCCCTGGCTTGTCCGGCGTTCATCGCTGGGCGCTCCCTGAAGCGCGCCACGGCCAGCAGAGCACCCGGCCGGCACCCGATGCCGCGCCCCTGTTCCCGCCATCCTTTGAGCACGCGGTTCGCCGCAGCGCGCGGTCGTGTTTGCCCTCTTGGGCTCCCCGCGCGCCTTCGCTCATACCCTCGACACCGCCCTGGACTTTCGGTCAGGGGCGGACCCATGCGAGTGGATGGCGCTACGACTTCAGAACCGATCCACCAGATGGCGCGAGGCCCGACCTCGCCGCCGATGCCCAAGCCACGCCCCAGAGGCCGGCCGGCATCACCACCCCCATGGCTGCAGAAATGCACGGATGGGCCGGATCAACCCGTTTCGTTTTTAAGACCGACCGAGTTGGCGAGCGCAGACGCGCTGGCCGACGAATCCCCTGGGTAGGTGCCGCGACGCCGTGGTCGCGCGCGGTGCCAACGTTCTTGACCACTGACCGGCGTGGGCGACGGAATCCGTCCCGCCGGGAACTGCCCTGGATTCCACTTTCATCGCCAACACTGGCTTGCCGTTCGGGCGGCAGGCATCAAACCAGGAGCGTCACCATGTCGGATGCAATCCCCAGCAACACCGTTCACCGCACATCTCGCCGCCGGCAGCAGGAACCCGCCAGCCCCGGGCGTTCCAGCCAGCAGCAACCCGCTCGCCCCCAGAGTTGGGCGGGCAAGACCCCACAGGAAATCCTCGCCCGCTACCAGCCGGGCAAGGTGCCGCTCCAGGTGCTGGAGGTCCTGATCAAACTCTTCAACTCCCAGCATACGGCGCTGGAAAAAACCGTCTCGCACAAGACGCGTCAGGAACGCGCGCAGTTTCTGCGGCGCTTCTTCTGCGACCTGAAGCAGAAGGCGGGCTTCAAGACGGTGCCGGACCCGCGCAACCTCGGGCAGAAGCACATCCACGCCATGGTGCAGGTCTGGCAGCAGGCGCATCTGGCGCCAGCGACGATCCAGACCTACCTGAGCTTCCTGCGGGGGCTGGCAATGTGGATGGGCAAGCACGGCTTCGTGCGCAAGCCGGGCCACTACGGCCTGAGCCTGGAGGAGTACCAGCGCCACGAGTCCGCCCAGCGCGACAAGAGCTGGACCGCCCAGGGGATCGATGCCGAGGCGGTGATCGCCGCGGTGTGCCAGTTCGACCTCCGTGTCGGCGCATCGCTGCGGCTGATGTCGGCCCTGGGGCTGCGGCGCAAAGAGTCGGTGCAGTTCCGGCCCTTCCAGCATGTCATGCCGTTCAGCGAGACCGGGCTGCCAGAGAACCAGCAGCAGGCGGATCGGTATGCCTGGGTCAAGGGCAAGGGCGGCCGCGTGCGCTGGATTCCTCTAGACGATCCGCTGCAACTGGCAGCGCTGGAGTTTGCCCAAGGCGTGGTCGACGGTCGCGACGCCCACATGGGCGATCCTCGTCGGGACTTGAAGCGTAACCTGCGGCGGCTGGACTACGTCCTGGAGAAATTCGGCATCACTCTGCGCCAGCGGGGCGCGACAGGTCATGGCCTGCGCCACGAGGTGTTGAATGATGCCTATGAAGACATCACCGGGGTGCCGTCGCCGGTCCGGGGTGGCGGGCCGGTATCACCGGAACTGGATCGGGCGGCGCGGCTGGCAGTGTCGCAACTGGCGGGGCATGCGCGCGCAAGGGCCGCAGGTGCCTATTTAGGTCAGTCAGTTGTTATGCGCAGCAAGACGGCCAGGCACCCGCCCGAGCCGAATGGCGACGATGACGACGGGGCGGCCGTGCCGGTATGAGCGGCGTCCGGACAAGGCGGTGCTGGGCGGGAACGATTGCGCCGCCCTGCATCGCATTGCGGCGTGCCTCACGCCGTCAGGGCGGGCTCGGCGGGCACCCTACACGTGTCGTCCGCAGCCGCTTCGATCTGCTTGGTCTCGTCCGTGCGGATGCGCAGGCAGGCGGGCAACCAGCCCGTGCCGGCTACCGTCTGTTCCGCCCCCGTCACCACAGCATCCTTTTTGAGCGCGGCCAGCGGGCTGGCGGCATTGGCGTCGACCGCCTCGGTGACGACCTCGAGGACACGTGCCTTGGAGACGTGGTTGAAGTAGGAAGCCCCCGTGGCTGTCCACCATTGGCTCATGTCCAAGCCCAAGGCCCGGGCCAACGCCTCGTTGCTTTGCCGCTCGGGTTCGGTGCCATAGATACCGGTGACGGTGACCGCAACGACGAAGGTCAGCAGGTGCAGCGCCGTCGCCTGCTCCTGGGCGAGCAGCCATGGGAAGATGTCCTCCAGGTTCTCCGGTAGCCGCTCCGCCCAGGCCGTGCGCTCGGCCTGAAGCTTCGCCCAGGCGGCACTGGCCACCATATCCTCGGCGGCGGATCGCATTTCGGATTGGCTGTCGGTCGCGGTTATGGCGAAGACGTTCTCCGAGCGGCAATAGTAGAGATCGTTCCCTCGGAAAATCTTCTGCGCCAGATGTGCGGTGATCGCGGCCAGCGCCACGTCGGGGCGGTCGAGCAATTCGGCCTGGACGGCGGCGACCCGGTGGGCGGTGAGACAACGCACCAGCTTCTCGGAATGCACCGGGCGGGTCTTGGGCGACGGCAGCGACACCAGTGGTTCGTCGGTGCCGTTTTCGGCGGCTTGGCGGGCGGCCTGGACCATGTCGCTGCGATCTTCGGGGCGGATCAGGCCGTACTTCACCGCAGCGGTACCGTTGTTGCCGACATGGACGACGCAGCCGGCTTGGGCCATCAGGTCGGCTGGCCACACGCTGAGGGCCTCGTCGAGCGCCTTGCGTTGTTCCTCCAGGCCTTCGGCTTCGCCTTCGAGCTGATAGAAGGTCTCCTCGTCGCCGTCTTCGTCGGCCAGCGTTTCCATCTGCGCGTGCAGCGCCGCGATGCGACCATCCAGAACCTCCAGGGCGGCCGCTTCCTCGGCATCCGGTTGGCGCTTCGTCTTGCGCAGTTCGCCGTACTTGACGTACTCGTCGAAGGCATAGCGGACGCGGACATCGACCCATTTCCAGCCTTCGGCAGCGATCTGCTTGGCGCGCTTTTGCAGCTTGTCGGTCGCCAACTTTTCCAGGAGGGCCGCATCGAGCAGGTATGCCTTCTTCTCGTCGTCGCTGAAGAGGTCGCGCCGTAGCGCACCGCCGGCCTTCTCATAAGCCTTGAGGGTCACGTACTTGGCGACGGCATCGCGGTCGGACTCGATCTCGCCCTGGGTCAGCAGTTGGCGCAGGTAGTCGGGACGGCGGTTCCACGACGGCAGCGCGGCCCAGGTCTGCTCCTGCTTCTGCTGATCATCCACCGAGGCCAGCACCATCAGGCAATCCAGCCCGATCTGGTCTTCGCGGAACAGTGCCATCAGCTTGGGCGAGACGGTGGCGAGTTTCATGCGGCGCTTGACCACCAGCGGGGTGATGCCGAAGGCAGCGGCCACGTCCTCGACCGACTTTCCTTGCCCAATCAGCTTGGCAAAGGCCGCGAACTCGTCGGCGGGATGCATGGGGATGTGGAAGCAGTTCTCCGACAGGCTGGCGATCAGCGCCTTGTCGGCCGGCACGATCAGCACGGGCACGGGGTAGTTGTCGGCAAGATCGCCGTTGCCCACCAGCAGGGTCAGCGCTTCGAGCCGGCGACCACCCGCGCAAACCTCGTAGCGGCCGCGTGCGCCCTGCACGACGACGAGGTTCTGCAACACGCCGCTTTCCTTGATTGAGGCTGCGAGTTCTACGATGCTCATCTTCGGCGTGTTGCCACCGGCGCGCGCCTGATAGTCCTGCGAGAGGACCAACTTGTTGAAGGGAACGAAGATACGGGGTGACGCTTCGATGATGGCGTCGATTTCGGCTTTCGTGAATTTCATAGGGAGGGCTCCTGAACGGTTGAACGAGGCATGCCGATGGGCATGTCCAGGACTCCAGAATCTCATCCGAACCCCGCCCTTCAAGCCTCCGGGCGTCCTGCCAGAAGTGATGCGCAAACAAGGACAGCAGCGCCCGTGCAAGTCAAGTGACATTCGACTTGATCCCTCGGCTCGCCGGTGTTGCGCCTGATCTCGAAACGGTGCCGCCAAACCGGCCGTTCCTGCTGGGCGCCCCTGCCGCCGACCACTACGCTGGTGCCCTCTTCCTCACCCCGCACAGGCCTTCATGCATTCCAATTCCCAGCGGCGACATCGGCGCTCGGCCGTCATGCAGCGCATCGCGGGTCTGAAGCGGGCGCTGGAACAGGCGCAGCATCTGCTCCACCAGGACGATCTCACTCCGCTCCTGAACCGTCGCGGATTCCGGCGCGCCTGCGACCGGTGGGCCGGCAACGGCCCGATGGCCATGTCGGCCTGCTGCGCGATGATCGATCTGGATGGCTTCAAGGCCATCAACGACCGGCACGGCCATCCGGTCGGCGACGCCGCGCTGGTTCACTTTGCCGCCACGTTGCGCCGACATCTGCGCCCCGCCGACACCATCGCGCGGCTGGGCGGCGACGAGTTCGCCCTGATCCTGATGAATTGCAGCGGCGACGATGCGTGCCTGCTGCTAGAACGTTTGCAGCAGGCACTCGCCGGATCACCCCTGTCAGTCCCGGGTGCCGCCTTGTCGCTGCGGTTTTCGGCCGGGGTCGCCGAGCTTCATGCTGCTGAATCGTTGGAGCAGGTATTGGAGCGCGCCGATGCCGCCTTGCTCGATGCGAAGCGCCAAGGCAAGGCGATGGTCCGCCTGAGCGTTCCACCGGCGCGGTCTGCGCGGGCGGCCACGGCGAGCGCGGGCGACCGACAGACCGCTTCAGCGTGCGTTCCCATGGCCATCGATCAACGGGAAAGCGACGGGTAGTAGGATCCTCGACCGCGTGCTGCACCAAATGCCGGCGTCGTTGGACTCCACCCGATTGGACGCGCATCAAACCCCTCACTGCTGGTTGCCCA
>JAKOZI010000018.1 GCA_029780075.1 Pseudomonadota bacterium
GGCTCGATGTGGATGTTCTCCAGAGGGGCGTCGCTCTCGCCGTGGAGCCTGCGCGTCACGAGTTCGACCCGTTGCCCGTCGACGCTGACTCGCCCCTGCGCAAAGCGGGCGCCAATGCGTCCGGACATGTGGTCCAGTTCCAGGGCCGGCAGATGCCTCGCCAGGCGAAGATTGACCTCGTCGAGAGAGAGGTCGGCGGTCAGTTCCGACAGCTTGCCGTCGGCAAAACCCGCCCAGGCACGCACGGCGCCACGGCCATGCGGGAGTGCGATCGGGTAGTCGAGCCAGGTGGACCAGATGGCCAGATCTGCGTAGTCGATCTGGGCGAAGATCCGACCGTGCCAGGACGACGTGTGAGCAACATCCTTGCCTTGAAGATCGCCCCGCAGATCGACTTTTGAAGCCAGTTCGGCTGGCGGCAGGGCCGTCAGGCCGAAGCGGTGCTGTCGCCCCTGATTGTCGAGGGCGAAATTCAGGTCCTCGAGAATCAGGGGCGGCGCTCCGCGGCGTGCGTCATCCCAGACCACCGTTGCGCCGTTGATGCGGATGCGCTTCTGCGCCAACACCCAATCCGCCACCCCGCTGTCACTGCCCTCCTGCGCGACCGCAATTCCTGCGACGAAGAATTGCCCGTCGGCGTCACGCCGCAGGTGCAGCGTCGGCGCGTCGATGCGCAACAAGCGCAGACGTATTTGCAGCCGTGGCAGCGACGACCAAGAGAGAACGCTCTCGACGCGGGTAAAGGCCAGCGCCGGTTGCCCCTGTCGATCGGCAATGCGCACATCGGAGAGGATCAGATCGGGGTTGATCCCCTGCCAGCTGGCCTCGATTTTCCCGATGGCGACGGTCAGGCCCAGCGTTTGGCTGACGTGGCGCTCGATTTCGGGGCGGTAGCTCTCGATGTTCGGCAGGATCAGGTAGCGCAAGGCCAGGACCAGCAGCACGAAGCCGAAATAGAGCACCACCAGGCTGCGTACCGCCGCCCGCCCGAGCAGGCGAACGCCGGGGTGCGAGACCACCGGCATCAGGTAATGCCAGCGATGGTAGAGCGCCGGGCGCAAGTCCTCCGGGCGCATCAGATTGGGCCGGGGCACAGAGACTTTTGCCAACAGTCGGTCAGCGTCACTAGAATGTCGGAATACCTGGACAGACGATCGAGCCGACAATTGTAACGGCTTTCCCCGGGTCTTCAGTGCCGGGCGCGCCGCCTCGGCTGACGGCCACCCTGCGAGACATCATGAATACCACGATCAATGCCCACGCGGCCTTCCCGAGTGCTCTCGATTCACCCTGGCAGGCTGCCCAGAACCACAGCCGCTACCTGCGCCAACTGCTCGCCGCCCGTCCGGAGATCGCGTCCTGGCTCGACGAACACGCCGTGCTGCCGGTTGGGGCCAGGCAGATGAGCGATTTCCTGGCACAGGAAGCGCCGGGCAGCGAAGAGAGCCTGAAGCGCGCTCTACGTCGCCTTCGTCAGCGCGTGATGGCCACGCTGATCGTCCGCGACATGGCGGGCGTGGCGCCGTTGAGCGAAGTCGTCGAAAGCATGACTCAACTCGCGGACGTGACGACCAACTTCGCGCTCGACTTTGTCCATCGGCAACTGGGCGAGTTGTTCGGTGAGCCGCTCGACAGTCGCGGTCAGCCGCAACGGCTGCTGGTCATCGGCATGGGCAAACTTGGAGGACGAGAGCTCAATGTGTCGTCCGACGTCGACTACATCTTTGTCTATCCGGAGGAAGGGCAAACCAACGGGCGTCGCCGCATCGACAACTACGACTTCTTCCTGCGCCTGGGCAAACGCCTGATCGGCGCCCTCGGGGACCCCACGGGAGACGGCCAGGTTTTCCGGGTGGACATGCGCCTGCGACCCAACGGCGACTCCGGGGCGCTGGTCGGCTCGCTCGGCTCGCTCGAAAACTACTTCATCGCGCAAGGCCGTGAATGGGAGCGTTACGCCTGGATCAAGGCGCGTGTGATGAATGAAGGCGTCAATCTGCAGCCCGAATGGGTCGACGGTTTGCAGGAGATCTGCCGCCCCTTCGTTTTCCGGAAATATCTCGATTTTGGCGCGATCAACGCCATGCGCGAACTGCACGCCCAGATTCGCCGCGAAGTGGCGCGCAAGGACATGGCCGAGCACATCAAACTGGGTCCTGGCGGAATACGCGAGATCGAATTCATTGCCCAGGTCTTCCAACTGATACGCGGCGGTCGTGAGCCGGCCCTGCAGGCACGGCCGACCTTGCAGATCCTCGCCCTGCTCGCCGAGCGTCGCTTGCTGCCTGCCGACAGCGAGCGCGAACTGGCGGTGGCCTACGAGTTTCTCCGCCGACTCGAACATCGCCTGCAATACGTCAATGATGCCCAGACGCACCGCCTGCCGACCGGCGACGACGAGCGCCTGCAGATTGCACGGTCGCTGGGTTTTGCCGACTGGTCGGCGCTGTTGACCGTCCTCGACACGCACCGTTCGGCCGTTGGCAGGCATTTCGAACAGGTTTTCTCCGATCCGGAGGAGGGCCGACATCCATTGGCGGCACTCTGGGATGGCCCGGTCGGTGGCGACGACCCCCTCGAGCGGCTGTCTACTCTCGGATTCCGACAGCCGCAGGTGATGCTCGAACGCCTGCAGGGTTTTCGCCAGAGCAGCCGCTACCTGCAACTGCCGGCCAGCAACCGCGAGCGCCTCGACGCCCTCGGCCCGCGTCTGATCGATGCCGCTGCGGCCACGCCGATACCCGACGCGACCTGGCAGCGTGGCCTCGACTTCCTGGCTACGATCAGCCGTCGCGGTGCCTACCTGGCCCTGCTGCAGCAGTATCCACAGGTACTGATGAAACTT
>JAKOZI010000028.1 GCA_029780075.1 Pseudomonadota bacterium
TTCCTGAAGCCGAACTGCTGGTAGTAGCCCGGGTGCCCGACCAGACAGCAGCCTTGCGCGCCCAGGGCTTTCAACCTGGCCAGGCCTTCCTGAATCAGCGCCCGGCCCACGCCCTGCCGCTGCAACGCCGGCAGCACCGACACCGGGCCCAGGCCGTAACAGTCTGGCGTTCCGTCCGAAAGGGTCACCGGCAAAAAAGCGACGTGGCTGATCACGCGGTCCCCGGATTCGGCGACGAGCGACACCGAAAGCGCTCCGGCCGCGCGCAGGGCCGCGACGATGAATTGCTCAGTCTGCTGGCTGATCGCCAGGGTCTCGAAGGCGGCCATAGTCACCTCGGTGATCGCGCCGAGGTCGGCCGGGGTTTCGTCGCGGAGGGTGAACTTCAAACTCATGGGTCTGGGCTTTCGGGTTTGTCGTGCCCCGGCCTACTGAGAGGCATGAGCACGGATGAAGGCCTGCACCTCGGCACGGATGCGCGGCTGCTCCACCGCGATCAGCAGGTGCCCGCCCCGCTCGAAGCGCCTGAGCCTGGCACCGGGAATGGTAGCCGCCGCGAACGCCGCATTTCGGTAAAGCTGCAGCGTGTCATCCGTGGCATGAAAGATCAGCGTGGGCGTGCGAATGGCCGCAATGCGCCCGTCGGGCATGGCCGCGCGGTTGTCCAGTTCGACCCCGGCGTAGCGCGGCTCGGCCGGGTTCATGAAGTCGATGACCTGATCCACGACCTGCCGCTGCCCTGGCGCGAGCCCGGCGATGACCTCGTCGCTGGCACCCATGAGGTTTATGAACGGCTTGCGCAGCGCGGTACTGACGCCCCAGTAGGCGACGTCGTGCTTGAAGATCATCTTCAGCCGGTCGCCCGCGCGGTTCGCCTCGGCCTGCTGCGCATCGGTGGACGACGCCACGCCACATGACAGCAGCACCAGCGACTGCACCCGCCCGGGATACTTCAGCGCAAAGAACAGCGCCGACGGCCCGCCCTGCGACAGCGCCACCACTGCCGTTCGCCGGATGCCCAGATGATCCAGCAGCCGGGCATAGGCGTCGGCCTGGGTCTCGAAGCTGGCGCCCGCAGGCCGCGTCGAGCCGAGGTAACCGAAGCGCGACGGCGCGATCCAGTGAAAGCCGTCGCCGACCACCGCGCCGGCGATCAGCGCCCCCTGATCAAAGCCGCCACCGCTGCCATGCACCACGAGCACCGGCAAGCCCGTGCCGCCCTGCGCGTATTCAATGCGTTCGTCGCCCGCCGCGAAAACCTTGCTCTGGCCCGAGATGCGGTCGTAGGCAAGCCTGATCTGCCACAGGTACACGCCCGCGATGACGGCTGCTCCGGCCAGCATCGCCACGGTGATCCATCGCAGGGCATTCATGAGGGTCAAGGTTCGCCGGGCCAGGAGACTCAAGAGTGAGACGTTGTGCTGGAAAACACGTTGAGAACGACAACGCCTGCGACGATCAACGCAAGCCCGATGATGGCCGGAACGTCCAGCGTCTGCCCGAAGAAGACCCATGCGATCAGCGCGATGAGCGCAACCCCCGCGCCGGACCAGATGGCATACGCCACGCCAATCGGCATCGTCCTGAGCGTGAGTGACAGAAAGTAGAAGGCTGACAGATAGCCAATCACAACGATGAGCGATGGCCAAAGACGCGTAAAGCCTTCAGACGCCTTGAGGGCTGATGTGGCAATGACTTCGCTGACGATCGCCACCGCAAGAAACATCCATTGCTGCATTTGCTCAGTCCCCGGGTTTGAGACGTTCACGGTTCACCTTGTTCGGCCGGCGCCATAGGCGGCGAACTGAACATGTCAATCACCCGGCAAGATCTGGCGGCAGCATTCGGTACATTTTTGATAGCTCACAATGACCTTTACACGCAGGGTTTCGCCCATCTTATCCAAGAATTGGACATCTGGAGCGCCCTGGAACCCCGTTGAACGCCCGGGCAGCCGCGCTCCCCATCCAGCCACAGCCACGCCCGCGCGCGACAGCCCGTCCGCCCGGCTTCCCGGACAATCAACGCCTTCTCGTTGGTCTTTTGACCGCCCCGTCCAGCAAAGGAGCCTGCCTTGCC
>JAKOZI010000050.1 GCA_029780075.1 Pseudomonadota bacterium
GCGGATCGGTAGTTGAGGCTGCGCTACGCCGCTACGTAACCCGTTAACTTGTGAGTGAAAACTTGGTGATCGAACGAAGTGATACAAAAAGGCAGGAAGCAACTTTGTTCTGTCGCAACGGAGAATGACCATTCCCGAGTTGATGCGGAGGTTGTTAAACGGAACAGCGTCATTGAAATATGCTGCGTTTCCGATTGTGCCCCGCGTTGTAAGGACAATATCTTCTCGTTGCAGCTTGCCCTTGTTAAGTGCCGCGTCTCTTTTCTCGTCAACGAACTGGCAAGAGGAAAAATCGAATCCGGTCTTCGTTACGTTGGTCGCGCTTAGGAATAGGCAGTGGCCAGACTCGCTGAACTCGCTTTGCTTTGGGTAGTTCTTGCCTCTGTCACCGTCAATGATCTCGAACGGCGCCTCAGCAAACGATACGGGTTCATCCCAACTCATGACCCAAGAATCCCCGCCACATTCGCGGCGATGATCTGCTCCAGTTCCCGCGCCTGGGCGTTCAGCGATTCCAGTTCCTCGTTCAGGGTTTCGAGCTGTTCCTTGAAGTCCTCGTCGCTGACCTCCTCGCCCGGCGCGACGCCAACATAGCGGCCGGGGTTGAGCGACCAGCCCTGGGCTTCGATCTCGGCCAGCGTTGCCGCCTTGCACAGGCCGGGAAGGTCGCGGTAGACCGGCGGGGAAGCGAAGATTTCGCCGAGTTTGGCCGCAGCTTCGTCGCCACCGAGGGTGAAGTCGGGCGCTTCGCTGCGGTACAGGCGGACCAGGTTGGCGATGAAGCCGGTCTGCGCCGGCGTCCAGTCGCGGTGGGCGCGATCGACCTGGCGGTAGATGTGGCGGGCGTCGATGAAGAGCACGGTGTCGGCGCGCTGGGTTTTGGCCTTGCCCTTGTCGAAGAACCACAGCGTGCACGGCAGCGTGACGGTGTAGAACATGTTGGGGCCGACGGCGACCATGACATCCACCGCTCTCGCTTCGATCAGCTTCTGGCGCAGTTCCTGCTCGCTGGAGCGGGCATCGGAGGCCGAGTTGGCCATGACGAAGCCGGCGCGGCCGCTGGCGTTGAGCGCCGAATGGAAGAGCTGGATCCACAGATAGTTGGCGTTGTCGGTGCGCGGCAGGCCGAAGGGAAAGCGGCGACCGGCGCCGACCATGTCTTTCAGCCGTTCCTTGTCCACCGCATTGACGTTGAAGGGCGGATTGGCGAGGACAAAGTCGAACGCACCGGTGGCGTTATGCGGGTCATCGTAGTAGCTGTTGACGTTGCCGCCGTGTTTGATGTCGCCTTCCAGCCCATGCACGGCGAGGTTGAGGCGGCACAGGCGGCCGGTTTCGTCGGTCTTTTCGACGCCGCAGATGGCGAGCTCGGCGGCCGGGTTCTTCTTGTGCTCGGCGACAAAGCGCGCCGACTGCACGAACATGCCGCCGGAGCCGCAGGCCGGGTCGAGGATGCGGCCGTGGAAGGGTTCGATGATTTCGGCCAGCAGCTTGACGATGCTGGAGGGCGTGTAGAACTCGCCGCCACCCTGGCCCTCGGTCATGGCGAAGGCGCCAAGGAAGTATTCGTAGATGCGGCCGAAGGCGTCGTAGTCGAGCGTCGCCGGAATCTCGGAAACCTTCTTGAGCAGTTCCTTGAGCAGGGTGCTGGTGAACAGGTTGTAGGTCTTGGGCAGCACGCCGGCGAGTTGCGGGTTGTGCTTCTCGATCTCGCGCATCGCCGCGTTGACCCTGGCGCCGATGTCGGCCACCTCGGGCAGCGTCAGCAGATAGTCGAAGCGCGCTTCGGGGGCCAGGTAGAGGTTGCCTTCGGCGTGGTAGGCGGCGGGTACATCGACGCGGCTGCCACGCCGCGATGAAGCGCTGGCACCTTCGAGCTTGCCGCGCTGGATGGCGAAACGGACTTCGGCAAAGCGCAGGAAGATCAGGCCGAGGATCGGGCCGGAGTATTCCTGGGCCTTGAGGCCGGAATTGGCGCGGAACTGGTCGGCAGCGTCCCACAATCGTTTTTCAAGTGTGGCGGAGGCGGTGTCTTTTTCAGAGGGGGCGATCCAGAGCATGCGATGTGATAATCCGGGGGAAAGCGCTATTTGTGAAAGGCGCGGCCGCCACCGCCCGCCACGCGCGCGGTCTGGGCACTGGCCTCGCGTTCGAAGAGACTCCAGCCCTGGTATTGCGCGTGCGTGAAGAAAGCCAGCGCGAGCAGACCGACGACCCAGTTGGCCTTGGTCATGTCAGTTCCCGCCGTCGGCGACGTCGCTCTCGCTCCAGCGTCGCGCCTCGAAGGCACTCCTCCGCCAACGCGAAAGCAGGGGGAAAACGGCAAGGAAGATCAGCAGCAGCACGAAGTTCGACCATCCGGCGGGATTGCGAACGACTTCCAGCGTGTCGGCGACGGCAAGCGTACTGTCGGGTCCCAATTCGTAGTCGATGACCAGGTAGTAGGTTCCCGGCGGCACGGCCCTGAAGACCATCTCGTCGGATGCTGATCCTTCAGACCAGCTCTCGTCGTCCTCGACACCTTTGTAGTAACTGATTTCCTGCGTACCTTCATAGGCTTCGCCGGTATTTTTTTCGACCAGGGTGATATTGAGCGACAGCCAGTTGTTGGCCAGATCGGTGTCGTGGCGGACCAGCAGGGCACGCGCACGGTCCTTCAGGATAAATTCCTGAGTGTTCAGCGTTGCCTCCTCATTCAGCGACGACAGCACCACCTGCTGCCTGAGTACCACCTGCGAGGCGAAGATGAAGGCGAACGCCAGTTGCAGCACCGTGGCAACCAGGGCCAGGATCCAGAACGTGCGACAGATGCGACGGTGCCGCTCCAGCAGGGGGTTCGGCTGGTTGGCATAGATCCCGATGCGTTTCGGCGCGGGTGTCCTGATCGCAAACGCGGCGCAGACCTCGTCGGGTTCGAGGTATTCGGATTGCGACCAGTTGGCTTCCTTGGCCGTGACCTCGCGTGAGAGCAGCAGGGGCGGACAGACAAAGTCGTCGACCTGGCAGGTCTCTCCGACGGCAACCCGCCAGTAGAACTCGCCGACGACGTAGATGACCTCGGCCTGGCCGCTGTTGAACAGCTTGAACTTCTGATGACCGCGCCGGAAGTCGCGCTGCCCGCGGGCGACTGATGGCGGGTTGGCGAGCGTGCGCGCATGGTTCCAGTGTCCCTGGTACTCGATCAGCCAGGCAAAGCCCTGCTGCCCATTGAACAGCAGGTATTCCGACCACGTGTAGTCGGTGCCATCCGATGTCGTGCGGCGGCGCATGAAGCCGATCACTTCCCAGTTGACGCCGCGCAGCGTGCCCTGACTGCCGAGTGGCAGCCAGGGTATTTCGCGCAGAGCCTGCGCCGCGCCGGCCAGGAGTCTGAAGTCCTGGTTCTCGACCCCGATGATCGACCCACAACTGTCGCAGGCGATGCTCTCGATGGCTGGCGAATGAATGCGCAGCGGCGCGGCACAACGCGGACAATTGAAGGCGCGCGCGTCGACCGTCGGCGCCTCCCCGGCTGCCGGGTCGCCCCGTTCCTTGAGTTTCTCCAGTTTCAGGTCGGCGAAGGACACCGCCTGACCAACGAAAACCAGTGGCGGCGTCTCGCTGTAGTCGAGGGTGACGTAACGACCGTTGCCGCGCAGATCGGCCGTGTTGACATCGTAGCCGGCGGCGACCTTGAACGGCAACTCTCCCTGCCCGGCGATGCAGCGCGCCGTTTCGAGATCGGTCACCCGGAAGCTGCGTCCGTCGAGGGTGACCGGCAGGTCCGGCGCCAGCGTTTCGAACGCCGGCAGGGGATCGGCGACCGCCACCTGGGCGCTGACAATCCATTCGCCGGCGGCTTCGGCCAGCCACGCGCCTCGCCCGTCGTCGAACAGGATGTGCCACTCGTTCCAGATCCCCGCTTCGTACTGCATCTGGATGCGCCCGATCACCAGGAAGTGCCGGCTGCGGAAGGTCCCTTCGCTACCGATCTGGATCGGTGAGCTGTCTTCGAGCAGCTCGGCCATGCGTCCGAGGTTCTGCAGATCCTCGCCACTGCGCAACAGCGTGCTGCGGCAGAAATCGCAGACGACGTACAGCGAGGTCGCCGAGCGGAAGGCGACCGGCGCCCCGCAGGACGGGCAACTCGCTTTCTTCACCGGTCCGGCTTAAGGCAGTGCTGCTCTGGTGAGCACGCGGCTTACTGCAACCTGGCCAGCAACTCGGCCTTCTTGGCGTCGAATTCGGCCTGCGAGAGGATCCCCTTGGTCACCAGGGCATGCAGCTTCTCCAGCGTCGCGACCACGGCGTCGGCACTGCCGGCGGAGTCAGGCACCAATGCCGGCGCCGTTACCGGTGGGTTGGCGCCGGTCTGCAGGGCCTGTGCCACCGTTGTCGTCATCGTCTGACCGATGCCCAGCCCGGCGCCGAGGCCGGCGCCAAGACCGGCAATGCCGCCTTCGTTCTGCGCTGCCAGCGGAATGCTGTTGGCCACCTGATACTGCGTATAGCGGCCCAGGTCGCCGATCATGTTCATGCCGATGCGCGTATCGAGGATCTTCTGGAGTTCTTCCGGCAGCGAGACGTTCTGCACCACAAAGCTGTCGAGCGCCAGTCCGTAGCGATCAAATACCGCCTCCAGCTTGCCTTTCAGGGTTCGACTCAATTCGTCCTGGTTGGCCGCCATGTCGATGAACGGCACGCCCGATTCTCCGAAGAGGTCGGTCATCGAGCTGATCACCAGGTTGCGTAACTGACCATCGAGGTCGGTGACCGTGTATTGCTCGCGAGTGCCCGAAATCTCGCGGTGAAACTTGCGTGCGTCGGCGAGCTTGTACGAATAGATGCCGAAGGCACGCATGCGCACCATCCCGAAGTCCTTGTCGCGGATGGTGATCGGATTTGGCGTTCCCCACTTGCAGTCGAGTTGCAAGCGCGTCGAGAAGAAATAGACGTCCGACTTGAAGGGCGACTCGAAGAGCTTGTCCCAGTTCTTCAGGTAGGTGAGCACCGGCAGCGTCCGCGTCGTCAGGCGGTACTGGCCGGGCTCGAACACGTCCGCGATCTTCCCCTCGTTGACGAACACGGCGATCTGCGACTCGCGTACCGTCAGTTGCGCGCCGTACTGGATCTCGAAGTC
>JAKOZI010000064.1 GCA_029780075.1 Pseudomonadota bacterium
TTTCCTAAGGGCATCAGTTATAGCGTGCCTAGTCACGTAAATTGGAAGTGGGAACCATGAAGAAGGTATTCACTACAATTGAAGTAGTTATGGTACTGTTGCTATTGTCAGCAATATCTGGACTGGTGTTGCTGAATAACAACGCTATTATCAACTTTGCGCAGTTCAGAATGATAAAACAAATGAATATGACAAAAACAATATACGCTGTGTTTGGGGATTTGACTCACCTCAACAACATATTAGCAATAGAACCTGTGAAAACAGGTTCTACGGTATATTTGTACTACTACAACACAAAAGATAATCAAGTAGCATACACTAACACAAAATATATTACTGACATAGACATAGGCTCTGAGTTTATTACAGCCACTATTGATACGCACTTACTTGAGGGATTACCGTTGTGCGTTAATGAACAAGGTAAAGCTGTAGAATGTTTTGGGGACAAAACAGGTACTGCCACAGTATCTAAGCTGACTATTCGTAGATTTGTAACTAGTTATCCTGTGGTACAATCAGTATCAAATAACAAAATAGAATTTACAGCACCATTTACAAAAATATGGGACCAATTCTCTCAAAGTTGGGTAAGTTGCACAACACCTGTTAAAACAGAAGCCATTAGCCAAAATCCTCAGTCTCCAGTGTCTGATGTGGTTACACTGCAAGGTGGTGATACATTACAAATCAAAATTGGCGACATAACTACAACTGCTTGTAGGTCTATCACAATAAACAAACCTACGTCTTTTCCATCATCTTACTATTTTGTGCTACCAGCAGTGAGTTACGATACAGCCACTACTGGCGCAGTGATGGTGTTCTTACCATGAGACTAACAGGAAAAGCAATTAAAACGGTTATATTAGTAATATTAGCGTTCTGTGTATTGTGGATGCAGCCACCATTCTATGCACAAGAATATAAAGACTATTTGCCTAACCTAGATAGCAAACTAACTAACAGTCCTGTAGGAACATACTATGAAACTGCCAAAGAATACCTTTATAAATATGCTGGTAAATTCATAATATCATTGACATACCGTAAAGTACTTGTACTTAACCCCACTGTAGATGAACATTGTGTAGTATATATTAATACAAAACCATATTACTTAGCACCAATTAAATGCACAAAAGAAGTGCAGAGTGTAATAGAAACAATATTTAACAATATTGGAGCTAAATATATATATTTTAAGCAAGCTCCAGGGTCAGATGAATACAAAAGACACTTCAATTTAGATGATGGAGTTAAGATAGGATATTTTTGGGATAGTATGCCTGATATGACTAAGCTACATAAACATAGTATTAATTTGCAAATAATATTAAACACTAAATCTACAGCAGCTAAAGTGTCAGCTGATACTCTTTGGGAAAAGATTTTACGGTAATATGTGGTAATATATATACGAGGTGATAAAGTGGTAGAGAATAGCTTTGCAAGAAAATTTGTACAAGACAACAGTCAAGTATTTGACAAATATAAACATGCTCTTTCTGAGTCAATCAAACAGTTAACTCCGGAATTATATGAGAAATTTGAGAAATTCAACATTTTCTTAAAACTAACAGACAAAAATTCTTACAA
>JAKOZI010000074.1 GCA_029780075.1 Pseudomonadota bacterium
TTGTGCGCCAATGCCTTATCGGCAACTTCCTTCGGGAAATCCGTTTTCTCCGCTGCCCAGTCCGTAAAGGACGATCGGAAGCCGTGAACCGTCGCTCCTGCGATCCCGTCATTGCGGAGCAATTTGGTCATCGTCATGTCGCTGATCGGCTTCTCGCCGTTTGCCGAGAATACAAGCCCGTCATCGCTGGTCCGCTCATTCAATCGCTTTTGTAGCAGTGCCACGGCGGATGGAGACAGCGGCACGACATGGGTTTCCCGCGCCTTCATGCGCTCGCCGGGAATGGTCCAGATCGCTTTCTCCAGATCAAATTCGCTCCATACCGCGAAGCGCGTCTCGTTCGAGCGCACGGCATTGTAGATCGTGAAACGCAGCGCGTCCCTGCCGGTCGTAGGCGACGCTGCTGCCAATTGAGCCATAAGTTCAGGCACTTCGGCAAACGGCATTGCTTCAAGGTGCACAGCTTTCGCCGTCTGGCGCGGAAGGCCCTTCCGCACCGAACGTAGAGAAGTCTCCTCGGCCCGCCAGCCCTTGATATGTGCGAAGTCCAGCACCGCGCCTATGCGTTGTAGCAGGCGACGGGCCGTTTCCGGGATTTCCAGCCAAATGGGCGACAGCACGGTGACAACACAGGCGCTATCCACCTGATCGACAGGCTTGGTGCCGATGTGCGGGAATACGTGGTTCTCGAAGCTAGAGATCCAGTTCGCATAGCGGCGGTTCTTCCAGCCCTCCTTCAAGGCGTCGTAACAGTCGCGCGCCGCCGTTTCGAAGCTGGGTATGACCTTGCGGGCCTTGCGCCGCTCCGCCACCGGATCAGCACCAGCGCGAACTTTGCTCCGCAGCGCCGTCGCCGCCTCTCGGGCTTCGACAAGGGACACGTCCATGGCAGAGCCAAGCCCGTAATCCCTCCGCCTGCCCTTGTGCTGCATACGCAGCACCCAGGTCGCCGCGCCGCTTTCCTTGACCAGCAGACAAAGGCCACGGCCATCTACATGTCGACCCGGTTTTGCGTTCTTCACTTTCAGTGTTGTCAGTGCCATCGTTCGAGTCCCATTCGGGGAATCTTCGGCTTTCGTTCCCACGGAAAGGCCGCCGAAAATGCTCCCACATTCGTTCCCACAAATCGGTGGGATTTCAGGCAAATGTGGGCGACCGACCGCGAACACCTTACAAGCCAGATCGGCTAATTTACAGTGGGGTTAGGGATGCCTCGGCATTGCCTGAGACAGAATTTTTACGCCTCTTCTGGGCACCAAAACTCCTGCGGGAGTGGCACCAAAATCGTTGCAGAATCTCAGAAAGCTGGGATTTTCAAGTCTCACTGCTCGCCGTGGCGAGTTCCGCAGTTGTGCGTCTCCGGAAATTTGTCGACAGCAGCGACCGGGCGGTGCGCCCCATCAGCCAAATCAAGCATAGGCCGTTACACCGCCGTCCGCCGGCTCAGGATACGGTGATTGCGGCCTGAAGCCCCAGTTTGTCGGCCAGTTGCCGCAGGTCTTTTGCCACCATGTCGGTAGCCAGAACATCATATGGCGGGCGAACCGAGAGCACCAGCCGCCCGTCTTCCACACTCAGCCTGCTGTTGGCCAGAACCTTTGCGGAAAGGCCGGAGAAACGGCGGCAGATGCGGATCGCAAGGCCCCAGGCCTCTGCCTCACGCAGCAGGTC
>JAKOZI010000079.1 GCA_029780075.1 Pseudomonadota bacterium
AGCGGCCGATTGGGGGCAGTTGCTGTGGGACCCGTTGCGACTATCGGCGATGGCAACCGAGTATGCAGTGGATGCCTGGCAGCGATCCATTCTGTATGCCGACGTTCGCCGCCAACGCGGCAACCAGTACCTGGAGCATTTGCAGGAGCAGACGCCGAACGTACTCGACTTCGCCTCCGAGGTCATCATGTCCGGGCTGGATCTTCCGCGGCCAGTCAACTATGGCCTCGTGCGCATCCTGCCGCCAGCCGACACGCCGAGCGATCCCCGCAAGCGACCGTTCGTGGTGGTCGATCCACGCGCGGGCCACGGCCCGGGCATCGGCGGCTTCAAACCCGACAGCGAGGTCGGGGCAGCCCTCAAGGCAGGGCATCCCTGCTACTTCGTTGGCTTTCTGCCCGATCCCGTTCCCGGCCAGACCGTCGAGGACGTCATGCGCGCCGAAGCGGCCTTCGTGCGCAAGGTCGGCGAGCTGCACCCCGGCAGCCGCGGCAAGCCCGCTGTCATCGGCAATTGCCAGGCGGGCTGGCAGATCCTGATGGCAGCTGCCGTCTGGCCCGAACTGTTCGGACCGATCATCGTCGCCGGCGCGCCGCTGTCGTACTGGGCGGGCGACATGCCGATGCGCTATGCAGGCGGCCTGACCGGCGGTAGTTGGTTGACGGCATTGACCGGCGATCTGGGCGCCGGTCGGTTCGACGGCGCCTGGCTGGTACAGAACTTCGAGAACCTGGACCCGGCCAATACGCTGTGGAGCAAACAGTACAACCTGTACGCCAAGGTCGACACGGAAGGCCCGCGCCACTTGCAATTCGAGAAGTACTGGGGCGGCCACGTGTTCCTGAACGATGTGGAAATACAGTACATCGTCGATAACCTGTTCATCGGCAACAAACTGAGTACGGCGCAGCTGGTGACGTCTGATGGCGTGCGCATCGACCTGCGCAATATTCGCTCGCCGATCCTGGTGTTCTGCTCCTATGGGGACAACATCACGCCACCGCCCCAGGCCCTGGGCTGGATCACCGACCTGTACCGCAACGACCTGGACGTGCTGGGACATGACCAGACCATCGTCTACGCTACCCATGACAGCATCGGACATCTGGGAATCTTCGTCTCCGGCAGCGTCGGGCGTAAAGAGCACCAGGAGTTCGCTGAGAACATCGACATCATCGACGTGCTGCCGGCAGGCATTCACCACATGCAGATCGACGAGCATCACGACGAGGCGCAGGAACACGAGCCAGCCAGTGACGCCTATCTGACCCGGATTCGCCGCAGCAACATCGATGAAATCCGTGAGATCGTTCGCCCCGATCCCGAGAGCGATCGCCGTTTTGCCGCCGCTGCGCGGATCTCCGAGATCAACTTGGCCTGCTACCGCAGCTTCGTGCAGCCGTGTGTACGCGCCTGGGTCACGACCGAGGGCGCACGGTCGCTGGAGCCCCTGCATCCCCTGCGCGTCGGCTACGAACTGTGGTCCGACCGCCAGCCGCTGGCAGCCGCTGTGCAAGAGGCTGCGCAACATGTGCGCGAGCACCGCCAGCCCGTCGCCGAGGCCAATCCTTTCCTGCAACTGCAGGCACAGTTTTCCACCGCTCTCGAACAGACGCTGGATCAATTCCGCGATTGCCGCGACCGGATCTACGCGCAAGCCTTTGACACGCTGTACAGCCTGCCGCTGGTGCAGGCCATGACAGGGCAGAGCCTGCACGATGAGGCACCGCCGCGGGCCCATCCCAGCGAGACGCCCGAGCACCGCCAGTATCTGGCGCAAGAGTTGACCCGCCTCGAAGGAGCCGTTCACAGCGGTGGGCTGGTGGAAGCAGCCATACGGGCACTGTTCTTCGTGCTGGCCGAGCGTGGCGAGGCCGATGAACGGCATTTTCGCCACGCAGAAGAGCTGGTGCGCCCCCAACTGGGCAACGACTTCGACATGCAGGCCTTCCGCCACCTCGTGCGTCGCCAGGCTTTGCTCATGAGGCTCCACGAGGACGCCGCGGTGTCCGCCATCCCCGGGCTGCTGAACAACGTAGCGCCTGATGACATCCGACAGGTTGCGGGGATGATCGCGCAGGTGCTCGGCAGCGGCGATGCGCTGTCCGCACCAGAGCAAGCCAAGTTGAAGCAGGTGTCTACCCTGTTCGAGCAGGCGATCCGCCGGGCGCAGGCGGCTTCGGCGCCCGCTATGCCCTCTGCCCATGACGCACCCTCTGCGGTCGCGGACACGAAACCCAAGACCTCCTCGCCAAAGCCGAAGGCGCCTCAAAAGACAACCGCGTCCAAGACACCCGCCGCGCCGCAGACAAGACAAACACGGCGAGGAAAAAGCACATGACGACTTCGCCCAAACCGGTCGATGCCACTGCCGATGCATGGCATGTCCTGCGCAACCGCACCTTCGACGAGATCGCCATCGGCGACAGCGCCAGCCTCGAACGCACGTTTTCTTCGCAAGACATCCACATGTTCGCGCTGCAATCGGGTGATGTGGATCCGGAACGTGCCGTGTCCTCAAGCGTTCGGGACACCACGGAGGCCGCGTGTGCCAACGTCTTGATCTCGGCTGTGCTGAGCACACGCCTGCCGGGGCCTGGAACCCGTTATGTCAGCCAGAACCTGTGCTTCCTCGGAGCGGTTCGGCCCGGCGACAGGCTGACCGTGCAGATGCAGGTGACCGGCAAGGACACGGCCAACCACCATGTCACGCTGGCCTGCACCTGCACCAACCAGGAGGGGGTGGCGGTTTTCCAGGGCCAGGTAGAGGTCGTGGCGCCCACTGAGCGCATTGAAAGAACGCGCACCGTGTTGCCGGAAATCCACCCCGATGCGCAGGGCCGTACAGGCCTGCAAAGCCTGCTGGCGCATGTCGCGCACTTGCAGCCGATTCGGGTGGCCGTCGCCCACCCCTGCGATGCCCCTAGCCTGTCCGCCGCGCTCGAAGCACGCCACGCGGGGTTGATCGAACCGGTGCTGGTCGGGCCACGCGCACGGCTGGAAGCAGTCGCCGCGGAGGCCGGGCTGGATCTGGCCGACGTCGCCATTGTGGACGCACCCCACAGCCACGCCGCCGCGCAGCAAGCCGTCGCCCTGGCGGCCACAGGTGAAGTCGAAGCCCTGATGAAAGGGAGCCTGCACACCGACGAGCTGATGTCCGCGCTGGTTTCGGCTGCGGCGGGGTTGCGCACCAAACGTCGGGTCAGCCATTGCTTTTTGTTGCAGACACCTGCCTATCCGCGCCCGTTCATCGTCACCGATGCGGCGATCAATATCGCCCCGAATCTGGAACAGAAGGCAGACATCATCCGCAACGCCATCGAGCTGGCACAGGTGATCGGCGTGCGCGAACCCAAGGTCGCGATCCTGGCCGCGGTCGAGACGGTCAGCCCGACGATGGCGGCCACGCTGGACGCTGCGGCGCTGTGCAAGATGGCCGATCGCGGCCAGATCACTGGCGGCCTGCTCGACGGGCCGCTGGCCTTCGACAACGCCGTCTCCATCGCCGCTGCGCGTATCAAGGGGATCGTTTCCGAGGTCGCCGGGCAAGCTGACATCCTCGTCGTGCCTGACCTGGAGAGCGGCAACATGCTTGCCAAGCAGTTGATCTTCATGGGCGGCGCAGCCAGCGCCGGGATCGTTCTTGGAGCCAAGGTGCCAGTCATTCTGACCAGCCGCGCCGACTCGCGTGATACACGCATCGCCTCATGCGCGATCGCACTGATGCTGGCCCACCACTATCGGCTGTCACCCCCTTGAGCGGACTTGTTAGCAACTTAACCACCCCTTTGGAGGAAACACCATGCAGTACTCATTCTCTGGCCGCGTAGCCCTGGTCACCGGTGCAGGGTCTGGCATTGGCGAGGCCATTGCCCGGCTGCTTGCAAGCAACGGCCTGAATGTCGTCGTCTCCGATGTCAGCGCCGACAATGCGCAGCGCGTCACCAGCCTCATCAACGCCGAGGGCGGCCACGCCGTGGCCAACGTGGCCGACGTGGCATGCATCGATGAGGTCCAGGCTGCCGTGGCCTGCGCGGTCGATACGTTCGGCGACCTTCATTTTGCCGTCAACAACGCCGGTATCGGTGGCGACCAGAGCCCGGCGGGAGAACTGGACCCTGCCGCCTGGCGCCGGGTGATCGATGTCAACCTGAACGGCGTGTTCTATGGCCTGCGCCATCAGATTCCCGCCATCCTGCGCTCGGGAGGCGGCGCCATCGTCAACGTCTCCTCCATCCTGGGGGTGGTGGGCGACGCAGCGAACCCTGCGTACGTCGCAGCCAAACATGGCGTGACCGGGCTGACCCGCTCGGCAGGACTGGCCTATGCGTCCAAGGGAATCCGGATCAATTCGATTCATCCCGGTTACGTGCGTACGCCCATCCTGGATTTCCTGGATGAATCGGCCCTCCA
>JAKOZI010000099.1 GCA_029780075.1 Pseudomonadota bacterium
CTCGTAGGCTGGTTTGCGACTCTGGCACGCTTGTTCCAGACCGGTCACATCTACCACTACGCTTTTACGATGATTATCGGCGTGTTCGTCTTGATGACCCTGTGGGTCACGCGCGCCTGAGCTAGAGAAAGACTGGGAACGATATGTCAGGCACGCCGCTTCTCTCTCTTGCCATCTGGGTTCCGATTCTCGCCGGCTTTGTTGTGCTGGCGACGGGCTCGGATCGCAATGCACCGCTGGCACGGATGCTCTCGCTGGCTGGCGCTCTCGCCGGGCTGCTGGTGACCCTTCCGCTGTATACGGGGTTTGATCTGCAAACCGCCGCGATGCAGTTCGTCGAGTTCAAGAGCTGGATTCCACGCTTCAACGTCAATTACCATCTTGGTGTGGACGGGATTTCGATGCCTTTCGTGATCCTCAACAGCTTCATCACGGTGACGGTCGTGCTTGCCGGTTGGCAGGTCATCGGCAACAAGGTGGCTCAGTACAACGCCGGCTTCCTGATCATGTCCGGGCTGTTGAACGGGATCTTCTCCGCCCTCGACGGTGTACTCTTCTACGTATTCTTCGAGGCTTCGCTGATCCCCCTGTACCTGATCATCGGCGTCTGGGGTGGCCCCAACCGCGTATATGCTGCATTCAAGTTCTTCCTGTTTACGCTGTTTGGCTCACTGCTTTTCCTTATCGCCCTGCTGTATCTGTTCGTGACCTCCGGGGGCAGCTTCTCGATTCTCGACTGGCACCAGATGCCGATCGGCCTGAGCGCTCAGACCTGGCTGTTCCTCGCCTTCCTGGTGGCATTCGCGGTCAAGGTCCCGATGTGGCCGGTGCATACCTGGTTGCCGGACGCGCACGTCGAGGCGCCGACCGGTGGGTCGATCGTGCTGGCCGCCATTGCGCTGAAACTGGGTGCGTATGGTTTTCTGCGCTTCTCGTTGCCGATCGCCCCGGATGCCTCGCACGAATTGTCCGGTCTGGTGATTGGCCTGTCGTTGATCGCCATCATCTACATCGGCTTCGTGGCGCTGGTCCAGGATGACATGAAGAAGCTCGTTGCCTACTCATCGATCGCCCACATGGGCTTCGTGACGCTGGGATTCTTCATTTTCAGTGCCATGGGCGTCGAAGGCGCGCTGGTGCAGATGATCTCGCACGGCTTCGTCTCCGGCGCGATGTTCTTCTCGATCGGAGTCATGTACGACCGCGCGCATTCACGACAGATCGCCGACTACGGCGGGGTGGTCAACACCATGCCCAAGTTCGCGGCATTCTTCATGCTTTTTGCCATGGCCAATGCCGGACTGCCGGCAACATCCGGCTTCGTCGGGGAGTTCATGGTCATCCTCGCAGCGGTAGACCACAGCTTCTGGGTCGCTTTCGCTGCCGCATCGACGATGATCGTCGGCGCGGCCTATACCCTCTGGATGTACAAGCGGGTCGTCTTTGGCGCCGTGGCCAACCACCATGTGGCTGAACTTACCGACATCAATGCGCGCGAGTTCCTGATCTTCGTCCTTTTCGCCGTCGGCGCCCTGGGCATGGGTCTCTATCCGCAGCCCTTTACTGAAGTCATGCACAGCTCGGTCAATGAGTTGCTGCGTCACGTCGCCCTCAGCAAGATCCAATAATTGGTAGCCGCTATGACTCTTGCCGAAATGCAGTTCCTGACGCCCGATATTCGCCTCGCGAGCGCGGAGGTATTCATCGCGCTGATGGCTTGCCTGATCCTGATGTTCGACCTCCTGGTCAAGGACAGGAAGCGCACCACGACATTCGTCGCCACGCAATTGACTCTCGTCGGTGCGGCGGTGGTCACCTTTGCGACCAGTTCGGGTGAGATCGGGTACACCTTCAGCAATATGTACGTCGGCGATCTGATGGGCGACCTGCTGAAACTGCTGCTTTACCTGACGGTGATTGTGGTGTTGTTCTACTCACGAGGCTACATTCTCGAGCGGGAACAGATGGCCAAGGGCGAATATTACGTCCTGGTGCTGTTTGCCACGCTCGGCATGATGGTCATGATTTCAGCCAACCATTTCGTGACCATCTATGTTGGTCTCGAACTGCTGTCGCTCTCGCTATATGCGATGGTGGCGATGAACCGCGATTCGGTCCCGGCGACCGAGGCAGCGATGAAGTATTTCGTGCTAGGCGCGCTGGCGTCCGGGTTGCTGCTGTACGGCATGTCGATGATCTACGGCTCTACCGGTACCCTGGAGATCACGGCGATTGCCGAACGTCTTTACATGGGTCAGGCAGACAAGACGATCCTCATTTTTGGCCTCGTCTTCCTGGTTTCCGGACTGGCTTTCAAACTGGGTGTCGTTCCCTTCCACATGTGGATTCCTGACGTCTATCACGGCGCTCCGACTGCGGTTACCCTGTTCATCGCCAGCGCCCCCAAGCTGGCAGCCTTTGCTATGGTGATGCGACTCCTGGTCAATGGCCTGATCGTGCTGGCGCACGACTGGCAGGCGATGCTGATTCTGCTCTCGGTGCTGTCGATGGCCATCGGCAACATTGCCGCGATCGCCCAGACCAACCTGAAACGCATGCTGGCGTATTCGGCAATCTCGCACATGGGATTCATGCTCCTCGGAATGGTCACCGGCGTCGTCGGTGGCGATGCGAGGTTCGCACTCAACGCCTACAGCTCTTCGATGTTCTACGTAATCACCTACGTGCTGACCAGTGCCGGTACCTTCGGGATGATCCTGTTGCTGGCTCGGGCGGGCCTGGAGTCCGACGAACTCGACGATTTCAAGGGTCTCAACAAGCGCAGCCCGTGGTTCGCCGGGATGATGATGATGATGATGTTCTCGATGGCCGGGATCCCGTTCTTCGTCGGTTTCTTTGCCAAGTTCTCGGTGTTGCAGGCGGTGGTCGCCGCGGGCTATCTGTGGCTCGCCATCGTTGCCATTCTCTTCTCGCTGATCGGTTGTTTCTACTATCTGCGCGTGGTCAAGCTCATGTACTTCGATCAACCGACGAACACCTCGGCGATACAGGCACCGCTGGACATCAAGATTCTGATGTCGGCCAATGGACTGGCGGTAGCCTTGCTCGGGATCTTTCCGCAAGCCCTGATGTCGCTTTGCGCTTTTACGCTGCTCCGGTCGCTCTGACTACGCAGGCTATTATTGACTGGAACGCCCCGCCAGCCGGGGCGTTTTCATTGGGAGTCCAGGAATGGAAAACGATTACCCGCATCTCCGCGAACAACAACTGGAGAGCATACAAATTTTCAGCGGCAAGCTCCTCGACGTCCGGCGCGATCGTGTGCAACTGCCCGACGGCCAGGAGTGCCTGCGTGAGTACGTGCGGCACCAGGGCGCGGTGGTGATCATTGCCCTTCTTGACGACGACCGACTACTGTTCGTGCGTCAGTTTCGCTATCCGCTGCGTCGCTCGTTCCTCGAACTACCAGCAGGAAAGATCGATCCCGGTGAAGACATCCGCGATACCGCCGCACGCGAGCTGCTTGAAGAAACCGGGCATTGCGCGGCGGAATGGCGGCACCTCGGAGTGATGCATCCTTGTGTCGGTTATTCGGACGAGCGCATCGAGATCTTTCTCGCCAAAGGACTGCATCGTGAAGCGGAACCAACGCCTGACAGCAGCGAGTTCCTCGACGTGCTGACCGTGTCTCTGACGGAAGCGATGGCCGCCGTCCAGAGTGGCGGGATTACTGACGCGAAAACTCTAAGCGGGCTCCTCTGGGCAGAGAAGGTGGTCAGCGCCGGCTGGTGACAATTGCTGACGCCTGCTGGGGAACGCACACAGAGTCTCCCTCGCGAAGCTATAAGTCAGCACTTTCCCGCGAGTTCGAGAACGATAGCCCGGAGTTCGGCAACATCGGTTTCGAGTTGCGAAACGCGAACCTCAAGATCCGACGGAGTGGACGCAGGCACGTCCGTTGGCAGCGCCTTGCCTGTGGGCAAGATTGCCGCTCCGCATAGCAGATGCGCCCAGCGATGCTCGCGAGCTCCTGCCTGCTTCGGCAGCCTGGTCACCAGCGGGTCGATCGCGCGTGCTGCCATTTCATCAAGGTAGGCTTCAACGGACGAAGTATCATCGAATCGGTACAGTCGCTCGGCGTTGGCGCGAAGTTCGCTGGCCGTTTGCGGGCCACGAAGGGTGAGAACGGCAAGCAGGGCAACGCTGGCAGGAGGAAGGCCGTAGACTCTTCCAAAATTCTGAGTGTAACGAAGCACACGTCCGGAAGCACCGTAGGTCTCCAGCACCAGAACACGGCTGCGCAGTTCATCAAGCGCCGATTGCACTTCACTGTCCTTGACATTGATCACCGGATCCCTGGCCGACTTCTGATTACATCCGGAGACCAGACTGTTGAGGGTCAGCGGATAGGTGTCCGGGGTGGTCCTTTCCTTCTCGACCAGAACGCCGAGAATGCGCGCTTCGAGAAAGGCGAGGGGCTTCTGCGTTGAGGGCTGCATGGTTTCTGTGGATCCTTTCCAGGCAGGGATCAAATTCGTTCAGTGGCGATGTAGCCGAGTGATTGACCAACGCTGATGTTGCTCAGGCAAAGAGTTGTCCATGCTCACGCGAACTATGGAAGCCGACTCGGCTCCACTTTTCGCTCGTCACTTCAAGGTTGTAGCGCGTGCTGGCCAGATAGACGGCATTGCCGTCGACGTCCTTGGCCAGTCGATGCAGTTGCTCGCGCTCGAAACCGCGGCGTGTGACTTCATCGGGAAATGTCAGCCAGCGCGCCGTATAAATATCGGCGGATTCGAAAATGGCATCGACCTTGTATTCCGTCTTCAGTCGCTGTGCGACAACCTCGAATTGAAGGTTGCCGACTGCGCCCAACAACAGTGCTCCGCTGCCAAGGTTCTCGAAGACCTGAATCGCTCCCTCTTCACCAAGTTCCTGCAGGCCCTTCAGCAACTGCTTGCTCTTTAGGGGGTCGCGCAGGCGGGCAGCGCGGAATAGCTCGGGCGAGAAATAGGGGATCCCCTTGAAGCCGAGCACTTCCCCCTCGCTCAGGGTGTCGCCGATATGCAGGTTGCCATGGTTGTGGATGCCGATGATGTCGCCAGCAACGGCGTCCTCCATCAGCAGCCGTTCATTGGCCATGAACGTCAGCACGTTGGCGAGTTTCATCTCTCGATCCAGTCGCAGGTGCCGGACCTTCATGCCCGGGACGTAGCGGCCTGAACAAACACGAAAAAAAGCGATCCGGTCGCGATGCTTGGGGTCCATGTTGGCCTGAATCTTGAACACGAAGCCCGAGAAGGCAGCTTCCCCGGGCTGCACCATGCGTAGGCCCCCGTCACGCTCCTGTGGCGGAGGGGCCCAGTCGAGCAGGGCCTGCAGGATCTCCTGGACGCCGAAATTGTTGATCGCCGACCCGAAAAACACCGGTGACTGCCGGCCGGCAAGAAAGCCGATCAGGTCGAACGGGCTGCTCGCACTCTGGATCAGGTCAACATCCTCACGTAATTTCCCGACCTCGCCGGGAAACTGGGCGTCGAGCATCGGATTGTCGAGACCGTCAAGCCGTTCCGATTCACTACGTCTCTCCTCCCCGGCAGCGAAATGCAGCAGCCGGTCATTCAGCAGGTGATAGACGCCACGGAAAGTCTTGCCCATGCCGATCGGCCAGGTGATCGGAGCGCACTCGATGCCCAGCACCGACTCGATCTCCTCAAGCAGATCGAAAGGTTCGCGGACTTCACGGTCGAGCTTGTTGACAAAGGTGATGATCGGCGTGTTGCGCATCCGGCAGACATTGAGCAGCTTGATGGTCTGCGCCTCTACGCCCTTGGCCGCATCGATGACCATCACCGCCGCATCGACAGCGGTCAGCACACGATAGGTATCTTCCGAAAAATCCTCGTGGCCCGGAGTGTCGAGAAGGTTGATGGTGTGCTGCTGATACTCGAACTGCATGACCGAGCTGGTCACCGAAATACCGCGTTGCTTTTCCACTTCCATCCAGTCCGAAGTGGCGTGCCGGGCGCTCTTGCGCCCCTTCACCGTGCCGGCGAGCTGGATCGCACCGCCGAAAAGCAGGAGCTTCTCGGTCAGGGTGGTCTTTCCGGCGTCGGGGTGTGAAATGATCGCAAAGGTGCGGCGTTTGGCGACGTCGCGAAGAATTTCGGGGGGGAACTGGCATTCGATCCGGGAGTCGCTCATCGGGGTACTCGTCAGGAAGCTTGCGGTGGCAACAAAGCTGCCTTCGAGTGAAGGCTGGAAGTCACCTACGGGCGCTGCGCAGGCCGCACTATACCAAGACTCTGTGCAGGCTGAGAAAACATAACATCACCAGCCTCCGGAAAATGATGAAATCGGTCTGCAGGCACGCACGAAATCATCACAATAGATGACAGAAGCCCCAGCGACTATCCAGTCAGCAGGGACGGTTGGTCGAAAAATGAACGTAAAATCTGATCTGCGTACAACAGACCGGCCCTTCGACGCCGGACGAAGTGAGTCAGGAGAAGCGGTGATCGACAGGCGTTCCTTGGGTGATTTCGTCTACACGGACGTTGAATTTCGCCAATACCGGCGTCGCCGGGCCGAACGGCTGCTGCGTACCGGGGTGGGTTTCCTGCTCGCTTATGTGGTCGCCTGGGGTACGGTCGCGCTGACGCGCGGCGACTGGACAACGCTGCTCCTGCAAGGTGTCTCGGTCATTGGAGCAGCCTGGGTGTGGTTCTGCCTGTCGCGTGGCCGGCTCGGGTTGGCCAGCCACAGTTACTTCTGGTTCGTGATGCCCGTCGTGGGCACGTTGATCGCGCTCGAAGGCGTGTCGGGCCCGTTTCTCAGCATGAGCCACTACCACCTTTTGCCACTGACCGTGGGCGCGTATCTGCTGTTCTTCGAGCACAGCGAGCGCGGGCGGCGGGTGTACGTGGGGGGCTGCCTGTTGATCTTCGCCACCGTTGAACTGGGGTTGGTGACGCTGCCGCCCCTGGGACTACCCTACTCCCCTGATGCGCAGAGGACCGGACGCTGGATTCTGTTTTTCGCGAACTTCACTTCGCTGATGTGGGTCGCCGGGCTCTTCGTGGCCGACCTGGCCGAGGTCGAGAGGCAACTCGCCAACGCCAATGCTCGCATGGAAGGTCTGCTCGAAAACATGTTGCCGCCAACGATCAGTCAGCGCCTGCGCCGGGAAGGACGAACCTTCGCCGATGCCTTCAGTGAATGCAGCGTGTTGTTTGCAGACATCGTCGGCTACACCTCGCTGTCGGAGTCGATACCCAACGTGGTCAACCTGCTGGACGCCATCTTCACGCGCTTCGACGACCTCACCGAGCAGTGCGGCCTTGAAAAGATCAAGACCATTGGGGATGCGTACATGGTTGCGTCCGGGATCCCCGAAGCGCGACCAGATCACGCCGCCGCAGCAGCGGAACTGGCCTTGCGGATGCAACAGGCGATCAAGGATTTCCCCGGACTGGAGATACGTATCGGCATCAATTCGGGCGCGGTTGTGGCCGGTGTGATCGGCAAGAAGCGCTTCATCTACGACCTCTGGGGAGACACGGTCAACATCGCCGCACGCATGGAATCGCAGGGGGTCTCCGGCGGGATCCAGATCAGCGAAGCGACGCGTGCCCTGCTGCCCCTCGACTTCGACTACGAGGATCGTGGCGAAATTGCGATCAAAGGCAAGGGTGCGATGCGCGTCCATATGCTCAAGGGCCGCGCCATCGCTACAGCATCGGCCGCATGCATTGCACCCACAGAACCCCCGAAAGTCCTGGAACAAAGCTGAGTACCGGGTGAACGAGCGGTGCAGATTCAGTTAACATCAGCGGGCGAGCTCCCGATTCCCCACACCAGAGAGGCAAACGCCAATGTCCGTGAACTGCCGAGTGCCACTGCTTGCCTTCCTGCTGCTTCCCATGCTGGCGAACGGCGCGTGTACGACCAACGACACACAGTGGCTCTGGAACTACTCGGGGAGCATCGGCGAAAAATACCGCATCGGAATGACGCTCGTGCTTGCCGGCAGCGCTGTCAGCGGCAGCTACTTCTACGCCAGTCAACTGGCGGACATCAGGTTGCGGGGAAGGATTGCGCATGGAACGGACATTGTCCTCGACGAGCTGGACGCTGCGGACAAGGTCGTCGCCCGTTTCGAAGGCCGCTTTCTGACCAGCGACCCGAGCGGCCGCTATCAGGGGGACAAGCTGGAATGCGAGATCATCACCGGCACCTGGCACAAGCTCGATGCCAATGAAGGATTGCCCGTGCGCCTGACACTGGAGAATGGAACTGCGGGAAGCCTCGCCAATCGTTACGCCGTTGCCGGAGCAACGGACGACGAACGCGTACACCGCCAGGCCCTGCGCTTCTGGCATGCCGTCAAACGCGCCGACAAGCCGACAGTCGCCGCGCTCCTTGCGTACCCGCTCAACGTCGTCGTTGCCGGCAGTCGCAAGCGCATCAACGATGCGAAGGAACTGATCGGCAATTACGACGCGATCTTTTCCCCGCAGATGCGCGCAGCGATCGGCAACGCACTGCCGCGAAATATGTTCGTTCGCGACCAGGGAATCATGCTGGGGAACGGCGAGGTGTGGTTCGGTGCCGACGGCAGGGTGATCGCCCTGAACCCGCCGTGAAATCGCCTGCCCGCCGGCCGTTGGTGCCAGCTCGCTGCTGATGAGCCACCTGACCCAAATCCACGCCCTGATCGACGCGCGCGTGCGTGCCATCCGTGTGAATCACGCCGACTGGTTGTGCGGCAAGGGTTGCGACACCTGTTGCCGACGGCTGGCCGAACTCCCACAACTGACGGCAGCGGAATGGGACCTGCTGCGAGACGGTCTGGCCGCGTTGTCTCCGCAGCGGTTGGACGAAATCGGCCGCGACCTGGTCGCTCTGGCCCAGCACGGTGTGCGGCCGCTGGTCTGTCCGCTGCTCGAACCATCCACAGGCACCTGCCCGGTCTATGCGCAGCGCCCGGTGGCCTGCCGTAGCTACGGCTTCTACGTGCAGCGGCAACTCGGACTGTACTGTCGGGAAATCGAAGCGCGCGTCGCCGACGGCAGCCTCATCGACGTGGTGTGGGGCAACCACGATGCCATCGACCAGTGGCTCGCCAAGCTGGGTGAAAGCCGTCCCTTGACTGAGTGGTTCAGAAGTTGGCGGTGTGGCGAATAGCGTAGCCAGCCCGGTACAACCGTAACTACCGAGAGGCAGCAACCCGGTCGACGCCACTGAGGGGATTCCGGCCGGCATGTCTGCGTGCGACAATCAGGGCGCAGAGTTTCTTTCGCACGGGGACTTCAGAAGGCAGACGTAGAAGCGTTATCGGAACTTGGGCGGGGAATGGGCCGGTGCTTCGTGGTGTGTCGCGCTCGCCCGGCCTGCAAAAATAAGAAGAACGGGTCACAAGGCAACTTCATTCATGAACATTATTTCGAAATTCAGTAACCAGAAAATCTGGGTGCGCCTGATCGTCTCGATCAGCGTCATGACTATCGCGTCCTGGGCCGTGATGATCGTGTGGACGGCGCACGTCAGCGAAGAGGCTGCGATCGAGCAGGCGCAGGATTTCGCGCGGAGTGCCCACGACATGGTGCTCGCCGGGCTGACCGGAATGATGGTCACCGGCACGATTCCACAACGCGAGGTGTTCATTGACCAGATCAAGCAGTTGCCGAGCATTCGTGAGGTCAGGGTCCTGCGTGGCGAGGCGGTGATCCGGCAGTTTGGTCCCGGGATTGGGCAGGAAAGCGAACACGATGCTCTGGAAGGTGAGGTCCTTGCCACGGGGAGGGAATATTCAGCGGTGGAATCCACCACGAACGGCGAGGAGGCCCTCAGGGTCATTCGGCCTGCGCTGGCGCACGAGAACTATCTGGGGAAGAACTGCATGACGTGCCATGCCGTCCCGTTGGGCACCGTCCTGGGTGCGGTAAGCATGAAGGTTTCGCTGAAATCGACCAGGGATGCGGTGGCGCGCCAGCGCATGCAGACCATCGTGGCTGCGGTGCTGCTGACCCTGCCTATGCTGTTGGTGATTTTCGTGTTCATCCGCAAGGTGGTCACGCGGCCGCTCGCGCACGGGATGAATGTCGCGCATGCCGTGGCTGCCGGCAAGCTCGACAACGATATCGAGGTCGTTTCGAGCGACGAAGTCGGCGACCTGCTCAAGACGTTGAAGGTCATGCAGGAGGGCCTGAATGTCGTGCTGCAGGAAGTCGAGAGCTGCGGGTTAAGCATGGGCCAGTCGTCCTACCAGATTTCGTCGATTTCGAACGAGATTTCGAAGGTCAACCAGCAGCAGCAAAGCCGTTCCAGCGAGGTGGACGGAGCGATGTCGCAGTTGGACGAAATCTCGCGGCAAGCGCTCGCGCAGGCTGTCGCCGCGGTCAAGCGCTCAAACCATGTGGAGGACATGGCGCGCGCGGGCATCGCCAACGTCGAGAGCAACATTGAGGCGATGAATGCAACTTCGGCCAGAGTCGAGCAAGTATCGAACGAAATCCGGGACCTGCAGCGTTCGGCACGAGAGATCGATGAGATCGCCAACACAATCAAGGCAATCGCCGGACAGACCAACCTGCTGGCGCTGAACGCGGCCATCGAGGCGGCCCGTGCCGGCGAACAGGGGCGGGGCTTTGCGGTCGTGGCGGACGAAATTCGCAAACTCGCCGAGCGCTCCGCCAGGTCTGCCGAGCGGGTCGGGGTCATCATCGGGCATTTGTCGGGACAGGTGGGGCAGGTCGTATCGACCATAGATGCCCTGGTCGACTCGGTCGGCTCGACGCGCGAGGAATCGCGGCGCATGGCCGAAACCATGGAGCGCATTTCGAACAATGTCGAAGAGACCGTGCGAGCCAATCAGAACATTTCCACGGCCAGCACACAACAGCTCGATCAGTTCAGGCTGTTGCAGCAGACGCTCGATACGCTGTTCCAGACATTGCGCGAGTCGAGCAACAAGGTCGAGGTCACCGCCGCGATCAGTGACGACCTGCGTTCGGTTGCTGCACGTCTCAACACCATCATGGCCAGGTTCTCTTTTACCCATAGTACGGTCATCGACAAGGCGCAGAACGAGCAGCGTCGCGCGCCACGGTTGCAAAGCAACCTGCGGGTGCTTGTCGAGCAGCAGGGTGAGAGGTTTGAGGGCGTTACCAACGACGTTTCGCTGGTCGGCGCGCGCCTGCGCCTGCGACGGTCCATCGCTTCCGATCAGGCTCTGACCGTGTTGATTTACCTGCCAGCTGAGGAGATGGCTCTATACGAGCAGCAGGCCCCACTCAAGGTCAGCGGGCGTGTGGCGTGGAGCGAGGGGGGGAGCGGCAAAGATTGTGTTTGCGGTATCGAGTTCTTCGAGCTCAACGATCAACAACGGGCCGGCCTGGCGCGCTGCTTTGAGTATTTTGGCAAGAACCCCTTGTTCAACCGATAAGGCTGGCGCTCGACCAGCGTGATCCTTAAGCGGTCCACTTCGAAGAAAATCGGCTGGCTTCAGGCAAGAAGAGAAATGTTGGCCACGTACCCCAGACAAAAAAAGAGGGCGCCACGCAGGCGCCCTTAAGGGGAGAGACCGGGATGACAGGCTGAATCAGTAGTGGTAGGCCGATTCGCCGTGCGAGGTGATGTCCAGACCTTCGCGTTCTTCTTCTTCCGGCACGCGCAGACCGATGACCATGTCGACCAGCTTGAATGCGACCAGGGAAACGACGCCCGACCAGACGATTACCGTACCGACGCCCCAAAGCTGGCTGATCACCTGAGCGGTCATGTCGTAGTCGCCGACCTTGTTGAGTACATAGTCATAGACGCCGGTGCCGCCGAGTGCAGGGTCAGCGAAGACACCGGTGAGCAACGCACCGAGAATTCCGCCGACGCCATGAACACCAAAGACGTCGAGCGAATCGTCTGCGCCGAGCATCCGCTTCAGACCATTGACGCCCCAGAGGCAGACCACCCCGGCCAGCAGGCCGATGGCGATGGCGCCGACCACTCCGACAAAACCGGCAGCCGGGGTGATCGCCACCAGGCCGGCGACCGCTCCGGAAGCTGCACCGAGCATCGAGGGCTTGCCCTTGAGCGCCCATTCAGCCAGCATCCAGGACATCGCTGCGCAGGCCGTTGCCACCCAGGTATTGACCATCGCCAGTGCGGCACCACCGCTCGCTTCTAGGGCCGAACCGGCGTTGAAACCGAACCAGCCGAACCACAGCAGCGACGCACCGATCATCGTGAAGGTCAGGCTGTGCGGAGCCATCGACTCACGGCCATAACCAATCCGCTTGCCGATCAGCAGCGCTCCAACCAGACCGGCCATGGCCGCGTTGATGTGCACCACGGTTCCGCCGGCAAAGTCGAGAGCGCCCTTCTGGAACAGGAAGCCGGCCGTCTTGCCTGCCGCTTCGCCAGCCGCCGCGTCGACATAGGCGTCAGGACCGGCCCAGTACCAGACCATGTGCGCCATTGGCAGGTACGAAAGGGTAAACCAGATCACCATGAACACGAGAATCGCAGCAAACTTCGCACGCTCGGCGAAGGCGCCGACAATCAGGCCACAGGTGATCGCCGCGAAGGCGCCCTGGAACACGACGTAGGCCAGTTCGGAAATGACCACGCCCTTGCTGAATGTGGCCGCGACCGAGTCAACCGTGATGCCCTTGAGGAATACCTTGTCGAGCACGCCGAAGAAGCTCCCGCCTTCGGTAAAAGCCACCGAGTAGCCGTACACCACCCACAGCACGCTGATCAGCGAGAAGGTCACGAACACCTGCATCAGCACCGAGAGCATGTTCTTGGTGCGGACCAGCCCTCCGTAGAACAGTGCCAGTCCGGGGATCGACATCAGGATGACCAGGGCGGCGCTGGTCATCACCCAGGCGTTGTCACCCTTGTTGGCAACCGGTGCCGGCGCTGCGGCGGCTGCGGCCGGTGCAGCACCGGCGGCATCGGCGGCGGCTGGTGCGGCCACCGCAGTTGTGGTTGCTGGCGTTGCTGCAGGTTTTTCTTCGGCCCAGGCCGGAGCGCCGATGCTTACGGCGCCGAGCAGGGCGAGGATGGCGAATATGCGTCTCATGATGGGCTCCTTACAGGGCTTCCTCACCGGTTTCGCCGGTGCGAATGCGGATGACTTGTTCAATTGCCGAGATAAAGATCTTGCCGTCGCCGATCTTTCCGGTACTGGCAGATTTTTCGATGGCCTCGATCACCTGATCGAGGAGACTGTCGCTGATCGCAGCCTCGACCTTGACCTTGGGCAGGAAGTCGACGACATATTCAGCGCCGCGATACAACTCGGTGTGGCCCTTCTGGCGCCCGAAGCCTTTGACCTCGGTGACGGTGATCCCCTGTACGCCGATCGCCGACAGCGCTTCTCGTACTTCGTCAAGCTTGAAGGGCTTGATGATGGCGGTTACCAGTTTCATGTTGCTCTCCATGTCATGGGAAGGCGGTGCCTCCCCGGATTAACCAATGTTTGCCTAAAAGCTCCGGCTGACTGAAACGACGGCGATTACGCGCCCCGAGTCCCGGGTATGCGAGCCGGTAGTGACTACCCCGCTGCTGTCGGAGTTCGAGTTGCTGAAGCAGTAGGGCTGGTAGCTGGAAGTACCAGAGCGAGCGAGATTTTTCATGGTTGAGCCCTTGGAAACGAAAGAAAGGAATGCCGAACACAACAAAGCATGTTATGTGCCAGAACACTTCGTACAATAAATCAGAGTGCTGTCTTTCCTCTGCTGGGGCGGGGCGGTGGCTGCTGCACTGCGATAGCGCGAGTGCCGGTTGCGGCGCACCGTGCTGGTGCGCCACCTTTCGAGGGTTTCGCCTGTGCTAAACTCAAAACATCATCAACCCCCTTCGCCACCCGGCAAACACCATGCTCAACCCGAAAATCCTTGAAGAAATCGGCGCCCGCCTGAGCGCCGTCATCGCCGCCAGTCCGGCTGCCGACATCGAAAAGAACGTGCGCGCCCTGCTCTCCAGCGTCTTCGCCAAGCTCGATCTGGTCAGTCGTGAAGAATTTGACATCCAGACGCAAGTCCTGCAGCGCACCCGGGAAAAACTGAAAGCACTCGAAGCGCGGCTCGACCGGCTGGAAAACGGTCCGGATCAATCGGACTGAGCCGTCCGGCGCGCATGGGACTCGAGAAGACCTGGATCACCCGCATTTCCTGGACGGCGTCCGAACCGACCCCTAACTACGGCTGCTGCCCTGCGAGCCCCGGAAATGGCCATAATGCACGTTCCATGGACGCCTTAGCCTCGCCCCAGATCCCCAGCCGTGCGCAGACGCTGGAAGTACTGCGCCTGATGGGGAGGCAGCGGCCGATGCTGATGCTGCTGGGCGACGGCGATGGTTTTGGCACCCGTTGGGTACTGGATGGTCAGGAGGTACCGCCCGGCATCGCCAAATACCTGATGGACGCTGGCTTCATCGCGGATAGTGGCGCCACCGAGTTCGCTGTCAGGAGGCTCACACTGACCGATTCCGGCTACCGCTTTCGGGAAAATGGCGTCCTCTGGTGGAGTAGCCTCGGTTTTCTGGAACGTTTGAGAATCACGATCTTCGGTTGAAAGCAACGGGACGTATGGGATGACTTCAGGTGGAGAAAGCCCGTCGGCGAGTCCGCTTCGACGCTCATTCGAGCACGGATGTTTTGCCATCCGGCTACCCCCTTTTTTCCTCCGGATTGTTTAGACTGCGGTTTTCCCAGAGTCAGCGTCATGCCGCTCGCCATCGTCCACAGCCGTGGTCTCGACGGACTCTCTGCTCCGGAGGTCGCGGTCGAGGTGCATCTCGCGGGCGGCCTGCCGAGCCTCACCCTGGTCGGGCTGCCCGATACGGAGGTCAAGGAGGCGCGCGATCGGGTACGTGCGGCACTGCAAAACTCGGGCTTCGATTTTCCCGGCAAGCGCATTACCGTCAACCTCGCGCCAGCCGAATTGCCCAAGGAATCGGGGCGCTTCGATCTGCCGATCGCGCTCGGCATTCTCGCCGCCTCCGGTCAAATCCCGAGTGCGGCGCTGGCCAACCATGAATTTGCCGGTGAACTGTCGCTCTCCGGTGAATTGCGGCCGATCCGCGGCGCGCTGGCCATGGTCCTTGCCGCTGGTGGCGTGGGACGTAGCTTTGTCCTGCCGACCAGCAGCGCCCGCGAAGCGGCTTTGGCCTGCAAGGTGCGGGTGCTGACGGCGCGCACGCTGCTCGAAGTCTGCGCACACCTGACCGGGCAAGGAGCGCTGGACGAATGCCAGGCCACCGATGCGACAGCCGATGACGGCAGCGATTACCCAGACCTCGGCGAGGTGCGCGGCCAGGTACAGGCCAAGCGGGGGCTGGAAATCGCTGCCGCCGGCGCGCACTCGCTCCTTCTCGCCGGCCCTCCGGGCACCGGCAAGTCGATGCTCGCCAGCCGCCTGCCAGGCCTGCTGCCGCCGATGACGCTGACCGCTGCGCTCGAATCGGCGGCGGTATTGTCGCTGGCCGGGCAGTTCCGCCCCGAGGTCTTTCGCCGCCATCCCTATCGGGCACCGCACCATACGGCGTCATCGGCGGCGCTGGTCGGTGGCGGCAGCATACCCCGGCCCGGCGAGATCTCTCTGGCGCATCAGGGCGTCCTGTTTCTCGACGAAATTCCCGAGTTCGATCGGCGGGTGCTCGAAGCCCTGCGCGAACCGCTGGACTCGGGGCGCATCCACATCTCGCGTGCGGCAAGGCAAGCGGAGTTTCCTGCCCAGTTCCAGCTCGTCGCGGCGATGAACCCCTGTCCCTGTGGTTATCACGGTGACTCGCGCGGGCGTTGCCGGTGCACCCCGGACCAGGTGCTGCGCTATCGCAGCCGGATCTCGGGGCCGCTGCTCGACCGCATCGACCTGCAGATCGAAGTGCCCGCGGTACCGGCGGAGGTTTTGCAACAGCCACCTGACGGCGAAGCGTCGGCCACCGTTCGGGCACGCGTCACGCAGGCGCGGGAAAGGCAGATGCAGCGACAGGGAAAACCCAATGCACGCCTGACCGGCAAGGAGATCGACCTGTACTGCCAGCCGCAGGCGGCCGCGGCGGCGCTGCTCAAGCACGCCATCAGTCGCTTCGAACTCTCGGCGCGCGCTTTCCACCGCCTGCTCAAGGTGGCGCGGACGATCGCCGATCTTGCGGGTAGCGAATCCATCGAGGCCCCGCATGTGGCGGAAGCCGTGCAGTTCCGCCGCTTCGCGAAGGATTGATTTCCCGAACAGGACAATTCCACCGGCGACGCGCGGCATTACCGTGGTCCTGGGCGCTCTGGCCTCACTCGGATCCACCTCGATCGACACCTACCTGCCATCATTCAACGACATCAGTGCTTCCCTGCTTGCCACACCGCGCGAAGTCCAACAGACCCTGACCGCTACCTGCTGCCCTAAGTGCTGATGACACTGTGGCATGGTGTGCTCTTGGCTGCACTCGGTCGCACTCGCGCCAGCGATCGCGCCGATGCTCGGCCTGAGGGTCACCGCATCTGCCGGGCATGGGTCTCGCGGGCAAACGGGATCAGGCACAAGGACACGAAGATGCACCCTACCAGCAGGCTGAATCCGGCCTGATAGGCCACGGCATCGTAAACCCGGGCGCCGCCTGCCGTGGCACCCAGCCAGAAATGGTCGAGCACCCAGCCCACACTCGGCTGCAGCAGCATGCCGCCCAGCAGCGGCCCCATGTTGCAGATCCCCGAGGCCGTGCCCATCAGTCGCGCCGGCACCGACTCCTTGGCAAAGGCGAAACCAATGATCAGGTTTCCCGAGACAAAACCGGTAAACAGCAGGGTGGCGATCAACAACCAAACGGGCAGTGGCAGGAAGATGATCAGCGCCCAGCCGGCCAGCGCCGCAGCGGTGGTGGCGACGTAGAGCGGCCGGCGGCGGCCCAGGCGTTCGGACAGGGAACCGAGAACCGGTCCACCTACGGCCCAGGCGATGAGCAGCAGCGAAGTGATGGCCGCCGCGGACTTGGTCTCCAGACCATGCACCTGCCGCAGGTAGGGCACGCCCCACAGGCCGGCGAAGGTGAGTACCGCGCCGGCAATGCCGATCGGGGTGATCAGCAGGATCCAGGTATTCCGGAATGAGAGCACCTCGAACATGCCGCGCAGGATCGAAGCATGCGCTCCCCCCGGATGATTCGTCGTCGCATGGCTGCGATAGCCGCTCTCAGCGGGGTCGTCGCGAACGCGCAGCCAGATGACCACTGCCAGCATGGCGGTAACTGCCGCCGAAGCTCCCATCACCGGACGCCAGCCCCAGGCTTCGATCAGCAGGCGCAGGGGTACTCCGGCAATCACCCCGCCGACCACGCCGAAGAGCAGTGCCAGGCCCGAGGCGAGGGCAAACTGGCGTGGCGCAAACCACCGGGTCGCCAGTTTCAGCATCGAGACGAAGGCCACGGCCACCGAGGCGCCGATCAACAGGCGCCCGGCGCTGGCCCACCACAGGTTGCCGGCGCAGGCAAAAAGCACGCTGCCAGCGGCGGCCACGGCGGAACCCGCGGTGAGCAGGCGGCGTGGCCCCCAGCGATCCGCGAGAATCCCGGTCGGGATCTGCATCAACACATATGAGTAGAAATAGAAGGCCGAGAGATTACCCAGAGCAGTGGCACCGATGGCGAATTCGTCCATCAGCCGGTCGGTCATCACCGCCGGTGCGATACGCTGGTAGAAACCGATCAGATAGAGCAGCGCTCCCAGTCCCCAAATGCTCCAGGCCACCGCGGCCGGTGGATAGCTGCGCTCGTTCACCGGCCAGGCCTTCGCCGCGACTGTTCGGCGCCCCCGCTACGCCAGCAATGGTGCCCGGTTTGGCACGTGCATCGACGCCATTTGATCAGCGCGGACGCGTGGCGGGGGTCACAACGCGGTGGGTTCCGGTTACACCAGGCTGTGCATCCGCTCTGGTCTATACTCGTGGCTTGCAGGCAACGATGGTCGCTATCCCCATGGAGTACGCCACACATGTTCAGAAATCGCTTCGCACACCTGCTTCTGATAGCTTCAATCGCCGCGCTGTTGCCAGCCTGCGACGCTGATCGCCTCAGCCAGCTCAAGCCGGGAGTCAGTACTGGCGAAGAAGTACGGAAGATCATGGGCCAGCCAAACTTCGAGTGGAAAGACGCTGATGGTACGCGTATCTGGGAGTATCCGCGCACCCCCGAGGGAATCGTCAACTACATGCTGGTCATCGGCCCCGATGAAGTCCTGCGCGAAGTGCGGCAGGTGCTGACCGAGGACAATTTTGCTCGCGTCAAGGCGGGTATGAGCCAGGACGAAGTCTATCGACTGCTCGGCCGGCCAGCGCTCCAGCAACGCTTCTCCCTGCAACAGGAGACGGTGTGGGACTGGAAGACCAGGGTGGAACCGGGCATGACCTGGTACTTCAACGTGCACTTCGACACCGCTGGGATGGTGACCAGAACGAGCACCCACTTCGTTGCCAAGGGCTGAGGCTGGCCCCTGATTCATGGCGAACGCGCACCCGCCCCGAACCGGAATACTCATTTGTCGGCTGCCCGAGCACAGGGGATTTGCCATGCATGGCCTGCACCTGATCGACGAACTCTATGACTGCCGCTGCGACCCGCAACTGCTGGCCGATGCCGCAGCGCTGCGGGAGCTCTGCCTGGCAATCTGTTCCGCCGACGGCTTGACGCCTGTCGGTCTGGTCTTTCATCAGTTCGGCAACGCGCTGGAACCCGCTGGAGCGACGGGAGCGGTGGTGCTGGCCGAGTCGCATCTGGCCGTGCATACCTGGCCGGAAACAAAGTCCGTATCCCTCGACCTCTACGTCTGCAACTTCAGCCAGGACAACAGCAGCGCAGCCCGCAACGCCTGCCGGCGTTTGATCAGCGCCTTTGCGCCCGCGCGCCTGCTGCGACGCGAACTGGTACGCGGGCTGCCGGACCTGGCCGGGCCGATCGACCCCACCGGTGAAAGTGATTAGGCGCAGGATCAAGGGGTATACTTCCCGCTTCTGTCCAACAAGAAACACAGGGAGGCTTCGTGGAATCGCTCCGCATCACGCTCGAACAGTCCGAGATCCCCACACATTGGTACAACGTCGTCGCCGACATGCCCAATCCGCCACTGCCACCGCTCGGGCCGGATGGCAAACCGGTGTCCCCGGAGCAGATGGGGATGATCTTTCCGATGGCGATCCTCGAGCAGGAAATGTCGGCCGAACGCTGGATCCCGATCCCCGATGCGGTACGCCAGGTCTATCGGCTGTGGCGCCCCTCCCCCTTGATTCGTGCCCGCAGGCTGGAGGAAGTGCTCGGCACGCCGGCCAGGATCTACTACAAGTACGAAGGCGTTTCCCCGGCCGGTTCGCACAAACCCAATACCGCCGTGCCACAGGCTTACTACAACCAGCAGGCTGGCATCAAGCGCATCACCACCGAAACCGGCGCCGGGCAATGGGGGTGTTCGATGGCCTTCGCCGGCCAGATGTTCGGCCTCGAGGTGCGCGTCTACATGGTCAAGATCAGTTACGATCAGAAGCCTTTCCGCCGCTCGATGATGCAGACCTGGGGCGCCGAAGTGTTCGCCAGTCCGTCGGCCATGACCCAGACCGGGCGTGCGATCCTGGAACGTGATCCCGGGAATCAGGGCTCGCTCGGCATCGCCATCTCCGAGGCCGTCGAGGAGGCGGCGTCAAGGGCAGACACCAGTTACGCTCTGGGCTCGGTGCTCAATCATGTGGCGCTGCACCAGACCATCATTGGACAGGAAGCGAAAAAGCAGTTCGAAAAGGCCGGCGACTGGCCGGATGTCATTTTCGCACCCTGCGGTGGCGGCTCGTCGTTTGCCGGTGTGGCTTTCCCGTTTCTCGCCGACAACGCGGCTGGCGGACGTCATGGCCGACCGACCCGGCTGGTGGCTGTCGAGCCGAGTTCCTGCCCGACCCTGACCAAGGGCATCTATGCCTACGACTTCGGCGACGCCTCGGGCTTCACGCCGCTGATGAAGATGTACACCCTCGGCCACGACTTCATGCCGCCGGGCATCCATGCCGGTGGCCTGCGTTATCATGGCGATTCGCCACTGGTTTCGCAGCTCTACCATGAAGGCCTGATCGAGGCTGTTGCCGTGGCGCAACTGGCGACCTTCGAAGCCGGCGTGATGTTCGCCCGCGCCGAGGGCGTGATTCCCGCACCGGAGTCCAACCACGCGATCCGCGCGGCCATCGACGAGGCGCTGCGCTGCAGGACAACTGGCGAAGCGCGGACGATATTCTTCAATCTCACCGGGCACGGACACTTCGACATGGCTGCCTACGACCGCTATTTCGCCGGTGAACTCGAGGATTTCGAGTACCCGGCTGAAGCCATCAGGACGTCGCTGGAACATCTGCCGAAAGTGGGATGATTACCAACATGCGCCTCGTCGTGTTCCTGCTGGTGCTGGCCAATCTGCTGGTGCTGGTGTGGACGCGTGGCTACCTCGGCGCGTCGGCCAATCCCGACGCGCGGCGTGTCGAGCAGCAGTTGCTTCCCGAACAGGTGAAGGTCGTCGGGCGGGCGGAACCACCGCAGGCGACGAACAGGAAAGACGAAGGTGAAAAAACTGCCGACGGGAAGGGCGCCGTCGCCTGCCAGTTCTGGAGCGATCTGGTCAGCGCCGACGCGGATCAGGTCGAGCGTCTGCTGGCTGAACAGTTCTCGGCGTTCAAGGCAACGCGGCGGACGATTGCCGAGAACAGCGGCTACTGGGTCTATGTCCCGCCACTGGCCAACAAGGAGGAAGTCAACAAAAAGACCGCTGAATTGCAACTGCTGGGCATCCAGGATTTTTTCGTCGTGCAGGCCAGCGGGCCTAACCAACTGGCCATCTCGCTGGGCACCTACCGTACCGAGGAAGCGGCCAAGGCAGGGTTGGAGGGCTTGCGCGCCAAGGGCGTAAAATCGGCAAAAATGAGCGAGCGCAAGGGTAAGCCACCGTTCAACACCCTCGAAATCCGTGGGCCTGCAACCCAGGCCGATGCTCTGCGCCAGGCGATTGTCGCACTGCTGCCGAAAGCCAGCCCGACCGCCTGCAAAGTCAAGGCCGAGGCGGCGCCATGAGCTTCGTGGTGGGGCTCACCGGCGGCATCGGTAGTGGCAAGAGTACGGTTGCCGAACTGTTCGTTCAACACGGCGCCGTCCTGGTCGACACCGATGCCATTGCGCATACCCTGACCGCTCCACAAGGCGCGGCCATGGCAGCGATCAGGAACGCCTTTGGCGAGCGCGTGCTGCGGGCTGACGGTGGCCTGGACCGCGCCGCGATGCGCAGCCTGGTTTTCTCTGATCACACGGCGAAGGCGACACTCGAGGCCATCCTGCATCCACTGATCCGAGAGCATAGCGAGGCACGTTGCGCAGACGCGACAAGTGCTCCGTACGTGTTGCTCGTGGTACCTTTGCTGGTCGAATCGGGTAGCTACCGCCGCCGCGCCGACCGGATCCTCGTCGTCGATTGCGACGAGGCGGTACAGATTGCTCGCGTCATGACGCGTAGCGGACTCACCGCCGGAGAGGTCGAGGCGATCATGGCCACGCAGGCGTCACGACTCGAAAGGCGCGCGGCGGCAGACGATGTGGTGCTCAATGATCGCGAACTCGGCGCTCTGGCACCACAGGTCGACGGTCTGCACCGCCAGTATCTTGAACTGGCCATGGCCAAAGCTCATGCTGGGCGTTGAGGTTTTGCTGCAAATGATTCAGAATTATCGAAAATCCCCGTTCCCGGCGCTGGCGGCAGTGTGATCACATACGAATATCCTTTCAATGAACGCATACGCACGCTGTTGCGTCTGGAGGATTTGTTCCAGAAGGCTGGCAGTTTCCTGCAGCGGGATGGATCCCAGGAGCACCATGTAGTTCTGTTGACGCTTTTCGAAATCCTCGATGTCGCAGGGCGCGCCGACCTGAAAATGGATCTGATTCAGGAACTCGAACGCCAGCGCCAGAGCCTGCAGCTTTTTCGCAACAATCCGGATATTTCTGAAGAAGCCCTTTCCGGCGCCCTGTACGAGATCGAGCACGCCTCCGCAGCGTTGCTGGGCATGACCGGAAAAATGGGGCAGCATATTCGTGACAACGACTGGCTGATGAGCATCAAGAGTCGCGCCAGCATTCCCGGCGGCGTCTGCGAGTTCGACCTGCCGTCATACCACTACTGGCGTCATCAGGCCCCCGGCATTCGTCGCGACGCCCTGCTGGCCTGGCTACAGCCCATGCTGCCGCTGCGTGACGCACTGGCCATTGTCCTACGCCTGTTACGCTCCAGTGGCCGTCCCGAGCACCACGTGGCTACCGGCGGCGCCTTCCAGCTCATGCTTGGCGGTAGCAGCTCACAGATGGTGCGTATCTCGCTCAAGCTGCACGATCCCTATATTCCTGAAATCAGCGCCAACAAGTACGCGCTGAACATCCGCTTCACACGACCCGACAGCGATCACCGGCCGCGGCATTGTGACAACGATGTCGAGTTTGACATGCTGTTCTGCAATCTATAGGCACGTTTCCAGACGTTGCAGGACGTCGCAAGAATGAACCTAAAGCCCCGATTATTCGGGGTTTCTTGTGTCTGGACGTCTCGTAACGTATCATGACATTGCGCCCTATCTGAGTAGCTGATTGAGTAGCCAGACAGCGGCTTGAGTAGCTAGGGTTGGGGTGGGACGTTTATGGCTGGACAAAGCCCAATATATTTATATGGAATATTTGTAATTGTCGTCTACCAATGAACAAACGCCCCTCATTTTCTTGCGCCCTCTATCCTTCCCTTGTTTTTTTAGTGGGACACTTGGGACACTTGCCTAAAAATGGGCTTAACGCCTTGTTATTAAATGCTTTTTGCTGTCCCAATTGGACTGGGACACTCGCCTTTTCTGTTGGGACACTTGGGACACTTTGTCCCACTTGCGCCTTGCCTGGCCGAGGCTCTTGCTGGCCCAACGGCGAGTGGGACAATGGCCAAAAAGGCCCGTTTTTTGCCGCCTGGCGAATGAAAAGAACGCTGCCGGCGGCTTGAGTAGCTAGGCCAACCTCGACCATGGGAACCCTCTCTGACATTCAACTGAAAAACTTGATCCTTGCCGGCGCCGCTGTGAGCAAATCAGACGGCGAAGGGCTGACTTTCACCATGAGCAAGGGACAGGCCGCGGAGAAGTGCGGATCCTGGGTCTTGCGCTACCGACTTCCGGGAGTCAGGACGCAGAAGGAAATCACAATTGGCAAGTATCCTGATACCTCGCTGGCTGCGGCCCGAAAGGAAGCCAGCAAGCTACGCGCAAGAATCCAGCAAGGCGAGGACGTAGCCCGAGAGAAGCAGAGGGAGAAGCAGGAACGAGCGTGCGCGTGGACTGTTCGCCGCCTGGCAGACGACTACCTTGAAAAAGCAACTGGCCGCCTTGCCCCTTCCACCATTTCGCAACGTCGCCAGCAACTGCGGGATCACGTGGTTAGCGTCATCGGAAACAGGCTTGCTACGGACGTGACCCCGGCCGACATCGTGGACATTGTCGAAGCCGCCGCCGCCAAGTCGCGGCACGTTGCCCGACTGGTGCTTATGGTCTTGCGTGAGGTTTTCTCGCACGCGGTCGGTAGGCATGTGATCGAGTCAAGCCCTTGTGCGCATGTGAAAGCAAACGCGGTCATTGGTCAACCCCCCGTACATCGCACGCGCATCATGCTTAACGAACAGGAATTACGCGCCATGTTGCCGGCACTGCCGGCAATCGGTCGAAGCAACGAGCTTGCCGTCAAGGTGCTTCTGTCGACCTGTACACGCATCGGCGAATTGACGATGGCGGAATGGTCGCACGTCGACCTTGAGCGGCGAGAGTGGACCATTCCGCCCGAACGATCGAAGAACAGAACTCGCTTCGTGATTCCGCTTACAGATCCTGTTGTCGGTTGGTTTCTGGATCTACGAACGGTCGCCTTTGCGTCTCGCTTCGTGCTTCCCGTGCGAACACGGTTTCGCAATTCGGACGGCGATCGACCGATGGAAGCCGCCACCCTCAACGCCGCAATCAATCGCCTGTGTCTTGCCCTTGGGGATAAGTGCCGACGATTCACCCCGCATGATTTGCGATCTACGGCACGCAGCCACCTGGGCGCCATGGGCGTCGACCTGCTTGTTGCCGAACGCTGCTTGAATCACTCACTTGGCGGACTGGTGGCCGTCTACGATCAGCATGATTACCTGGGCGAAAGGAGAACGGCCCTTGATCTGTGGGCAAGGTTCATCGTGGCATGTGAAACCGGGAGCGACTGGAATGTTATCCCGCTACTGCGCGCGGTGAAGTGAGGTCTTCAATTCGGCTTTGGCTCTTTCTTGTACCCCTGCTTTCTTGCTGGTGCGAACCGGACAAGTTGGCCCTGTACGTTCAGCGCTGCCCCGTTTCAAAGCTGGTGAACCACGCACTGATGATGACTTGGGCAATTTTGCGCGCGAAGGGTGTCCGCCTTGCCGCGCCGGCGCCGCGATTTGCTGCGCGGTGGGTGTTTGAAAGGGACCACAGATAGACGCTTAGAACTAATTGACTTTAGCCCCGGATAGGCCCGCGAACCGAAAAGCGGGACACCTTCACCCGCCGTCCGGGGCTTCCCTTTTTTTGAAGGCGCGCAGAGAAGGAGCGCGAGAATGACGAAGTTTATTGCTGATGAAAGCCCGGATGAGTTGCTGAGCAGGGCTCGCCGGATTGCCTGTTTTTCTGGTTCCGTCTGGCCTGCCGAATTATCGCCCGACCAGATCGCGAAGTTGATGGCAAAAGAATGGAACAAGGAGCACCTGCAAGACTACAAAGATAAAAAATGCCTTGTATCAGAGGCTATCAAAATGGGTTGGCTATCTGTGCGCACGGAGAAGGGCACCAAACCGGGAAAGGTAGTAAAAAAATATGCCCATAACCACTATGACGAATTTGGAAGACCGATCCCAATCTTTGAAGAACAGCAAGAAACCACCACAATACGCCGATATATCGGCGCCCCTGCTTGTGCGGACTGGCTAAAGTCTCGGGGTATCAAGGCAAACGAGTACATAACCGAATGGCTACGGGTTTTCGGGATAAATCTTAGTCAATGGCAAACGCAGCAAGAGAAAGACGCACAACAAGCAGAAAGCAGCAAATCCGTTAATAAATATCAAATAGCTCGTGAGCTTTGCAAAGCTGCAATCAGGAAGGTATGGAAGAGGAATAAAAACGTGCCGATTAATGCGGTAACAAATTCGATGGCCGATCAACCCGAATTGAGGCCCTTTCTAGACGGCGACGAGAAGAACGGAATACCCAAAAGAAAAGAGAAATGGATTGAAGATCGGGCCAGAGAGGTTAAAAAGGAAATGGGAATAACAAGCCAAGGGGGGCGCCGACGTGATAAGCCAACAAGATGACGATAGCCAAAAGCCATGACCAAAGGCACGGCGCCCCAGCTTGTCTTGTAAGTGGCTCCACTTGCTGGCGATTACCACCAGGCAATGCTCGATACTGGCGCCGTTGTCGCCTCGTGGCTGGCTTCATCAAAAGTGAGAAATTCTCACTTTTGAAAACGAAGACCCGGAAGAACTGCCGGTGATCGAGTCCAGCCAGCACGAGCCACGCCGGCGGCAACCTGGCGCACGTCTGCAAGCCGATACCTTGACCAAGGAACGGGACACCCGATCGGGGCAATGCCGGATTGCCTTCGACCTGGCCCGCTGGCCCGCGATCGCCACGGTACCGCCCGATGCTGGCGCCGTCTCGCCTCATGTCCGGCTTCACCGATCGAGAGGACGAAGGCCCGGCCGATCTGCCGATGTTCGAGCATCGCCAGCACGAGCCACGCCGGCGGCAACCTGGCGCACGTCTGCAACCGAGGCCTTGACCAGTCACGGCAACCCCGATCGGCAGCCCGCGCGCTGTCTCGCCTTCGCCCTGGCGCCGCTGGCCCGCGATCGCCCCGGTACTGCCCGATGCTGGCGCCGTCTCGCCTCATGTCCGGCTTCACCGATCGAGAGGACGAAGGCCCGGCCGAACTGCCAGTGATCGAGTCCAGCCAGCACGAGTCACGCCGGCGGCAACCTGGCGCACGTCTGCAAGCCGATACCTTGACCAAGGAACGGGACACCCGATCGGGGCAATGCCGGATTGCCTTCGACCTGGCCCGCTGGCCCGCGATCGCCCCGGTACTGCCCGATGCTGGCGCCGTCGTTGCCCCGCGGCAGGCTTGAGCGATCGAGAGAACGAAGACCCGGCCGAACTGCCGGTGATCGAGTCCAGCCAGAGCACGAGCCACGACGGCGGCAACCTGGCGCACGTCTGCAACCGAGGCCTTGACCAGTCACGGCAACCCCGATCGGCAGCCCGTGCGCTGTCTCGCCTTCGCCCTGGCGCCGCTGGCCCGCGATCGCCACGGTACCGCCCGATGCTGGCGCCGTCGTTGCCCCGCGGCAGGCTTGAGCGATCGAGAGGACGAAGGCCCGGCCGAACTGCCGATGTTCGAGCATCGCCAGCGAAGCCGGAAGCAACCCAACCTGCGGGCAATCGGCCTGAACGCCACCACTGGCAAGCATGACTGCCAACAACCCGAGGCCCCGACCAGGGCAACGGCGGTTTGCCTTCGCCCTGGCCCGCTGGCCCGCTGGCCCGCGATCGCCACGGTACCGCCCGATGCTGGCGCCGTCGTTGCCCCGCGGCAGGCTTGAGCGATCGAGAGGACGAAGGCCCGGCCGAACTGCCGATGTTCGAGCATCGCCAGCACGAGCCACGACGGCGGCAACCTGGCGCACGTCTGCAACCGATGCCTTGACCAGTCACGGCAACCCCGATCGGCAGCCCGTGCGCCGTCTCGCCTTTGCCCTGGCCCGCTGGCCCGCTGGCTTGCTGGCCCGCGATCGCCCCGGTACTGCCCGATGCTGGCGCCGTCTCGCCTCATGTCCGGCTTCACCAATCGAGAGGACGAAGACCCGGCCGATCTGCCGATGTTCGAGCATCGCCAGCGAAGCCGGAAGCAACCCAACCTGCGGGCAATCGGCCTGAACGCCACCACTGGCAAGCCTGACTGCCAACAACCCGAGGCCCCGACCAGGGCAACGGCGGTTTGCCTTCGCCCTGGCCCGCTGGCCCGCTGGCCCGCGATCGCCACGGTACCGCCCGATGCTGGCGCCGTCGTTGCCCCGCGGCAGGCTTGAGCGATCGAGAGGACGAAGGCCCGGCCGA
>JAKOZI010000104.1 GCA_029780075.1 Pseudomonadota bacterium
CGACATCCTGCTGGTCGAAACCGTTTTCGACACGCTTAACGCCAAGGCGGCCCTGTTCGCCATCGAGCAGCATTTCGAAACTGTCGGGAGACGCTGGCCGGTGATGATCTCGGGGACGATCACCGACGCCTCGGGACGCACACTGTCGGGGCAAACTGCCGAGGCCTTCTGGAATTCGCTCAACCACGTGCGACCGTTGAGCTTCGGTCTGAACTGCGCCCTCGGCGCCGGTGATCTACGGCAGTACGTCGAAGAACTCTCGCAGCGCTGCGATTGCTTCATCTCGGCACACCCCAATGCCGGTCTGCCGAATGCCTTCGGGGGCTACGACGAAACACCGGAACAACTGGCGGAGGAAATCGCCGACTGGGCGCGCAAGGGCTTTGTAAATATCGTCGGCGGCTGCTGCGGCACCTCACCCGAGCACATCGCCGCCATCGCCGCGAGTGTTGCCGGGATCACGCCGCGCGTCGTCCCACGAATCGAAGCGAAGCTGCGCCTGTCCGGTCTGGAGCCCTTCAATGTCGGCCGGGACTCGCTGTTCGTCAACGTCGGCGAGCGCACCAACGTCACCGGCTCGCGGGCCTTTGCGCGGATGATTCTCGAAGGGCGCTTCGACGACGCCCTGGCGGTCGCCCGCCAGCAGGTGGAGAACGGCGCGCAGGTCATCGACATCAACATGGACGAGGCGATGCTCGATTCGAAGGCAGCGATGGATCGCTTCCTGAAACTGATCGCCAGCGAGCCGGACATCTCGCGCGTGCCGATCATGATCGACTCGTCGAAATGGGAGGTCATCGAGGCCGGCCTCAAGTGTATCCAGGGCAAGGGGATCGTCAACTCGATCTCGATGAAGGAAGGCGAGGAGGCCTTCCTGCGCCAGGCCAGACTGGCGCGCCGCTACGGCGCGGCGGTGGTGGTCATGGCTTTCGATGAAGCCGGACAGGCTGACACCTTCGCGCGCAAGACCGAAATCTGCGCCCGCGCCTACAGGCTGCTCACCGAGCAGGCGGGTCTTCCGCCCTCGGACATCATCTTCGACCCGAACATCTTTGCCATCGCCACCGGCATCGAAGAGCACAACAACTACGCCGTCGACTTCATCGAGGCCTGTGCCTGGATTCGCGCCCGGCTGCCGGGGGCGCAGATCTCCGGCGGGGTGTCCAACGTCTCGTTCTCGTTCCGCGGCAACGACCCGGTACGCGAGGCGATCCACACCGTGTTCCTGTTCCATGCGGTCCAGGCCGGCCTGTCGATGGGCATCGTCAACGCCGGCATGCTCGGCGTCTATGATGATCTCGACCCGGTGCTGCGCGAGAAGGTCGAGGATGTGGTGCTCAATCGCCGCCCCGACGCCGGCGAGGCACTGGTCGAGTTTGCCCAGACCGTCAGGGAGGGAAAAAGCCGGGAAAGCGGCCCCGACCTGACCTGGCGAGAGCTGCCGGTCCAGGAACGCCTGACGCACGCCCTGGTCAAGGGAATCACCGACTTCGTCGTCGCCGACGCCGAAGAATGCCGGGCCGCGCTGGCCGCTGCCGGCAAGCCCCCCCTGGCGGTGATCGAAGGACCGTTGATGAACGGCATGAATGTCGTCGGCGACCTCTTTGGCGCCGGCAAGATGTTCCTGCCGCAGGTCGTCAAATCGGCGCGTGTGATGAAGCAGGCCGTCGCGCACCTGATCCCGTACATCGAGGCCGAAAAGAAGCGCACCGGCGTCAGCAGCAAGGGCCGGATCGTCATCGCCACGGTCAAGGGCGACGTGCACGACATCGGCAAGAACATCGTCGGCGTGGTGCTCGGCTGCAACGGCTACGATGTCGTCGACCTCGGGGTCATGGTTTCCTGCGACCGGATCCTGCACGCGGCGCGTGAGCACGGCGCACAGGCCATCGGCCTGTCGGGCCTGATCACGCCGTCGCTGGAGGAAATGAGCCACGTCGCAGCCGAGATGGAGCGTCTCGGCTTTGCCGCCGGCGCCGACGGTGGTCCGCCGGTTCCCCTGCTGATCGGCGGCGCGACGACCAGCCGTGCGCACACGGCGATCAAGATCGCGCCGAACTATTCCGGGCCGGTGGTCTATGTCCCGGATGCCTCGCGCGCCGTTGGCGTCGTCACCCGCCTGTTGTCGATCGACAACGCCGCCGATTTCAGGGTCGAACTGGCCGCCGACCACGCCAAAGTGCGTGCCCAGCACGCCAACAAGAAGGGCATCAAGCTATTGACGCTGCCGGCAGTGCGTGCCAACCGTTTCGTCTGGAACGGCGATGCCGCCTATCGACCGACGGCACCGAAGAAACCGGGCGTGCATGTGCTGCGCGAGATCGATCTTGCCACCCTGGTCGAGTATATCGACTGGGGACCGTTCTTTCAGACCTGGGATCTCGCCGGCAGCTACCCGAAGATTCTCGACGATGCCGTCGTCGGCGCCACGGCTCGAGCGGTATTCAATGACGCCAGGGCACTACTGGAAAAGGTCGTCAGCGAAAAGTGGTTGCGCACCAACGCCGTCTTCGGCGTGTTCCCGGCCAACAGCGTCGGTGACGACATCGAAATCTATGCCGACGAAACCCGTTCCCAACCGTCGATGGTCTGGCACAACCTGCGCCAGCAGCAGGAACGGCCCGCGGGCAAACCGCACTATTGCCTCAGCGATTTCGTCGCCGACCGCGGCACCCCGGACTGGATCGGCGCGTTTGCCGTCGGTGCCGGCTTCGGCATCGAGGAGAAACTCGCCGAGTTCAACGCTGCGCACGACGATTACCATGCGATCATGCTGAAAGCCATCGCCGACCGCTTTGCCGAAGCCTGCGCCGAGTGGTTGCACGCGCAGGTCAGGCGCGACTACTGGGGCTACGCCAGTGACGAAGTCCTCGATCGCGCGGCGCTGATCCGCGAGGACTATCGCGGCATCCGCCCCGCCCCTGGCTACCCGGCCTGCCCGGACCACACCGCCAAGGGTGCGCTGTTCGAGTTGCTCGACGCCCCACACAACACCGGCATGGCGCTCACCGAGTCCTTCGCCATGTCGCCGGCGGCCGCGGTTTCCGGCTTCTATCTGGCACATCCGCAAGCGCGTTATTTCGCGGTCAGCAAGATCGCCAGAGATCAGCTCGATGACTGGGCGCAGCGAACCGGCTTCAGCCTCTCCGAAGCAGAACACTGGCTGGCGCCGCTGCTCTGAGCAAGTCCGGGTGCCTGGACGCGGCCGTGCCCGCCAAGCTCCTGCCCGATTTCGTCGAGCACGCCGTCAGCCTCGAAAGGCGCACGACGCTGGCCCTGCCCGGGCAAGCCGCGTGCTACGCCGAAATCCGGGCGGCCGCCCAACTGGCGCAGCTTGCCGGCCCCTGCGGGCGGCGCCGCTTCGTTCTCGGCGGCGGCAGCAACCTCGTTCTTGGCGGTGACTTTGACGGCTTGATATTGCACATGGCGATTGCCGGCCGGCAACTGCTCGGCGAGGACGCCGAGGCATGGTATGTGTACGCGGGTGCCGGCGAGAACTGGCATCAACTGGTGCTGTGGACGCTGCAGCAGGGCTGGCCGGGACTGGAAAACCTGGCGCTCATCCCGGGCACGGTCGGCGCCGCACCGATCCAGAACATCGGCGCCTATGGGCTCGAAGCCGCCGATCGCATCCTCAACCTCGACGCAGTGGACATGCTCACCGGCAAAACGATACGGCTGGATCGTGCCGACTGCCGTTTTGCCTATCGCGACAGCGTCTTCAAGCAGGAGGGCTGGCACCTCGACGCGCGTCGCGTGGTGATCGGGGTGACCTTCCGGCTACCGAAAGCCTGGCGGCCACTGACCGGTTATGGCGATCTCGCGGCCGAACTCGACCGCCGCCAGATCGACGATCCGACGGCCACGCAGATCGCGACGGCGGTGAGCAGCATCCGCAGCCGCAAACTACCCGATCCGGCAACGCTGCCCAACGCCGGCAGCTTCTTCCAGAATCCACTGGTGGACGCCGCCCTTGGCGAACGACTGGCGCAGGCCTACCCGGAACTGCCGCGTTATCCACAGGCCGATGGCCGCGTCAAACTCGCCGCTGGCTGGTTGATCGAACACAGTGGATGGAAAGGCCGGAACCTCGGACCAGTCGGGATGTACGAGAAGCAGGCGCTGGTACTGGTCAATCACGGCGGCGCCTGCGGCGCCGATGTGCTTGCCCTGGCGCGAGCGGTGCAGACCGACGTACGTGCGCGTTTCACGGTCGAACTGACGCCCGAGCCGGTCTTTCTCTGAAACCTTGTCGCGCATGGCTGCGCAAGAATGGGCGGCATCGGCGTTGGCCGATGCGCGATTGCTGCGCTGCGATCTATCGATCCGTGTGAAGTGGACCTGGCTAGCGCCGCCAGAACGCGGGCATCAGGATGACCAGCAGCGTGAAGATCTCCAGGCGGCCGAGCAGCATGGCCCAGGTACACACCCAGGTCTGGAAATCGGACAGCACGGCGTAGGTCGTCGTCGGCCCAACCAGGTTGAGACCCGGACCGGTATTGTTGAGACAGGCGACGACTGCCGAAAAAGCGGTGATCACATCGAGGTGCGTGGCGATCAGCAGCAAGGTCAGGGAAACGATGGTGACCACGTAAATGAACAGGAAACCCAGGATCGAGTGCAACACCTGGTCAGGAATCACCGTCCGGCCGAAGCGGACGGTCTGCAGGCTGCGCGGGTGCATGGCCCGCATCAGTTCGCGGAACACCTGCTTGTAGAGTACAACGGCGCGCACCATCTTGATGCCGCCGCCGGCCGAACCCGAGCAGGCGACAAAACTGCTGAGAAACAGGATCCACAACTGCCCGAACAACGGCCACTGCGCGTAATCGGTGGTCGCGAAGCCAAGTGATGTGGCCAGCGACACGGAGTGAAAGGCCACGTAGCGAAATGTCGTCGGAAAATCGTCGTAGACTTCTTCAGGCCACAGGTAGACCGAAAGGGCGACGATGCTCGCGAAGAGAAAACCGAGAAAATAGTGTGCTTCAACGTCGAAACGATAGACTCGCAAGGAACGTTTCGACAAGGCGAGAAAATGCGTGCTGAAGTTGATACCCGCCAGCAGCGCAAAGAAGAGGACCACCAACTCGATCGCCAGGCTGTCAAAGTGCCCCAGACTGGCGTCCTTGGTCGAGAAACCACCCAGGCCCATGATCGAGAAGGCATGCATCAGCGCGTCCCAGGGGAGCATGCCCACCTGGTTAAGGGCAACGGCGCAGGCCACGGTGAGCAGCACGTAAACCACCCACAAACCTTTGGCGGTCTCGGCGATCCGTGGGGTGATCTTCGAATCCTTCATCGGCCCCGGTGTTTCTGCCTTGAACATGCTGCGCCCACCAAAACCCAACAGCGGCAGGATGGCCACCGCCAGAACGACGACGCCGAGGCCGCCGACCCAGTGCATGAAGGTGCGCCAGAAGTTGATCGACAATGGCAGATCGTCGAGCCCTGAGAGCACCGTCGCGCCGGTGGCGGTGAGACCCGAAACCGCCTCGAAGTAGGCGTCGGTCTACGACAACCCGCTGATGTGGAGATACAGCGGCAGCGCGCCGAAAGCTGGCAGCAGCGACCAGATCAGCGCGACGAGCAGGAAGCTCTCGCGCACGCGCATTTCGCGTTGCCGACTGCGCATCGACAGCGACAGCAGCGCGCCGGTACACACGGTGATCACCACCGCTTCGTCGTACGCACTCTGCGCACCGTCGGCGGTCAACCAGGCGATGCTCAGCGGCAACAGCATCAGGCCGCCGAAGCCGGCAATCAGGATACCGAGAATGAACAGCACCGGAGCGAAACGATCGATCACGCAAGCGCCTCGTCACCTGCGGAAAAGCGGGCCAACGCCGTGCGGCGGTGTGCCGCGACCGCGAATCCCGGAGTCCGACGAGAACCAGCGAAACCAGGATGCACAGGCATGTCCGGCCCCCCCCCCCAGAACGGCAAAACCAAGCAAAAGAGCAAGAGTATGTCTGGCACGGCATGCCCCGTCAATGCGCCGCGCGACTCCGCAATGGCGGCCGACGACCCGGCCGCGCCGCTGCGACGCGGATTCTGAGCAGCTTGAGCTTGCCGTGCTCGGCGATCTCCGGCATCATTGGACCCCGCGCCGAAGATGACTTGCCACCTGACCGATCATTTCCCATGCCGATGACAAGCCGCCGCCAAACTCCCTTCTCCTGGCCAAAGATCCGTATCCCTGCCGAACAACGTGCTGCAGGCGGTCGCGCGGATGGTGCATGGGCCTGAGTTCGCTCGTCCGCGTCATCCGCGAACTCCTGCACGAGGCAGCGCGCGATCTGGCGCCGACGCTGATCGTCGTCGTTCTCTTCCAGGTGTTTTTCATCCAGCGCATGCCGGACAGTCCGGCGGCGCTGATTGGTGGTTTTGCGATCGTTCTGATCGGGCTGGCTCTGTTCGTCAAGGGCCTCGACGCCGCGATCTTTCCGGCCGGCGAGACGATGGCTTTCGACTTCGCCCGCCGCGGCTCGTTTCTGTGGCTAATGCTTTTTGCCTTCTGCATCAGCTTCGCCTCGGTCGCCGCCGAGCCGGCGCTGATGGCCGTCGCCTACAAGGCCGAAGCGGTCTCGGGCGGCAGCATGGGCGCGTTGACCCTGCGCATGGTCGCCGCGCTGGGCGTCGGCCTGGCGGTGATGCTCGGCGTCTGGCGCATCGTCCTCGGGCACTCGATCGGCAACTACCTGATCCCCGGTTATCTTATAGTGATCGTTCTGACGGTGTTTTCGCCACCACAACTGGTCGGTCTGGCTTTCGACTCCGGTGGCGTCGTCGCCTCGACCGTCACCGCGCCGCTGTTGACCGCGCTTGGAGTCGGCCTGGCGACCAGCATCCGCGGCCGCAACCCGATGCTCGACGGCTTCGGCCTGATCGCCTTCGGCGCCCTGGCGCCGATGATCATCATCCAGATTTACGGCATTCTGTTCTTCGTTCCCGCCGCACAAGGCAACGCGGTGCTGATGATGCCGAGCGACGACCAGCACCAGTACGCGGCGCTGGAATTGCTGGTCGATTTCCTGATCATGGTCAGGAACCTGTTGCCGATCATTGCCGTGGTCCTGTTTTCGAGTTTCGTCATCCTGCGGCGACCGCTCGCTGACCCCAAGGGACTGGCAGTAGGCATGGTGCTGGTCGCTGTGGGTCTGTTTCTGTTCGACGAAGGGCTGCAGGTTGGGCTGTTCCCGCTCGGCGACGAGATGACCAACGGCCTGATGCGCGACGGCGTGCCGATGTGGGCGGTCTATCTCTACGGCTTCCTGATCGGATTCGCCACCACCATGGCCGAACCGGCCTTGATCGCGCTGTCGATCAAGGCCGACGAGGTCAGCCTGGGGCAACTCAAGGGCCTCTGGTTGCGCACGCTGGTCTCGATCGGCGTCGGCATCGGCATCGTCTTCGGCTGTGCACGCATCATCGACGGCATCAACATCGCCTACTGGCTGATCCCCGGCTATCTGCTGGTGCTGGCGATGACTAAATTTGCGCCGGACTTCATCGTTCCGATCGCCTACGACTGCGGGGGGGTGACCACCTCGACGGTAACCGTGCCGCTGGTGACCGCGCTCGGTGTCGGCCTGGCCGAACGTACCCCCGGACGCGACCCGATGATCGACGGCTTCGGCCTGATTGCTTTCGCCTCGCTGCTGCCGATGATCATCGTCATGTCCTATGGCATGCTGGCCACATGGTTGCTGCGGTCGCGGACACTCAAGGAGAAACAACGCCCATGAAATTTTCTGCTGTGGTGCTGATCGTTCCGGAAGAAGACGAGAACCGGGCGGTCGGGATTCTCAAGGAGTCGGGTGCCACCGGCCTCACCATCCTCAAGGGCAAGGGTCTGCGGCACAACGAACGCAAGACCTTCCTCGGTCTCGGACTGGAGCGCAAGGAATCGCTGCTGTTGTGCGTGGTCGAGAAGCAGCTGGCGATGCGCATCCTCAGGTCAGTAAAGGTGCAAATGAAGCTGGACCTGCCCGGCGGCGGCCTGGGGTTCTCGTTGCCTCTGGGCAGCGTGATCGGCATCGGACTGGAACAGATGCTGGCCTTTCGCCGCGAAGTCGAGGAAGACCTGTGAGCACCCTGACCAGCGGGCACCGCTGGATTACTGACTGAAGGAGTTCTTGCCATGTTGGTTGCCGCAATCATGAAAAGGAGCGTCATCACCATCAGCCCGCTGGCCACCGTGCGTGAAGCGCTGATGATGATGAAGGAACGCGACGTCAAGTCGCTGGTCGTCGAAAAGCGTCATTCCGGCGACGCCTACGGCCTGATCGCCTATCGCGACGTGGCCAGGGCGGTGATCGCCGAAGACGGCGACATCGACCTGCTCAATGTCTATGACATTGCCCAGAAGCCGGCGCTGCAGGTTTCCCAGCACCTTGAAATCCGTTACCTGGCGCGGCTGATGATCCAGTACGTGGTGAAGAGCGTGCTGGTGATCGACAACAACGAATTGCAGGGCTTCGTCTCGGACACCGATGTGGTGAGCAGCCTCATCGACCGCGCTGCCAGCGGCCGCTAATCCCTGGAGTGTGATGGAAAAGATCATTCACCGCTACTCGGCGCATTTCCCGCGCTGGTGTCAGGCGTTTGGCGATCATGTGCCGGACCCCGGTGGCGAGGCGCGGGCGGTCGAGTGGCTGATCGGCGCCGACTGCGTTGGCGTGATCCTGCTGCCCGAGATTCGGCACCTGTTGATGCACGAGTTGCTTGGGCAGAAAGCACCCGAACTCGAGTTCCGGCAACGTTCGGTGCGCCTCAACCGACATGATTACCACGAGGTGACGGTGCTCGGCCATCCCGGTTATGCGGCTCTGCGTGAACTCCTGCTCGGACCGGAAGAGGCGCACATGTACCTGTCCTACCATCTGATCTACCCGCCGGGAACCCGGATCATCACCCTCTCGCGCAAATCACCGCTGCCACTCCTTTACAAGGAGATGGCACCACTCGCGATCAGCGTTTTCGAGTGATGTGCGTGCTCAAGGCATAGGACCGGCTGAGGAACACGCAGCCTGGTTTCCGCTCGCGCCCCGGCAAGCCTTTAACCAGCGACGTGACAGGCTCCTGCAACACACACTTGCGGGATCATGGTCAATCCCGGATAATCCAACAAGCAATTGCTTGCTTAATCATTGATCGCCCACCGAACGCCACACTCGTCTCAGGAGACCCCCGGAATGCTGCGTCACGCTTTTCCACACCTGCTCGCCCCGCTCAAACTCGGTTTCACGACGCTGAAGAACCGTGTCCTGATGGGTTCGATGCACACCGGCCTCGAAGAAGCGCCACAGGGTTTCGCCCGCCTTGCCGCCTTCTACGCCGAGCGGGCGCGTGGTGGCGTCGGTTTGATCGTCACCGGCGGCATTGCTCCCAACCAGGACGGCGTGGTAATGCCCGGTGCGGCCGTGCTGGAAAACGAAGCGCAGGCCGGCAAGCACCGGCAGATCACCGACGCAGTCCACCAGGCGGGAGGCAAGATCGCCATGCAGATCCTGCATACCGGCCGTTACGCCTACCATCGGGGCGCAGTCGCGCCCTCGGCGGCACAGGCACCCATCTCGCCGATCCGCCCCCGCGAACTCAGCGAGGACGACATCGAGCGCACGCTCAACGACTACGCCCGTTGCGCCGCGCTCGCGCAAGTCGCCGGCTATGACGGGGTCGAGGTGATGGGTTCGGAAGGTTATCTGATCAACCAGTTCATCGCCCAGCAGACCAATTTCCGCGAGGACCGCTGGGGCGGCAGTTTCGAGAACCGCTGCCGCTTCGCTGTCGAGTCGGTGCGGCGTGTGCGCGAGGCCACCGGAGAGAACTTCATCGTCATCTACCGTCTGTCGATGCTCGACCTCGTCGAAGGCGGCAGCACCTGGGACGAAATCGTGGCTCTGGCCAAAGCCATCGAAGCGGCCGGGGCAACGCTGATCAACACCGGCATCGGCTGGCACGAGGCGCGCATCCCGACGATTGCCACGATGGTCCCGCGCGCGGCCTTCGTCTGGGTCACCAAGCGCCTGATGGGACAGGTCGGGATCCCGCTGATCACCACCAACCGCATCAACACCCCGGCGGTGGCAGAGGAAGTGATCGCTAGCGGCTGTGCCGACATGGTTTCGATGGCCCGCCCGTTCCTTGCCGATGCCGATTTCGTCATCAAGGCGGCTGCCGGACGCGCCGACGAAATCAACACCTGCATTGCCTGTAACCAGGCCTGTCTGGACGAGATTTTCGAAGGTCGGCTGACCTATTGCCTGGTCAACCCACGCGCCTGTCGGGAAACCGATCTGATCATCGAACAGGCCACGGCCCCCAAGAGGATCGCCGTCGTCGGCGCAGGCCCGGCAGGCATGGCCTGCGCGCTGACCGCGGCCGAACGTGGGCATTGGGTCACCCTTTTCGATGCCGCCCCGGAAATCGGCGGTCAGTTCAATCTGGCGCGCCGAATCCCCGGCAAGGAAGAGTTCGGCGAAACGCTGCGCTATTTCGATCGCCGCCTGCAGAAGGCCGGCGTTTCGCTCGAACTCGGCACCTGTTGCGACGCCGCCAGCCTCGTCGAGGCCGGCTTCGAGCACGTCGTCCTGGCCACCGGCATCGTACCGCGTCGGCCGGAACTGCCGGGCATCGAGCACGAAAAGGTGATCGCTTATAGCGACCTGATCGAGGGTTATCGGATCGCCGGCGAACGGGTGGCGATCATCGGCGCCGGCGGCATCGGTTTTGACGTCGCCGAGTTTCTGACCCATGCCGACGACGATAGGGACGAACTCGAGCGTTTTCAGGGCGAGTGGGGTATCGACCCCGACTTCGCCAACCGCGGCGGCCTCAAGCCGCCAAGCGACGAAACCGTGCGGCGACAGGTGTGGCTGCTGCAGCGCAAGACGTCCAAGGTTGGCGACGGGCTGGCCAGGACCACCGGCTGGATCCGCCGCACCCTGCTCAAGAAACGTGGCGTGCAGATGCTCTCGGGGGTAAGCTACGAGCGCATCGACGATGCCGGACTGCATATCCTCGTCGACGGTCAACAGCAGTGCCTGCCGGTGGATCATGTCGTCGTCTGTGCCGGCCAGGAACCGCGCCGCGACCTCGAAGAAGGCCTGCGCGCGGCCGCGGTACCGCTTTCGCTGATCGGAGGTGCCGACGTGGCCCGAGAGCTCGACGCCAAGCGCGCCATCGACCAGGGCACGCGGCTGGCGGCGACGCTCTGAGCCGCGTGCCAACGGGCCACAAGCGCCAGGGGAGCGCGCTCGAGGCGAACCGCCGCGACGAGTTACTGCGCGCCGCGGCCCGTCTGTTCGTCGAGAAGGGCTTCGACGCCACCACCACACGTGATATCGCCGAAGCGGTCGGGATGCGATCAGGAAGCCCCTTCTATCATTTCCGCAGCAAGCAGGACCTGCTCAAGGCGGCGATGATAGAAGGGCTGGAAGCGAGCCACCAGCGCCTGCAAGCCGCCGTCGCGGGCATCAACGACCCCGAGCGGCGCCTGCGAGTGATGATCCGCAACCATCTCGGGATCCTCCTCGAAGGCGATTGCCACGCACCGATGCTGGTCTATGAGTCGCGTTCGCTGGGCATCACGGCAAGAACCGAAATCGCTGCCGTCAGCGATCGCTATCAGCAAGACTGGCAGGCCACACTCGAGCAGTTGGCGGCCAGCGGAAAACTGCGCCTTCCGGCGAAACCGATGCGGCTCCTGCTTTTCGGCATGCTCAATTGGAGCCGCCAGTGGTACCGACCCAACGGCGGACTCTCGCTCGACGAGATCGCCGAGGCGGCAGCCGAGATGGTGCTGGCTTGAGGTTTCAGGGAATCTGACGCGCGACCGGCCGCGTCGGGTCGCTGCACCATTCGCTCCACGAGCCGGCATAGAGGCGTGCCCCCGGCAAACCGGCAATCTCCATCGCCAGCAGATTGTGACAGGCAGTCACGCCAGAACCACAGGACATGACCACCTGCGCCGGATCAATCCCGGCGAGCAGCGCCAGGAACTCGCGACGGAGGTCGATCGCGGGGCGAAAATGGCCACTCGCGTCGAGGTTTTCGTTCTCGCCAGGAAAACGGTCGGGACTGCGGGCGTCGATGACCCTGAAGCACGCGGCGAGAAGGCCCGCGAGCACTTCGTCACTACCCACGACCCAGTCATGCAGATCAACCTTCAGGATTGCCGGGGTGGATGTCGGCATATCGTTCGAGACGGCTCTGCCTTCACTAATCCACTGATCAGTTTCGTGGTGGTCAGCAGCAGGGAGGGGCGTCGATCAGTCGTGATAGCGATGCCGAATAGCGCGAATTTCGGGGACGATTTCCATGAACAAGGGTACCAGCTGCGGGTCGAAGTGCGCGCCGGCCCCTTCCCTGATGTGGTCGAGCGCCCGTTCCTCCGGCCACGCCTCCTTGTAGGGGCGACGGCTGGTCAATGCGTCGAAAACGTCAGCGATCGCCACGATGCGCGCCTCGATCGGAATGTTCTCGCCACGCAAGCCATTCGGATAGCCACTGCCATCCCATTTTTCATGATGATTCAGGGCGATCAAGGCCGCCAGATGCATGATCTCGGATGGGTCGTCGCCTATGATGTCAGCGCCGATCTGGGCGTGGGTCATCATGATCTCCCATTCATCATCGAGAAGTTTTCCCGGCTTCAACAGTATTTGATCCGGAATACCGATCTTGCCCACGTCGTGCATCGGTGAGGCATTCATCAGAGTTTCCGCGCGCGCATCCGAAAGGCCAGCGCGTAGCGCCAGCAGGCGTGATACGTGACTGATTCGAATGACATGCATACCCGTCTCGTTGTCGCGGTATTCTGCGGCACGCCCTAGGCGTTGGATGATCTGCAAGCGTGTCCGTCTTACTTCCTCAGTACGACGGGCCACGAGTTGTTCGAGGTGCAGGCGATAAAGCTCGTTTTCCTTTTTGAGCCGTGCGCGGTCAAGGCATTGCCTGACAGTGTGTTCCAGTGACATCATGCTGACGATCGGCTTGGTGACGAAATCCCAGACGCCGCGATGCACGGCCTCCACCGCGTCACTGAGGTCGGCCGTGCCGGACACCACAATGGCCGGCGTTTCCGGGCTCATCCCGGCGAGTTCCTTGATTACATCGAGGCCGTGCATTCCGGGCATGGTGAGATCTACCAGCACGATGTCCGGCCGCTTTTCCGCAAATAGCGTCAGGCCGGTCCTACCGTCCGCGGCTTCGAACACCGTCATGCCAGAGTCTTCGAAATAGACCCGGATGCTTCGCCGAAGGCGTTCATCGTCGTCAATCGTGAGGAGGCGGGTTTCAGGTTCCATGGCATGGCTTTCTTTCAGATTCTGCGGATACGCTCGAAATACGGATGCAGATCCCCGACCTGTTTCAGAAGCATATAGCGCGCCACGAAGGCCCAACTCACTGGCCACTGAGCGTAGCACGCGGTAGTTCCTGATTCCCCGCACGATGGAATCTCCGCTCATCCTATTGGTCAGTCGAATCTCGACAATCGCCACATGTTGACGCGATCGGGCGAGAGCAGCCTCGCCGCGGCAGGTTTCGAAGACCGTGAGTGCTTCGTTATCGAGCATTGAGACGAGCTTGCGGCGTGGGCAGTCATCGTCTTCGATTACCCGCATGCTAGGAAAATTGCAAATCGGCTTCATGTGGGCAAACGAATCATGAAGGTTGTCCCGCGCCCCGGGATGGACTCCAGGTGCATTTCTCCATGGTGCTTGTCGGCGATAATGGTGTACGAAATCCACAAGCCCAGCCCGGTACCCATGCCAGGCGCCTTGGTAGTGAAAAACGGTTCGAAGGCACGACGTCTTGCTTCCTCGGTGAAGCCCGGGCCATTGTCCTGCACCTCAATGGTGACAGAGGCATCGGCTGCTCGCGCCCGGATTCGGATGAGAGGCTTCTCGTCAAGCTGGTTGGTGGTCGATTCATCGGGGAACTTATCGCGTATGGCCTGTGCCGCATTCTTGACCAGATTGATCAGCACCTGTTCAATTTCGTTATGAATCATCGGTACCGGCGGCAGGTCGGTGGGAACGTCGATTTCCAGAGCGATCTGCAGAAAACCGCTTTGCTTCTTGAGGAAATAGTCCTTTCGTGCGAGGTCGATTGCATGGTGGACCAGTTCGGCCAGCGACGCCTTCTCGAACACTGGTTCGCTCTTGCGGCTGAACTCGAGCAAGCTGCGCACAATCCGCGCAGCGCGTGCACCGTCGGACTTGATGTCGTTCAGGAACTCGAGAATGCTGCGCTGCTCAAGATAGGCGCGTACGGTCGCGAGATCCGTACCCAGGGCTTCGGCAACGCGATGATTGGCCGGTAGTTCATCCGAAACGCGGCGCTCGATGTTTTGCACCGCCTGGATCATGACTCCCAGCGGGTTGTTCATCTCGTGAGCGATCCCAGTCGCCAGTCCGCCGATCGACAGCATTTTTTCCGACTGGATCATCGCCTCTTCGAGCCGTGTTCTGGCCGTGACGTCGTCGACCCGGATCACCACGCCACCAGCCGAGCGGGTCGTCAGTGGATACACGGCAATATTGACGATCATTTGCCCACCAGGGGTTATCCAGTACTGGCGATGCAGTTCGAAAGGCTTTGGCCAACCTGCGTCCCCAGACTGAAGATCCGCTGCCAGGAACGGAAAGCTTGCTTCAAGGGTGCCTGTAGAGAGTGCGTCTTCCGTGTAGCCGGGCAGTTCGCGGGCTGCGTGATTGCAGTACTCGATCTGCTGCTCGCGCGACAGCACGATCAGGGAAGATGGCAGCGAGTTGGCAACGTCATCGAGGAGCGCCTGGGCTTCCCGGAGTCGCTCGACGGCCAGCGAGCGTTCCTGCTCCCGACGATCGAGACCTTCCATCATGGCGCGGTAGCGGGCCCGCAGATGATCGAGTTCGTCACCTTTCCTCACCATGGTCCCTTCATCGGGGAGAGTTTGGGAGTGGGGGGTATCGGCAATGACGCCTTCAGTGGCTTTGCTGAGCGCGGAGAGCCGCCTGGTCACCAGGCGGCGGGTCAGGAAGTTGAGCGCAACCGCAAGTGTGACGAAGAGAAGCAGCGAATGCAGGACCAGTTCGTTGATCCGCGAGGAAATGATGGCTTCGCCGTCTTTCCTGGACAGAACCACGCTGGCCTCGCCGATGGTCCGCGTTCTGACGGGACCGTCTCCGAGCAGAATCGGTGACGTGAAAGACTCGCCGACGCCGGCTCTGGTGTAACTTGCGACCGTGTAGCCATCGCGCGTGATACTGAGGTGCACGATGTTGTCGGCACTGCGGCCGATCGACTGCAGCGCCTTTTCCAGACTCGGGTAATCGACCGACACCAGTGCCTCGACACTAAAGGCGGCCAGTGACTGCGCCATAGCCTTGCCGTGCTTGCCATAGACCGCTTGCAACGCCGCTCGCTCGTCCTCGACAGACCACCAGCCTGTAATACCCAACACCGCTGCCAGCACCAGAAGGATGTTCCAGAAGAGCTTGCTGGCCAGGGACATGGCTCAGCCGCCGAATCCCTTGGCCGTTCTCATGACGCGTCGGAGCGCGTCGTAATCGGAATCAGCGGCCGGGAGGAAGCCGTTCCGGTCGATGAAGTCCAGTCCTTCTCCCTTCATGGTCAGGAGTCCTGTCCGCAGCGCCTTCACTATCGCCGGATCCAGCTTATGGCGCGCAACCCAGGCCTGGGTCGGGCTCGGATAGCGGACGAGCTCGCGGAGGTTCTTTTCTTCGGCGTACTTGCTGTAGGTGTTGAAATTGGTGCCGCCTGCATCGAAACTTCCACTTGCGACAGCAAAGACCACCTTGTCGTGCCGCCCGAGGAATTCGTAGGCGGCAAGATCCCCGGCGGTAATGCCGGCCTTGACAAGTTCGGCCTGTGGCAGATACCGACCTGAAGTCGAACTCGGATCGCCAAAGGCAAAGCGCTTGCCACGAAGGTCGGAAACCTTCAGGATCGGCGAATATCGGGAAACCACGATCACTGCCGGGAACTCCCTGTCGCCTCCGTGCGACTCGGTGGCAAGTAGAATCAACGACGGTGTCCTCTGCTTGGCCAGAACGTAGCTCGCCGGGCCAAGGCGCGCAAAGTCGAGTTCGCCATTAACGATGGCGCCAATCCCTTCCTCGTAGGTCGGAAAGATCCGGACCTCTATACGAACGAATTGGCCCTGTGCCATCAGGCTGGCTTCGAGATGTTTCTGGAAGGGCTCGAGTTTGCGCAACTCTTCGGAGGGGCGCTCGGTCGCATAACTGCCAAAACGCAAGATCCTTGTCTGGGCCGTGGCCGTGACGGACAACCCGCCGAGTGAAGCGGCCAGCAAACCGATCAGGGCGGCGCGCCGGCCGTGCAAGGGATCTGGCACGCTCATCTCAGGACTTCATCCCGTCTCAACTCTTTGTTATCTCGAACGACGACACCGGGTCGGCAAACGTGAAGATCGGTGGTAGTGGCTTGAATAACGAGTGCCTCCCAAGGGCATCATAGAGCCTGCATCGCTCATTCAGTTTCTCAAGGTTCCATTCTCCATCCTCCTGTTGAAACTTGAAGGACAACTCGGATTCCACCAGAGTTTTATCTTTGGTGTTCCAACGGGTAACCAGCATCCAGCTGTCGATCTTGTCCCCAACCCAATCAGTTGTAATGTCGTATATGACTTCATTCCAATGCTGGTCTGGCACTAGCAGAGTGCTGTCACCATCTTGGCCTACAAAGCCATTCAGCTTGTCGAAATACATCGAGAAGAGGCTAAGACGGCACGGCTTATCCGGATTTAAGTCACTACCCAAGTCGCCCGCGACGTATAGCGAGCCGGTCGCGGCATACTTGGTATTGTCCAAGTGGATATCCTGCTCTAGTTTCAGCGTGGCATCGTGGTCTTTGAAATTGAACACCTGCTGGGTGTTGGGATAGACGCTCGCATCTTGTGGTTTGGCAAAAAGCATTTCCGGGATGAAATGGTGCTGCTTGCACTTGAGCTTCGTCTTCTTCTCAGGACCTTGCTGCCCCTCGATTGCGAGGGTAAGCTTCCTGTTTCTGAAGTCTTTGCCTTCTGTGTCGAAACGAATGCCTATGCGCGCCCATTTATTCTTTGATACCTCCGGAGTTGAGCCGCAATGAGATTTGATGACATCAATCAGAGTTTGAGATACTTTCTTAAATATCTCGTCGTCCTCGCCCCAAACCGGAAACTTATCTAGTCCAATCCCGCTGCAGTCAACCTTGAGCTGGAACTCTTTGCTTTTCCTAAGCCGGCGAAGCCGGAACCAAACAGGATGAGGTTTCTGTCATAGCCGAAACGGGATAAGCGGAGGCGACCATGACACAGATGCTGACCGATCGCTATCACGAGCGGCTTTCCGGAACGCTCTCCTGCTATGACCGGATCGTGATTACGGGGACGTTGCCGGGCGCGTGCTACGCGGCGGGAATGACGAGTTTTCTCA
>JAKOZI010000008.1 GCA_029780075.1 Pseudomonadota bacterium
TCGCACAGGCGCTCCACCTCGGCCTGCGAAAAACCGCTACTCTCGGCCAGCCGCTTGACCAGTTGCAACCTCAGCAGCGACGACTGCAGGCGGCCGAGCAGCGGCTTGGCATCGGCCACCAGACGGGCCCGACCTTCGGCACTATTGAGGTCGCAAGGGCCGGCCAGTTCGCGCAACAGGAAGTCCGACAACGGGGTGGCCTGGGCGATCAGCCGCTGCAGGGCCTCGCCGCCGCGCTTGCGCACCAGACTGTCGGGGTCCTCACCCTCGGGGAGGAAAACGAAAGCGATGCTTTTCTGCTCGGTCAGGGCTTCGAGACTATTTTCCAGAGCCCGCCACGCGGCCTTGCGGCCAGCGGCGTCGCCATCGAAACAGAACACAATGCGCCTGGCCTGGCGTAACAGCTTTTGCACCTGCATGGCGGTGGTGGCCGTGCCCAGCGTCGCCACCGCATTGCCGATGCCGTGCTGCGCGAGGGCGACGACGTCCAGGTAACCCTCGACGACGATCACCACATCCTGTGCCCGGATGGCGGCGCGCGCCTGCGGCAGGCCAAACACTTCGCGCCCCTTTTCGAACAACGGGGTCTCGGGCGAGTTCAGATACTTCGGTTCGCCCTGGCCAAGCACGCGGCCGCCAAAGGCGATCACCTCGCCCTTCTGGCTGACGATCGGAAACATCACCCGCTCGCGAAAGCGGTCGTAGAGGCGACCGCGCTCATTGTTGATCACCAGTCCCGCAAGCTGCAGTTCGGAACTGCTGTAGTCGTCAAAAGCGGCAGCCAGGTTCTGCCATCCCTCGGGGGCATAACCGAGGCCAAAGCGGCGCGCGATCTCGCCGCTCACTCCGCGCTCCTTGAGGTAGCTGACCGCCTTTGCCGAGCCCTTGAGCTGTTCGTAGTAGAAGCGGGCAGCGCGCGCCATGATCTCGGCGAGTGCCTGCGACTTCTCGACGTGCTGCCCGGCAGGTCCGTGATCGTCGGGAACCTGCATGCCGGCACGGCCAGCCAGATCCTTGATCGCGTCGACAAAGCCGAGACCCGAATACTCCATGAGAAAACCGATGGCGTTGCCGTGCGCGCCGCAGCCAAAGCAGTGGTAGAACTGCTTGCTTGGACTGACCGTAAAGGAGGGAGACTTCTCGCTGTGGAACGGGCAACAGGCGGCAAAGTTGGCCCCCGTCTTCTTGAGCGGAACGTAGCCGTCGATCAGGTCGACCAGGTCGATGCGATAGAGCATTTCCTGGATGAAGGAGTCCGGGATCATCGAGCCCCTGGTGCCAGCCGTCGAGCGCTATGGCGCAGGCGTTCAGACGCCAGTCAGTTGCGTCTTGACCAGGCGCGACGCCTCGCTCATGTCGACGCGGCCGGCCAGCCCGGTACGCAGACAGGCCATCACCTTGCCCATGTCGCCAGGGCCGGTGGCTGCAGTCTCGGCGATGGCCTTGGCCACCGCGGCGGCGAGTTCCTCCGTCGACAGGCTGGCGGGGAGATAGGCGCTCAGCAACCGCAGCTCGAAGGTCTCGGCATCGACCAGATCGTTGCGCCCCGCCTGCGCAAATTGCTCGATCGAATCCCGGCGCTGTTTGAGCATCCTGTCGATGACGGAGATGATCGCTGCGTCATCGAGCGCGATGCGCTCGTCGACCTCCCGCTGCTTGATTGCCGCCGTCAGCAGACGCAAGGCGCCAAGCGTTTGAGCCGCGCGCGCGCGCATGGCTGTCTTGACGTCTTCGTTGATGCGTTCTTTGAGGGTCATCGAGAGACTCCTTCCTGATTGACGGTGCCGCGCAGGTCACCACAACAGCCGTTCCAGAAACGCCAACAGCCGCCCATCTTCAGACAGGCGGCTGCCCAGGCACCGGCAAACCGGTGTTAATACAGTTTTGGAGGCAGGGTCTGGCTGCGCATCCGCTTGTGATGGCGCTTGACCGCGGCGGCCAGCTTGCGCTTGCGCTCGGCGGTGGGCTTCTCGTAGAACTCGCGAGCTCTCAGTTCGGTCAACAGACCGGTTTTCTCAACGGTGCGTTTGAAACGGCGGATCGCAACTTCGAACGGCTCATTTTCCTTGACGCGAATGGCAGGCATCGGCTCTTCCCAAGTTCAAAAAAATATCACAGTGCAGATTAGCCGCGCATTATAAACCCAGTTTCGACAGAATTCCTAGAGCGTTTTTGGACAAGTGCGTTGTAGAAGCGCAGTTGCCGCCGCGTCCCGACGTAGCGAGCACGGCCAGATCGAGAAGGGCCCGCCGGCTCAGGCCGCGAGTTTCCTTTTCAGTACCCGCAGCAGCCAGCCGATTCCCGGGAACCCGGCGTAGAGCTCTTCCGCGGCATCCCAGTAGTCGCGATGCCAGACGACCTTGCCATGCGCGTCGAATCTGAGGTGCGACGCACCCCGAATCACCCGCGCCGGACCCTGCGCCGACGAGGTCTTCCGACGGTAATGCAGTTCCCATACCAGCAGCGCGCCGTTCTCGGCGACCACGCTCTCAAGAACGACGAAGCGCGGTTCAGCAACCTGACTGAACATGTGCGCGAAAATGCGCTGGATCGGCTCCAGACCGCGCACCTCGTTGAACGGATCCTTGAAGTACGCATCACTCGCGTAGTACTCGGGAAAACGGGCCACCGCCTCCAGGCACAAGCCCTCGAAGAAGGCCACCAGGGCGCGAACGGCGAGCGCATTGCTCATCGCGTGATCCCTCTCATGCACCGCTGAGAAAGCGGACCAACGGGAAGTAGAGGCGGTACGGCAGATGCGCGAGCAGTTTCATCACCCGCGTGAAGCGCTTCGGGTAGTGGATTTCGAAAGCGCTCCCGGCAAAACCGTCGATCGTCGCCAGCGCTGCCTGTTCGGCGGTGAGCAGCGCCGGCATCGCGAAATCGTTCTGCGCGGTCAGCGGCGTGGCGACGAAACCCGGATTGATCACCCGCACGCCGATTCCTTTCGGTCGCAGGTCGAGATAGAGCGCTTCGGCAAAATTGATCAGCGCCGCCTTCGTCGGGCCATAGATCAGCGACTTCGGCAAGCCGCGATAACCGGCGACACTGGCCACGAAACCGACCTGCCCGTTACCCTGCCGCAGCAGTTGCGGCACCACACAAGCCGCGAAGGAAATGGCACCGACGAGGTTGACGTCGATCATCCGGCGGGCTTTGGCCATATCGAGCTCCCAGGCGCGCATGGGCACATAGTCACCTGCCACGTACAGCGCGACATCGACACCACCCCACTCTGCGAGCAAGGCGTCCCACGCGGCGTGCAGGCTCGCTGCGTCGGCGGCATCGCAGGGCAGCACCAACGCCCGCCCGCCACCGGCCGCGGCAACCTCTGCCAGGCGAACCGCGCTGCGCGCCGACAGCGCCACGCGTGCGCCGCGCGCCAGCAGCAAACCGGCGAGCGCCGCACCGATGCCGGTCGAAGCCCCGAGCAGCCAGACGCGTTGATCCGACCAGTCGGCAATGCGTGCATTCATCGCTTCAGCGCCTGGTGAAACTCAGCGTCACGTCGCCGAGATGGAAGCCGAACTTGCGCATCGCCGAGCGGTTGAGCATCACCTTGTCGTCGATCAGAAACATCCAGTCGTCGAAGTCGACCTTCCAGACCCGGCCGTCGACCGGCAGGGCGAGCACGTATCGCCATCGCAGCGAGTTGCCGGCGGCCTCGCCCTGCGCCTCGCCGACGACGTCGTCGGCACGGCCGACGTAGCGTGACGCATCGACGCGGGTGATTGTCCACACCCGCCGCGACGTCGTACCATCCGACCATGAGAAGTTCTCGTCGAGCGTCCCGACATCGACGCCGTCACGCTTTTCCCAGGTAGCGTCGATGACGACATGAAAGCGTTTGATCACTTCGCCCGAGCGATCCTGGAATATTCCCCAGCCATCGATCGTGCCGTTGAAATAGCGCGCCAGATCGAGCACCGGCTGTTCGGCCCGGTAACGTTCGACTGGCGTGCCGGCGCAACCACCGAGACCGAGGATTCCGCAGGCGAAGCAGGTCAGCCACAGGGTTTTCATCAGGAGACCTCCAGGGTACCGCGCCAGCGCCACGCGAGTACTGCGGCGGCTGACTTGAAGAGCAGAGGCAGCAGGCAATAGACGGCGGCAAGGCCGGCCGTCGCTCCGCCCTCACCCGGCCGATAGCCGACCAGTTCGAGCAAGGGCAAAGACAATCCGGCGGCCAGCGCCAGGTTGAGCTTGGCGACCAGGTTCCACCAGCCGAAGTACGCGCCGGCCTGCGTCGCGCCGCCGCCCTGCTCGCCGCCACCCGCCGGACGTTCGCAAAGGTCGGCGAGCAAGGCCGCCGGCAGCGTCAGGTCGGCGCCCAGCGCCGCCCCCGAAAGCAGGCACACGACAGCGAACGGCCAGACGTCGCCGGCCGTCAATCCCCAGGCCCAGACGAACGCGGCGACGGCGACGAACATCGAGATGACCCAGGTGCGTACGCGACCGAAACGCCTGGCCAGGACGACCCACAGCGGCAGGAACACGACGCCGCTGACGAAGTACAGCGCGAGAAAGGCCCCGCTCCAGGCCTCGGCCCGCAGGACGTCGGCGACATAAAACAGAACCAGCGTCGCCGGCAAGGCCGCAGCGATGCCATTGACCACGAAGACCGCCAGCAGCCGGCGAAAGCGGCCATCGTCGAGAACGCTGCGCAAGGCGCTGAACAGCCCGCCGCTGGCCGGCAGGCGCTCAACCGAGGAGGGAGTGCCGAATATTGTCCAGCTCGCCAGCAGCAGCAACAGCCAGGGGAAGATCTGCGCCAGCCCGGAAAGTCCCTCAGACAAATCCTGCGACAGCAGCCCCGGAAGCGCGGCTGCGAGAACCACACCCAGCAGGCCGAAGCCCTCGCGACTGGCGGTCAGGCGGGTACGCTCGCCGGCATCGCACCCCAGTTCTGCGCCCCAGGCCTGGTAGGCGACGCTGGCCAGCGAAAATCCGAAATAGGTGCAAAACATCGAGGCGAGCAGCCACAGTGGTACCGCCACGGCCGGTGGCTGCAGCAGCGCCAGCATGCCCAATGCCAGGCACGGCAGGGCCAGCAGGATCAGCCGCCGGCGGCTCGCCGTCCGGTCGCTCCAGCCGCCGAGCAGCGGATCGATGCCAGCGTCGAGCAGGCGCGCTGCGAGCAGCAGTGCGCCGAGCAGGCTCAGGCTCATGCCCGCTGATTCGGCGTACAGCCGCGGCACGTGAACGTAAACCGGCAGTGCCGCCATCGCCAGCGGCAGGCCGAGCGCACCGTAGGCGAGCAACTGTCGATGCGGCAGCGCCCGCGTGGCGGTCACGATCAAGACTCCGGTCGCTTGAGGAGTGCCGCGCGCAGGCTCGGACTACGGCTGCGGGGGTCGAGCCAGATGCCGAAGAACAGGCGCGCGAACTCGGCATCCACCACTTCGCCGGTCGCCCGGCCACGGTGATAGAACGCCGCGCCACGTCCCGGATAGTGCACGCCGACGATGCTGTCGCCCTCCTTCACATCGGGAAAGACGCGCCGGAGCTCAGGCTCCCAGCGCTGCAACTGCGCTTCACTGGCCCCAAGACGACGCATTTCGTCGACGCTGGTCTGCACCAGGCGTTCGCGCGGGATGTCGCGCAGGTAGTCGATCTGCAACGCCGAGGTGGCACTGGCGGCCGGGGTCGTCGTCGGCGCACCGGCGACCCACAGCGTCGCGCGATAGATCGGAAAGCCGAGCCAGCTCATTTCGCCGCTTCCCCACTGCCGCCAGGCGGTTTCCGACTGGCGCACCGCGTCCGGCAGGGCCTGCGCCAGGCCGCTGCAAGCCCAGAACAGCAGCGCCATCAGGGAGATTTTCATCGGGCGTGTGCCAGTTCGAACTGCACCACGTCGGTACAGCCGCTGTTGAAGCCGGCCTGGCAATACGCCAGATAGAAGCGCCACAAACGACGGAAACGCTCGTCGAAGCCCTGCGCCTCGATTGCCGGCCAATGCCGTTCGAAGTTGCCGGACCATTCGGCCAGCGTGCGCGCGTAGTCGCGACCGAAGGCAAACACGTCGCGCACCACCAGCCCAGCCCGGGCTGCCTGCTGCAAGGCAACCGAGGGACTCGGCAGCATGCCGCCAGGAAAGATGTGTTGCTGGATGAAATCCGTCCCCTGACGGTAACGCGCAAACAGGTCGTCACGAATCGTGATCACCTGCACGATCGCCCGCCCGCCGGGTGCCAACAGCCGTTGCAGGGTCGCGAAGTAAGCCGGCCACCAACGTTCGCCGACGGCTTCCAGCATCTCGATCGAGACGATGTGGTCGAACCGCTCCCTGGCCAGGTCGCGATAGTCGCGCAACTCCAGGGTCACCTGTTGTTCAAGGCCAGCGAGTTGAATGCGCCGGCGAGCAAACTGCAGTTGCGCCGGCGACAGCGTCAGACCGACGACTTCGAGGCCGGCCTCGCGCGCGGCAATTTCTGCGAAAGCGCCCCAGCCACAGCCGATTTCGAGCACGCTCTGGCCAGGCCGGGCGTTCAGGCGTTGCAGAATGCGCCGGTACTTGGCGAGTTGCGCCGCGGCCATCGAACACGGCGCATCGCTCGCGTACAGCGCGCTCGAATAGCTCATCGTCGGGTCCAGCCACTGTCGGTAAAAGTCGTTGCCGAGATCGTAATGGGCCATGATGTTGCGGCGCGATCCGGCGCGCGTGTTGGCATGGAGCCAGTGCCGCAGGCGCGCCGTCAGCAGGCTCCACCATTGACCATAGACCGCTCGCGCGAGGCACTGGCGGTTGTTGGCCAGCAGGGTCAGCAGGCCGGCCAGGTCCGGGCTGTGCCAGTTGCCGTCGATCCAGGCGTCGGCAAAGCCGACATCGCCGCGTTCCAGAACGTGTTCGAACATCGACCAGTCAGTGACCTCGATCGTCGCCGCGACCGGCCCCGTCTGGCCGAAGCGCTGCTGCGATCCGTCGGGCAGGCGAATTTCCAGCGTTCCGTGCTCGATTCGTTCCAGCAGAGCCAGTACCGCCCCGGCACTACGCGGTTGCGGTTTGGACGCCGGCCTCGAAGGCAGCGCCAGCGTTGATTCCATGCTGTTCATCGGGTCGTCTCCTCAAGTGGAGGTGCAGGCTTGCGAAAGAAGGGGACGCGTTTGCGCCACAGCTTCAGGGCCTGCCAGTGAATGCGCAGGATCACGCCGAGCGTCAGCAGCGGGAAGCGGACAAAGGCCTTGAGCAAGGGCCAGTTGGCCAATGGCGCGGCGTTCCCGGAGATCGCGGTATGCAGCAGGTCGCCCGCGGCGTCGCCGTGATCGATGCGCGCCAGCCGCCAGGTGGCGTTACCGTCTTGCCCGGCGCGCGCGTGAAAGCGGAAGCGGTAATGACCGGCAACGGCCATGAACGGGGAAACGTGGAAGACCTTGCGGCGCTCCAGCGTCTCGCCGTAGCGGATCGGCCGCCCGTCGGCATGCGCCAGCAGGTAGTTGTGGCGTTCGCCGAAGGTATTGTTCACCTCGGCGAGAACGGCCATCAGGTTCCCTGCACGGTCGTGGCAGAACCACAGGCTGATCGGATTGAAGACGAAACCGAGAACGCGTGGAAAGCACTGCAGCCAGACCTCGCCGTCGGCATGAATGCCCTCTTGCGCCAACAGAAGGCGTATCCAGGGCAGCGGATGCGAGCCGTCACGGGCACCGTGGTCGGCGAAGTGAAAGCTGAACAGGTTCCAGCGATTGACCGAGAACAACGCGCTCGCCGAGCGAGCGACCTCGGAGAGCGGCAACAGGCAAAAATACACCGGATAGACGAAGCGATTGGTGGCCGGCCGCAGGCGGCGGTGCATGACCTGTCCGAAGAAGAGGCGAGCCGGTGTCGCGTTCATGCGGCGAGTTCCGTCATCTGCCGGAAAGCGGGCGCCGGCGCACTCGCCGCTTCGCGGCCCTGCCACGGCGCGTGACATCCCAAGCCATTCGCCACCTGCAGCGCCGATTTCAGTCCGTCTTCATGAAAACCGTAGCCGTTCCAGGCGCCGCAGAACCACACCCCGCGCTTGCCGGAAATCGCCGGCAACGCATGCTGTGCGGCGATCGCCGGACCATCGAAAAGTGGATGCTCGTAGTCGAATTCGGCGATCACCGAGTCCGCCTTCGGCTCGCGCTGCGGGTTCAGCGAGACCATCAGTGGCGTCTTGAAGGGCAGCGGCTGCAGGCGGTTGATCAGGTAGGAGACGCTCACCGGCCGGCGATCCAGTTCCTGAACGCTCGACAGGTAGTTCCACGCCGACCACAGGGCCCGATTGCGTGGCAGCAGCGCGGCGTCGCTGTGCAGCACGGCACGATTCGGTTCGTAGCGGATCGCCCCGAGCAGGCGACGCTCGTCGGGCGTCGCTGCAGCGGCCAGGATCGCCAGCGCCTGGTCGCTGTGGCAGGCCAGCACCACCTGGTCGTAGGTCTCGACTGCGCCATCGGTGACGAGTTGCAGGCCATCATCCGTCCGCTGCACGCTGCGCACCGACGTGCCGATGCGGATGTCGGCCAGGCCAGCGGCAAGTTTCCTGACGTATTCGCGACCACCGCCCCTGACCGTTCGCCAGAGCGGCCGGTCAAAGACCTGCAGCAGGCCGTGATTGCGGCAGAAACGCACGAAGCTGGTCAGCGGGTAGTCGAGCATCTGCCCCGCCGGGCACGACCAGATCGCCGCCGCCATCGGCAACAGGTACCACTCGGCAAAAGGGCGTGAATAGCGCCCGGCGGCGAGGAACTCGCGCAGACTGCCGCCGTAGTCCGGATACTGATCGATCCAGGCAACGCTTTCGCGGTTGAAGCGCAGGATGTCGGCGAGCATGCGCCAGAAGTCGCGGCGCAACAGGTTCCGCTTCTGCCCGAAGACGGTCGCCAGGCTGCTGCCCGCCCACTCGATCCCGGGCTCTTCGAGACTGACCGCAAACGACATCTCGGTCTCGACGCTGGCAACGCCGAGATGCGCAAACAAGGCCGTCAGGTGCGGGTAGGTGTGCGTGTTATAGACCAGGAAACCGGTGTCAACCGGGTGGCACACCCCTTCGAGCGACACATCGACGGTATTGGTGTGCCCGCCGAGATAAGTACCCGCTTCATAGAGCGTCACTGCGTGCCGCTGCGCCAGCAGCCAGGCACTTGCCAGTCCGGAAATCCCCGCGCCGACGACGGCGATGCGCTGTCCCTCTGCCGATCCGTGCATGCTCATGTCCGCGCGCTCATGCGTTGTCGCCGCTGATCTCGGCGTAAGCCGAATGGTTGTGGATCGATTCGAAGTTCTCCGACTTGACCGTCCATTGCGCGATGCGCGGTTCGCGCATCAGGCGCAAGGCAATGTCGCGTACCAGATCCTCGACGAATTTCGGATTATCGTAAGCGCGCTCGGTCACCCATTTCTCGTCCGGCCGCTTGAGCAACCCGAAGACCTCGCACGACGCTTCCTCCTCGGCCAGTCGCACCAGTTCGTCGGGCGTCATCGCGGCACGCAGTCTGGCGATGATCGTGATGTGCGAACGCTGGTTGTGCGCGCCGTACTCGCTGATCTCCTTGGAGCACGGGCAGAGGCTGGTCACCGGCGCGACGACTTCGAGCGTCAGCTCGGTCGCCTGCCCTGCGCGCCTGGCGACGATCATCCGCACGTCGTAGTCGAGCAGGCTCTCGACAGCCGATACCGGCGCCGCCTTGCTGACGAAGTACGGGAAGGCCAGTTCGATCTCGCCGCTGCTCGCGTCGAGGCGCAGCAGCATGTCCTCGAACATGCGCAGCAGACTCTCTGCGTTCAATGGCGCCCGCTGCTGTTCGAGAATCTCGACAAAGCGTGACATGTGCGTGCCCTTGACCTCGGGCGGCAAACCGACCGACATCGTCACCTGCGCGACCGTGTGCTGCACCCTGCCGTCGCCGTCGAGCAGGGCGAGCGGATAGCGCAGGCCCTTGACGCCCACCTTGTGGATCGCCAGTTGCCGCTGGTCGGCGCTGCCCTGGACATCGGGGAGGAGGAATCGGTCTGGTGCGTTCATGTCTTGTTCTCCGGTGGAGCAATAAGTTGGTGCTTGGCGTCAGCGGGCGTGCGTTCCCTGCCACCCCTACTTGCCGAGGAATTCTTCAATCCTGGCCAGCAAATCCCTGTCGTCCGGCTTGACGCGGCTGCCGAAGCTCAGTACCCGCGTGCCGCTTCGGTCGATCAGGTATTTGTGGAAATTCCACTGCGGCGCATTGCCGGTCGTCCTGGCGAGTTGCGCGTAGAGCGGGCTGGCGTTCTTGCCAACGACGGTGGCCTTGGCGAACATCGGGAACTGCACCCCGTAGGTCAGCCGGCAGAACTCGGCGATCTCCTTGTTGCTGCCCGGCTCCTGCTCACCGAAGTCGTTCGACGGAAATCCGACGACGACCAGTCCGCGCTCCTTGAGGCGGGCGTAGAGTTTCTCGAGTCCGTCGTACTGCGAAGTGAAGCCGCAGTAGCTGGCGGTATTCACCACCAGCAGCACCTTGCCCTGCCACTGGCAGAGCGATTGCGGCTTCTGGTCCTGCAGCGATGGGAAGCTGTGGTTGAGGAGAGCTGGGCAGGAGTCGGCGGCAGAGGCGAGCGACGCAGCGAGAAGACCGGCAGACAGCACGGCGACCGGCAGCAGGACATAACGCAGGCGGGTCAGCCCCGGGGCTTGCCGGCTGTCCAGGACATGACGGGTCGACCGGCGTGCCGAGGCCGTAGACGCAGCGCCTAGCTCCTTGGCAATTCTCCTGGCCAGGATCCGGTCAACGATGCTTTCAAGCCGTGGCGAAGCGTTTTGCAGGGTCGGGGCGGCATCGGCGAAGCTATGGACTAGCAGGTGAGACATATATTTGTCCTGGACACTTTGATAACTTGCCGCAAATATAAGCTCGCATTTCGGGGATGTCAAGCTGTTTCGGCGTTCTGTCCAGGACAAAATCGGTCTTCGTCTACCCGGATCCAGGCCTGCCGGCGAGCGCGACAGGCGGATCGGCGCAGCCCACGCGCAGCTCGCCGAGGCCTTTATCGCCCTCGCCGGCCGCAGTGGGGCTGCGGCACTGTCGCGGGGTCTGGCAGACGCACTCCCTCGCTGCCCCGCCCAACAGTGCCATCGCGGGCGTGGCCGGCTCAGGCGCTCGGCAAGCCCTCGGCCCACGGCCGCAGCGCCGTCCCGGTCCACTGCAGCAGGCGCGCGCCGTCGGCATCGACGCGCGCCACGGGCCAGCTCTGCCACTGTAACAAAGGAGAAGCGCCGGTCGGCCGACATCCACCGGCAATTCGGAGCGTGCTCGGCACTCTGGCCGTTTCGCGTGCCTAGGCCTCGCTGGCGCGTTAAGTTCGTCGTTCGCGCCACGCCGAGGAGGGAGACATGACCTCGTTTCTTGCCCGCCTGCTTCCCGAGCCGGGAATCGGGCCGGCGCTTTACTGTGTGTGGGCAATTGTCGCCATCGGCCTGTCGATTGCCCTGTCCGGCCTATCGCCCGAGAGCGTCACTCGCCTGTTGGTGATTGCGCTTCTCCTGGGCGAACTGGCTTTGCGCCCGATGCTGGTCCGGGCACTACCGGTGCTGGCACCCAGAACCCGATTCCTTGTGCTCGGCACTGCCCTGGCCACGACAGTGGAGGGCATGCACATGATCTCGATGCCGGTCTTCCTGGCGCTACGTATCGACCGGGAGACGTCTTTCGCTCAGGGACTGGTCCGCTATGCGCTCGACCTGCTGTTCACCCTGCCTGCCTACGTGGTGATCCTCTCGCTGCTCTGGTTCTTCATCAACCGTTACCGTCATACCCTGTGGAACTGCATCTTCGCCATGGGACTGGCGCAGCCCCTGGGCGACGGCGGTCGGTTCTTCTTCATCGATGCGCCGGCCATGCTGTTCTTTCTACCCTACCCGATGACCAACTACCACGCGATCAACATCGCTCCCTTTCTAGCGGTCCGCGATGACCTGCCTCCGGCGCGATCAGCAAGCGCTGTTCGCTACCTGGCGATTCCGGCCTTGATCGGCGCGTACCTGGTGTGCGGGGCAATCATCAGGGTTGTCGGCAGGTCGCTTGGGCTTGCGGTAGATTGACGCGCAATCCCGTGGCGTGTCCAGCCGTACAAGCGGCGCCGTCTGCGACCTACTCGGCAGTAGCGTAGCGTCGATGGTTCACTGCCCGCGGCTGGCGTTGGCGAAGCGCACAGATTCGACTTGCCGAACCTACGGCGGCCCCCTCGACCGTCGCTAATCAGACCGTCCAACTCTGGCGCGCCCAGCCAGGCTAGCAACCCGGTCAGCAACGATCGCCGGCGGGCCATGTCTCTTGGCGTAGTGCAGCCGGCCGCAGCTGCGGATCCGACTGATCTGGTCACCTACTCGAAAGCGGCGGAGGCTCGTTGCCGCGCTCTCGGTCTGACTATGGTGGAGGATCAAGAACGGATCGCGGAGATCGCGAGCCCCAGCCTTGAAGTCACGCGTCCAGGCTGACTCGGCTTTCGACCGCGACTCGCAGAAGGGGCGAGCTCCTCAAGCTTGGGCTGTAGTGAGTAGCGAGACCAAGTCATGAGCGTGCGCGGTCGAAAGTGGAAGGATCCAGGCTCGGATCGTTCGCCACGGCTCACTCATCGATGCGAACCCCGCCACTCCCCGACGGGCACTCGGCAAGACCGACGATGACCTCGCCACCGGCGCGCAACAGCGCCGGCTGGCTGCGTAGGAAGACGCTGTCGTCGCCTTCTCGTTCGAGGACATAGCCGTTCCGGCCCGCCATGCCGCGGCAAGGTGCCTTGACGATCAGTGCGACCGGCAGCGTGCCATCCATGGCGCCCGCGTTGTGCAGCACGACGACTTGCTGCCCCGGCCGGTCGCCCGGCTTCAGTTCGCCGGTCAGGCGCACCGCTGTTTCGCGGTGGGTGACCACGGCGCGCCAGGTGGCCGGCGTCCACGCGCGTTGATCACCGGCAAGCGGCAGGCGGAACCAGACGACGCCGGCGAGATGCCGCGGCGACGCTTTCTCGAGCCAGCGCAGGAAGGCCGCGACGGTGGCTGGCGCGACGAACAGCTCGCGACCTTCGCCGGGCCCTTCGCCGACCTGCCCTGCAGCTAACGGCACTTCACTCTCGACGGCAGCGATACGACCCTGCCCGTCGAGCACGACGCGCGAGCCGTAGTTCGGCAACGCCACCCGGAAGGGCTTGTCGGTGCGGCGGGCGAGGCTCGCCGTCCAGGCGCGCGCGCTCGCGGCATCGAACAGGCGGCGCGCCGGCTTATCGAGCGAATGCAGTTGCAGCACGGCTTCGTCGACCGTTGCCAGCAGGTCGTCCAGCTCTGGCGCGCCCAGCCAGTCGGGTAGTACGGTGAGCGACAGGCGCTGCCCGGGCGGCAGGGCTCGGCGCAAGGCGACGAGGAAACGCGTGTAGTCGGCGAGTTGGCGGCTACCGCAATCGTGGTCGATTTCCAGCGTCGTCGATGTCGGCCAGTCGCCGCGCAGGGTGACGAGATCGGCAATCAGCGTCGCGCCGTCGAGCGTTGCCAGCGGCGCGGCGATGCGCACGACGGGTATCACCGGGCGGCCACTGGCGACGATCGCCGCCCGGTCGACGGCAATCGGCTCTAATCGACCCTGGCGATCGACCTCGCCCGCGAGGATCCGCCAGGAGCCCACGAGGTCGGCGGAATCGCGCAATGCCGCGCTCAGCGCGGGCTGCCAGCGGCGTTGCCAGACGTAGGCGTCGTGCGCGAGCGGCGTCGGCGCTGGCTTCTCCCCGCAGGCAGCGAGCAAGACTGCCGCCAGCCAGGCCACTCGTAGCCAGCACGCGCTCACGGGTAAACGAAGGACTTGACCCGACTGGCCGGGCAATTGACGTCCTGCATGTGCTGCGCCGGCTCGCCGCCGGAGTGCCGCCGGCCCCCGCGTGGTGCGTCGAGCGATCCCTGTGCCGCCGCATCAAGGGTGGCTTGATCCGTCGCGACGGTGACCGGCATGAGCGGTCTTCAGCGGACCACCATCCACTTGTCCTCGCTGCCGCGCACCACCAACATCTGCTGTGGGTAGTAGACGCCGAGAACGACACCGATACACATCTGCATGTCGTTGCCCTTGATGCGCGAGAAGGCCTTGCTGTCTTCAGGACCGAACAATTGGCCGGACTTGGCGCTGACGACGATTTCCGGGTTGCCGGTCGTCACGATGTCAAGGTCGGCGGCTGGGACGATGCGCACGCCGGCAGCATAAGCCTTGTCCAGGCATTTGGACTTCCTGATGGCTTCGCTATTGAGCTGCATGGAACTGTTCTTGATCCCGGACAATTCCTGGTAGATGGGCTGAAAGCCGGGTTTGAAGGCGGCGGCGCGGTCGCGCACCAATTGTTTGAGGGACTGGCGGTCGGCATCGCTGAGCGAAGTCACCGCTGGCTGATGATGCCAGGGACGATCTTCGGCAAAATCGGCGTCGAATTCCCTTTCGAAGCTCACCGGGCCGGTGACGCTCTTCTCCTCTTCGCCCATACCTGTCTGGTTGGTTTCCGAAAAATGCCCCGGCGAAGTTTCCGTGCGGATCACCTGATCCGTGACGGTGGCGTAGCGAAAGAGCGCACGATAAGGCTTGCTACCGTCGGCGGGCGTGAATTCGATACGGAGGCGGTTCTTGCCCTTGCGCACCGAGCTGCCGAGAGAAGCCGCCGGTGCCCATACGGCAGCGGCCACCTCCCGTTGCTCGAACAACACCGGCACCTGCTGCGCGACCACGTCCTGTCTGGCAACCGGAACGCCGTTGACCAACACCCGCGCCTGGCCGGCGACTTGCTCCACCTTGTCCGCTTTGCGGTCGCCGGTGTAGGGCGAGAATTGGAATTCGACATTCAACACGGCCGCCGAAGCGGTAACGGCCCAGGACAGCCAAGCCACAAGCAATGCATTCTTCATTCTCATCCTCTCCAGTCGAGCCGAACACCGCGAGCTCCCGTGCCAAGCGTATGATTTCGGCAACGAATTGTCCAGTCGTCGGGATGGCGAGCAGCTTCCGCGTCAGGCGGCGAGCAACACGGCCGCAGGCCAGGCCGCACGCGCCACCAGTTCACGGGTAAACAAGGGACTTGACCAGCGTCAGTTCGCCGGGGCGGCGCAAGGGAACCCGGAAGACCTGCAGTCTTTCATCGGGCGTGCCTTCGCGGGTGATGATGGCGACCTGGGCGATGGTGATTTCCTGGCCTTCCTGTTGCCCATCGCCGCCCATGCCGCTCATGCCGCCGCCGAAATAATTGACGTAGACCTGCCAGTTGCCGTGTGGCGGCGACGGGATGGCATAGATCTCCGGGCCGTAGCCGCCGGTGACATCGACGTCGAGCGCACCACCGTTCTTGCCGAGACGCTCGCCGAAGAAGACGTGCTGGCCGTCCGGCGAGATCACGTGTAGGTCGATGTCGGTCATGTCGCTGTCCCAACTGAGGACAATGCGCAGGCCGACGCGCTGGCGCGCCGCGTTGGCATCGTAGAAGTTGACGCGCCGCCCCTGCTTGCGGTCCGGGCTGCGTACTTCGACGCTGTTGGCGCCGGGCGGAAACGCGTAGGGGCGCGCGAAGGAACCGTCCGCGTTGACGCTGAGCGGCATGGCGACGCCATTGACCACCAGCAGGTGCGGCTGCCTGGCCCTTTCCGGGGTGGCGCCGGCGATCCGGCCGCGGATCGCCGCACCGAGTTCGCCGCCATCCTCGCGGCTGCGCGGGCCCCCGGCATTGACCCGGCTGGCGGGGTAATTGACGTCCTGCAGGTGCTGCGCCGGCTCGCCGCCGGAGTGCTTCCAGCCGCCGCGTGGCGCGTCGAGCGTGACCTGCGCCGGCGCCGTAGCGGCGACGAGCAGCGCACACAAGGACAGGAGCAGCGGCAGGGCGAGGCGGCTCATTTTTTCTCTCCGTAACGCAGGGCGCGGACAAAGGTCAGGTCGCCGACGCGACGCAGAGGAACGACCAGCGTTTCCTGGCGCTCGTCGGGGGTGTTCTCGTTGCTGACGATGGTCACGCGGGTGGTGATCAGCGGCTTGTCGTGCGCGTCGGCGTCGAAGTTGTAGCCGGCGGCATCGAAGTTGCCCCAGTAGTTCACATAGATGAGATAGGCCCCCGGGACCGGCGCGGCGGTGGAGAAGATCTCCGGACCACCGCCATCGACGCTATCGACGTCGAGACCGCCGCCCCTCCGCAGCAGCGGTTGCGCCCAGAAGGCGTGCTCACCGTCGGGAGTCAGGATGTGCAGATCGACTTCGGCATGCGCATCGTCCCAGCCGAGAACGATGCGCAGCCTGCTGCGTGTCTTCTCGGCATGGTTTTCGTAGAACTGCAGACGGCGGCGCGTGCCGCCGGGGGCGACGATTTCGACGCTGTTGCTGCCCGGCCCGAACGCCCAGGGTTTGACGAAGCGTCCCTGTTCGTCGGTGTACAGCGGCATGTCGATGCCGTTGACGATCAGTCGGCCGGGCTGGCGATTCTTGCCGGCGTGCCGGAGTTGCCCTTCGATCAGCGTGCGATTCTTCTGGCCGCCGCGATCGACCGGCGGCTTCGGGTAGGCGGCGACGATGGCCGACTCCCGCTCCTCGGCAAGCGCGCCGTTGCGCCAGCCACCGCGCGGACCGTCGAGCGCAATGCCGCTGTCGGCGGCCGCGCCAGCCGTGCAAGCCATGCAAAAGGCGGCGAGGAGGAGGCGTGAGGACACGAAATGGCGAGAGATAGTGAGCATGGGGATCGCGGTCAGGGGATGCCGAGCAGCGAACGCGCGGTCTGTTCGACGAAATCCTCATCACGGCCGCGCGGATGGTTGACAAGGGCGAAGTGCAGGTATTCGTGGGCGAGCGTCAGGCGTTCGTTGGCGCTGCCGATTCCCGTCGCGTAGATGCGGCGGCGTTCGATGTCGGCGTAGGGGTTGCCGTGGTCGAGGCGGCAGACACGCGGCAGCGGCGCCGGTGCCTCAAAGCCGGCGACACCGGCCAGCCACCGCTTCCACACCATCTGACGACCGGCGAGCCAGTTCTCGGCGCTCGCCAGTGGCTGGCATTCACCGGCATCGGCCTCGCCGGCGACGCTGAAACCGGCACCGCCATAGGCGTGTGCGAGGATTTCGTCCCAACGTTCACCGGCGGCCGCGCCGGCAACGGCGGCCTGCCACGCGAGTTGCTGCGGCGCACTTCGAGTCAGGTGGTAGCGACCGGCAACGCCGCTGAGGACCAGGCCGTCGCTCCACTGCGCGACACGCAGGACGGCATTTTCCGGCGGCGCCGGCGAAACCCGCTGGGCACTGCTGTCGTCGTCAATTTCGTAGCAGCCGCCGGCATGCCCGGCATGCCGGACGAGATAGGTACGCGCGGCGACCGCCAGTGCCCGCGCGGCGGCTGCCGGTTCGGCGCCGGCCTCGCGCTGGAGCACACGCGCGACGTAATCGTTGAGGCCGAAGAGACCGGCGATGAGCGGCCGGCCACCGGGCCGACTGAGGCTGAGCTCGCCGCGGCTCGCGAAGCGCAGCCGCCGGGTGTTGGCGAAGCGGGCTTCAACGCTGCCGCGCAGCGGGCCAGCCGCCGCCGGACGACCGTCGACGAGGACTTCCGCAAGCGGGTAACGGCTGAAAAACCGAACGCGCACACAGGCCTCGTCGGGTGGCGTCGGCTGCGGCAGGCGACCGGCCAGCCAGGGGGCCGCTTGCTCGATGACCTGGGCGCTGCTGCCGCTGCCGCGCAGCCACACCGGCGTGCCGTCCACCAGCCAACCGGCGAAGCCGCCGATTCGCCGGCCCTTGCCGTCGTGCCAGCTCCAGGTCTTGACGCGCAGGCCGTTGCCCAGATGCGAGAGCAGCGGGCGGGCACGCGGTTCGAGACTGACCCGCTGCAACGCCGCCATCGTCGCCCGGCGATGATCGCCGTCGATCGCTGCCAGCGCGGCAAGCAACGAGGCGACGGAGACTTCGGTCGCCGGTTGCAGTCGGTCGAGGTCGAACAGCCACGCGGGTGCCCGAGGCGCCTGGCGTGTCCACCAGACACGCCATTCCACCGCTGACACGCCGACGCGCCGGGGCATGAAATAGAGGCCACACGATTTGGCCAGCGCTTCGTCGCGGCCGATGCGCTCGCCGGGCGCGCAGCAGTACGATTCCTCGGCCGGGTCGCGGCCGCTGCAGCGGTAGTCGGCGACGTTGCGCGTACCGGCACTCAGGTAGGCGTACATGAAGACCTTCCACAAGCTGCCGAGCGGCGTGCTGGCCGGCACGGACATCGTCTCGCCGCCGTTGGCGGAAACGCGAACCGCGGTGAGGCCTTCCGGATCGCCGAAAACGAGTTCCACTGCGGACCCGGCAGCAGCCTCGACGGCAGCCAGTGACCAGCCCGCGACCAGGCAACAGCAGAGGAAGTGCCGTGCAAGTGTTCGCCTGGCTGACGCCGGCTGCGGTCTGCGCCTCATTTCACCTGCAGGCGTCTTTCCGCCAGCGCTTCGAAAGCCTTTTCTTCGGGCTGGTACATGCGCTGGAAACGCGCCGGCGGCAACACGAAGTTGCCGCGGCTGCCGAAACGCAGCAAATGACGAAACACGCGGCTTTCGGCGAGTTGGTCGACCGGCACCGAGTAGGACAGTTCGCCAGGCTGGTAGCGCGCCCGCTCCATCGGCACGACGGCATCGCCATCGAGGCCGCGCACGCGAATGCCCCAGGTGCCGCGCTCGACATCGGCGCCCGGTGGCAACGGCACCTCGATCAGTCCGAAACGCGGTGGCTGGCCGGCAGTGGCACTGAGTCTGATCTCTTCAAGGTAGAGGTCGTTGGCACGGAGATCATTGTCGCTCGCGGCCTCCGCTCGGAATTCAACCGCTTCACCCGCCGGTGAGCCGCCTGGCGGACGACGTTCGCCGGACTGGCTGGCAGCCGCTTCCGGCTTGGCCGTCGGAACCGCCACCAGACGGAAGAGACGTCGTTCGACCTTCACCGGCAGTTTGCCCTTTTCCGGTTCGGCCGAGCGGTAACGCACGAAGGCCGTGAGATCCGCAGGTGCCGGACTGACCAGGGTGATCGCCGTCGGGATCTCCTTGCCGGTCCAGCGCCAGGTCGGCGCGCCGAGCGGACCACCTTGCCGCTGCCAGTTGCCTTTGAGTCCCAGCGCCCCGGTCTCGGGCAGCGTACTGCCGCCGATGGCCTTGTTCCACCACGCCAGCGCCAGGGCACGGTCAAAGGTGGCGGCGCCTGGACCGAGCGTCGCCAGCCAGCGCGCCGCATCGTCCTTGGCTGCGCCCTTGCCTTCCATCGCCAGCAGCGCCTGACCCAGCGCTTCCGGCTGGGCACGCAGCGCCTCGCGGGCGGCATCGATCGCCTGGGCCATTTCCGGGGCAAGAACAATCTGTTGCTGACGTGCCATCTGCCCGATCAACACCAGGCTCAGCGCATCGGCGGCGGCGTTGGTGTTGCCCAGCCAGAGGCTGTCCCGCCCACCCTTGGCGAACTTGGCGGGGGGCAGCGCCTTGGCCTCCTGGAGCAGGCCTTCGAGCAGGGTGCGCACCGGCACCTCCATCTCGGCCATGAACCAGACCGCCAGCACGCGCAGCGGCAGTGCCTCCTTGGCGGAGTGCTTGCGGTAGGCTTCCAGGCTCTGCCGCCAATGGCTCGCCGGCAGCTTGAGACCGAGCGCGCGCGCGGCGTGCCAATCGGCGTAGTAGGCGTAGGCGGTAAGCCAGGCGCTATCGGTGGTCCCCGGTCCCCACCAGCCGAAGGTCGCTTCCGGTCCGGCCATCTGGACCAGGCGCAGGCGCTGGGTGGCGATCGCCTGCGAGATGTCGCGCAAACGCGGCGCATCGGCGGGCAGACCGCGATAGGCAAAGCTCAACGGCAAGAGGCGACTGGCCGTCTGTTCCACGCAACCCCACGGAAATTCGAGGAGGTCGTCGGCGATACGGGCAAACTGCCCGGCACTGCCCTGTGCCAGGCTGACCCGGAGGTCACGCGCATCGCTCGGCAGGGCGAGGCGCGTTTCGGCGTCACGCACTTCGAGCGACTGGTTGCGCTCCGAAAGCCAGCCCGCCGGCAGTACGCCGATGGCCTGGCGCAGGCTGTCGATTTCCTTGCCGCCCCGGGCCAGGCTGATCGCCACGTCACCCGCGACGGGCTTGTCGATCGGCAGCGGGATGTTGTTCGCCCCCGGGCGCAGCGTCAACTCGCGACGCTCGGTGGCCAGGCCACCGCCATTGGCGCTGAGTTGCACCTTGGCCTCGGCGCCGGTCTGGTTGAAGGCAACCAGGGTCGCGGCCGGCCGGTCGCCGACGCGGAAGCTCGCCGGACCGGTCCATTTGGCGTAGAAATCCTTGTGCGACTCGACGTGCCGGGTCTGTTGGCCGACCACGCCGGCGGCGGTGATCGCCCGCGCGGTGATGCGCCAGCGGGTGAGTGCATCGGGCATGCGGAAGCTGACGCTGACCTTGCCGTTCTCACCGGTCATCAGGCTGGGCCACCAGCCGGCGGTATCGGTATCGTCGCGTCGCGGGCGCTCGAGCACCTTGACGCCGCGTTCCGACGGCGAGCGACGGACCGGCGCGCCGCTCCTGGTCGGCAGGCGGGCCAGGTCGTAACCGATGAACGACAGGCTGACGGTCGTACGCACGTTGTTGCGGCGCGGGTGATAGAAGAAGTTGCCGATGCTGGGCGCGATTTCGGGTTGCAGCACGTAGATCATTTCATCGACGACGCCGAGGTTGACCAGGGCCGGTGTCGGCCGCCCGCCAGTCCGGGTTTCCAGTTCGAGAGTGACCGTTTCTCCCGGCGCGTAGCGTTCGCGCGGCGTGCGGATGGCGATATCGACAACTGGCACGGCCACGCGCAGGCCTTTGTTCTGGAAAACGTAGTCGCCATTGGCGAGATAGAGGACGGAAAAGGTGACATTCGGACCGTATTCTTCCTTGACCGGAATGTCCGCGCGCCACTGTGCCGGCGCCACCTGGGTGACGTTCAGCCAGCCGGCCTTGCCGCTGAGCAGCGCGTGCGCCTCGACCTGGTCGCGTTCCAGCGTCAGCAAGGCATCACCGACCACCTGCGGGAAGGTAATCAGCGCGTGCGCGGTTTCACCAGCCTGGTACTGTTCCTTGTCGAAGACGATCTCGACACTCCCCGGAATCGCTTTCATGCCTTCGCCGGAAACCCAGTGGCTGGTCGCCGCCAGCAGATTGCCTCTGGCGTCGCGCAGACTGACGGTATAGGAACCGGGATCGGGGAAAGCGAGGCGGATGCTGTCGCCACCGGCGGGCGTGTTCTCGCCGGCGGCGGGCGTGACTTTGCCCTCGGTCAGCGCTCCTTCGCGCCGCTGCCGGTCCTCGAGGCGGAGAATCTCCCAGCGCGCCGGGCGGCTGGCCGGGCTGGCGTTGCCCTGTGGCAGGTAACGGAAGTCGACGTTTTCGCCGGGACGCGAGAAATAGGCCGGGGCGACCAGTTGCCAGAGCGTGGCGCCGCGTTCGACGAGGATTTCCTTGGTTACCCGCACGCGATAGGCAGCGCCATCCTGGGCCAGCAGACTCAGGATGTAGCGAGCCGGATCATCGGCCGGCGGCAGGCTGAACGCCGCCACGCCATCGCTGCCGGTTTTCAGTTCGTCGGCCTTGATGGCGACCGGGAACTGACCCCCATAGCGTAGTTCGCCCTCGACCATGGTCAGCGGCTGTGCCCGTGCGGTCAGACGCACCAGCGCGCCGACCACTGGCTTGCCGTCGGGATAGCTGAGACGAATGCGCCCGGTCACGGCTTCCCGGGTCTTGAATTCGCTCTTGTCGGCGACCACGTCGACCTCGAAGTGCGGCTTGACGTAGTCGGCAACGCGAAAAGCCGCGCCGTATCTGTCTTCGCCCCTGGCGAAGACGAGTTCCCAGCCGCCGGCCTGGGCGGCCGCGGGCAACTGGAACTCCGTTTCGCCACCCTTGGCCGAATCGTAGCGCAGCTTGCGCGTGAGGACTTCGGTCCCCGCCGGATCGACGACAGTGACGCTGATGTCGCTCGAAGCGACCGGCTCCGAACGACGGGCACTGCGAAACTCACGGCCCAGGAACTTGACCTGCACGAGGTCGCCAGGACGATACAGCGGGCGATCGGTGACGGCGTAGATCTTGGGGTTGTAGATTTCGCTGTCGTGGTAGAAGTTCTCCGAGATGAAGACGCCACCGGCGGGGTCCTGGCCGTAGACGTAACTGGTTTCGGGACTGGCAGCAGCCAGGCGGGCAACACCGTCGCCAGCAGTCCTGCCGCTCTTCAGCACGCCGAGGCCGTCGCTCCAGACAATATCGGCGTCGGCGACCGGAACACCGTCCTTGCGCCGAGCGGTCCACACCAGCATCTCGGTGGCAGCATTCTTGGTCACCGCCACGCTGTCGGAGACGAAGACCAGCGTTACTGCCCGATGCTTGCCGACCGACGCTTCGACCAGGTAGAGGCCGGGTGCGCGCCGGCCGAGGGGAACGCGGACGTTGCCTTCGTTGTTGGGCAGGAATTCGCTGCTGCTGCCGGCGAGTTTGACGTCGGCTGGCGGCACGATCGGCTTGGCGCGGTGCACCGGGTAACGGAAGCGGTCGCTCAGCGTCAGGCCGGGCAACGGCGCATAGGCTGGCGGATGGCGCAGGCGCGTCGGCGTCAGCATCTCGTTCGGCGTCTTCAACTCCGGA
>JAKOZI010000112.1 GCA_029780075.1 Pseudomonadota bacterium
CTCGCTCGCCCACGCCCCCAAGCTCCGCCCGTCCCAGGGGGTATGCCGCACGCCCGGCTCCAGCGCACCCGCATGCCTGCTGAGCACCACCACCTCATGCCCTCGCGCAGCGAGCGCCCGCCGCAGGATCCCACCGACCTGACCGGTCCCCCCGGGGATGACGATCTTCATGCCGCCAGAGTAGGTGGGTGGCGTGCTTGAAACGGACTCACGTTGCGCCTCACCAAGGAACCCGCAACCCGTTGGCCACGAAGTTGTGCCCTACCCAGCACCGTCGCGTCGAAGACCTCCTCGACCCCGTCAGCCTCGACCGAGCCGACCGCGTGGATACCCTCAGTCGGGCCCCACCCAGCTGGAGAGGGACTTGACCCTCAGCTACCCTCGCCCTCCCCCTGACACTCGCATATTCGACCCTCGCGGATGCCGCTCAAGCGCTCCTTCTTGACCGCTTCTAGCCTCCAGAAAATGGAAGCGGTCTCACCGCGAAGGTACCAAGAGTGCAAAGCTAACTCACACATCCAGTCAAAGGACTCCTGCAAGGCTTCCTGTGCCTCAGTCAGTTCTCCACGTAGCCACACCTCAACTCCGAGATCCGCTAGAAGTCGTCCGTAGAAGGCATCCACCCGGCCAGTTCGCTGAGGCCATTGACTGATAAGCTCGCGAGCCAGAATCGCACTGAGGTTGAATCCATTCATCGCCTCAGTATGGAGATGGTATAGCCTGAAGACTCTACCCACTTCCCACAAGCTACGCGCTCCCCGCTCTGTTTCATCCCACGACTCTTTCGAAAACACAACCAATTGCGGCAAGACCCTGACCAAATCCTGCACATAGGCGAAGTCCCGACGTGCCAGACGAACAAGCGACATCAAATATTCGTGGCGCCAACGCTCCGGGTCCTCTTCGTAACTTTCTCCAAAGAGTCTTGCCGCACGCAATGCCTGTTCTCTACTGAGGCCTGCGTCGGCGGAGATCGTGATGTTGGAGAGATTCCCAAGGGCACTCGCCCAACCCGCCTTCGAAACTGAAGTCCCTTCACTCTCGAATCTCTTTCGACAAAGGTCCTCGATTTCGTTGCCCATCTTGAGCGCCGACTCAGTGTCCTGCAGCAGATAGGCACAATTGGCCGCATGAACGAGCACGAACTCCCGCTCGGATGGCGACAGGTTTGCGTCCCGCATCAACAGAGACTCGGTAACCCGTTGACGGAGTTGAACGTAGGCTTCGCCCCTAAGTGCCTGGCGAGAAAGCAGCTCCAAGAGCGTCTCCTCGCTCAGGGAGTCCACGAACTTCTCGCAACGGGCAGCTACTGCGGCAAGGATTCTTGACGAAGCCACCGACTCAGACGCAGTCCTTGCCAGAAAATCCAGGGCGTGGGAAACATGCTCGTCTCCAACACAGGAGGCAATGATTTCAACGGCCCCTGCAGATTCATCTAACACCTTCGCTAAGAGTGCCTCAGCCAGCTTATCCAAAGACAAGTACCTGCCACTGCCCGACGACTCGGGGAACGTACTGAAGACCCAGTCCTTGATCTTAGCGTCCGCAGATCGATTGAGGGCTCTCTTGAGGGTCAGGTCGAACTGCGCCTCGCTTGGCCCAGCGACAGTACAAGCGGCAAAAAGCATTCTCATCTCAATTTGTGTGATTCCGCCCATCCCCTGAGTTAGCCCCCGTCCGTCGGCGCTGCGGAGCCATACCCTCTCTTCATGCTCAAGCAGGCTCCTTAGAGCGCTGTTGAAGTCACGGACTACGATATCGGACCGCCCGTCGGGTCTATCCAGTATTGCCGCCAGAACTGCGGCATGTACTTCAAGAATGGAAGTCGCCAACGAGAGGTCCGCTTCGTCAAGACGGGCGCTCACAGTTTCCGGAACGTCCAACTTTTCTCTAAAGTAGGCAAGTGACAGCTCGACCACTTCTGTCATTGACATGGCGTCATCAATATGCTCCGGCAACTGGATTTCGATCGCACTCAACAGGGGGTGTCCGCGATAGCGAGTTGTTGTCTCTTCCCACCAGGCACCCGGCGTACGCACCAACAGCAATAGCCGGAGGCGAGCGATTTGTGCGGCGTCAAACTCGCTAAACAACTCCTTTGGGAGGTCCGCCATAGATTCTGCGTAGTCGAGTATGACTAGAAGCCTGCCCGTTATGGACTCTAGAATCTTGGGGATCTGTCCCAAGGAACTTGAGTCCTCGAACCAACGAACTTCCCACCCGAGATCAGCTGCGTACGTGTGCAACCAGTAGGCAAGTCTGGTCTTCCCGAGGCCACCTCTCCCGTACATTAGCAAACTAGGCTTGCCCGGGAATTCGAGCCATTTGATCAGTGCGGAGCGTTCCTCCGTGCGTCCGAAGAATGGTGCGTCGTCGGTTCTGGCGGTAAAGTATGTCGTAAGGGTGACAGGGGGTTGAGAGCCCACTAAGGCGACTGCCTTCGATGTTAACATTCGAGAGTAGAGGTGATTTGTAAGGTAGCCCGCTAGCGCGCCTATGACGCCACTCGCCACAGTATTCAGGGTGGGAGAATTGATCGACTGGGCGGCCAAGCCCGCGATTATTGTGAATGAGACGATAACGACCGTCGGACGAATGTGGGTCACGACCAACCTCCTACCGATTACTTTGCTCAAGAGAATGTCTTCGCTGTGTGAGTTTGCCCAAAGGGTTACTTGCCCCCTCCCTTGCCGCCAGTAGACCTCGACGATGAGTGAGTCTACGTTGATTTGCGGTGTCCGATGCGAGTTTTGCGACCGACGCAACTTCTTGCTATCTTCGCCTCAGTTCGGACGGCGTGAACTCTTGGGGGTGCTGAGAGTCCCCGATTCGCGGCGACTCGACTCCAGCTTGTGATGACCCGCAGCAGTGGGAACGCCCTGTTCACTTTACCGGCGCTTCCAAATTGTGGGTGGGTCGATGGGTAACGCGTCGGTCCTGGGGTCGGCGTCGGGGTCTTCACACTATGGGAGCTCTCACACCCTCCCCGTCAGGAAGACCTCGACATGCCTGACGGTACCTTCGCCGTCTTCCGGATGGACAGCGTGAGAACTTCCATCTTCGGGAACCTCAACCCCTACCCGCCATCGACGCGCAGACCCCACTGACACACTCAGCGGGGAAGAGCCACCACGGCTCTTGGTTGTAGGGAGGGCGGCGTGCGTGCGGAGGTGACAGGTTCCCGCGAGTCATGGGCCGGGCGCTCGACCTCGGTTGTGGCCGCGGGCAGTTCACCCCGAGTTGGCTCGGCGGGGCTGGCAGGCGGTCGGGGTCGATTTCGTGCCGGCAGCGATCGAACCAGCGAGGAGCCGTGGCACCAACGGTGCAACTTACGTCGTCGGTGACGTTACCGAGTTGGAGGCAGCCGTCCTCCGCACCTTCGACTTGTTCTTGGACATCGGCTGCTTCCAGGGTCTTGATGCCGACCAGCGGCTGGGCCGTCGGCCGGGGCGTCAGCGTCCTAGCCAACCCCGGCGCCACCTTGTTGATCCTCGCCTTCGGACCGAGACGGTGGGGGGCTGCCGTCGGGGCCGAGTCTCGCGAGGACGTCGAGACAGCCTTCGCGGACTGGCAAACTGCTCATCGCCGAGCCCGCGGACGCGCAGGGCTTGGCTAGCCGATGAACCGGACGGCACCGCACTGGTTCCGGCTGCGCCGACGGTAGCGGCACTCGTCCCCTGTGACAGTGTCTGAGCGACCACTCCGGCTCAACAGGGCGATGGCATCCACCTGGCGAACCACGCCACTGACGGTCCAACTGAACTTGCAGAAGGCGCTCCACCATCCAAGTAAGTATGCCTTTTAGTTGTAGGGTGGACGACATGCGTGCGGAGGACTTCACCGACGGCCCCTTCGGCCGAGCCTTCCGCGAGCCCGGGACCGTGTGGGCCTTCACCTACTACCTCCCGCGCGAGATTCCGCGCGACCTCCAGCTCGGGCAGCCGGTCATCGCAGCCCTCTCCGAGGCGGATGCCGCCCTCGGCCAACTCCATGGTCTGGGGACTCTCATCACCGACCCCAGCCTGCTGATCGGCCCATACCTGCGCCGCGAGGCGTTGGCCAGCACCCGAATCGAGGGCACGCAGGCATCCCTCTCGGACGTGTTCCAGGCCGAACTTGACGAAGCCCGCCCCACCGAAGACGTCCTGGAAGTACAGCGCTATCTTGAGGCGACCAAGCTGGCCCACGACCTGGTCAGCACCCTTCCGCTCACCCAGCGACTCATCTTGCAGGTCCATGAGAGGCTCCTTCGGGACGTCCGGGGTGAGGAGCGACGTCCCGGGGAGTTCCGCACCTCGCCGGTGTGGATCGGCGGCGCAGGTGCGACGCCGGAATCCGCGCCGTTCGTCCCACCACTTCCCGAACATCTGCCTCATCTGCTCGCGGACTGGGAGCGCTTCGTCAACGACGACACCCCGGCATACCCCGCGCTCATCCAAGCCGCCCTCATGCACTACCAGTTCGAAACGATCCACCCCTTCCTCGACGGAAACGGCCGGATCGGGCGGCTGCTCATCAACCTGCAACTGATGCTGCGCCGCCGCCTCAACCATCCCCTGCTCTACCTCTCCACCTACTTCGAGACCCACCGCTCGGAGTATTACGAGCGGCTCCAGGGCGTGCGTGAGCGAGGCGACATCGACGCTTGGCTGCTGTTCTTCCTCGAAGCGGTGCGCGAGCAAGCCGGCGACGCCATCGCGCGGTCCCGACGCCTTGTTCAGGTTCGGGAGAGCTATTTCGGAGAGGCGATCCAGGCTCGATCCAGCCTTCCTCGGCTGGTCGCGATGATCGTCGAGAACCCCTTCCTCACCGTGCGGGCCGTCGAGTCACGCCTGGGCCTGACCAACCAAGGTGCCCGGACGTTGATCCTCAGCGCCGTATCGCGCGGTTGGCTGGTCAGCCTCGGCCGCCGGGGGCGCGGAAGCCGTGAATATTGGTATGCGCCAAGCGTCTTCGACGTGATGAATGCCCCCATGGCCTACGAAGCTGCACTAGAGCCCACCACGACGCGAGGTAGCCGATGAACGCACCCAGGCTTGAGCTGGTCTGGCCGGGCAAGGACAAGTTCCTCCTGGTCCCCAAGGACGAGACCGGCAAACCCGTCTGGGTGGAGCGCGATCACCCGGCCGCGTCCGAGGTGCGGCTGGCTGACCTCACCGGGGTGGTTGGCAAAGTCCCCGATGACCCGTATGCCGCGAATCTTCTGTTCACGGGCGACTCGCTGGACGTGCTGCGCATCCTGTGCGAGGTGCCGGAGTACCGGGCGATCTATCGGGGCAAGGTCAAGCTCGTCTACATTGACCCGCCCTTC
>JAKOZI010000010.1 GCA_029780075.1 Pseudomonadota bacterium
TCTTTCTGCAAAAGCGGCGCAATGACATCTACGATGGCTCGCCACCTCTCGACGAGGAGCCGCCCGCAGAGCCGGATGCGCCAACGGAGAAGCCCTGAATGGTCAAGCACTCGTCCCACGCTGCGTCTGCCCGCCGCCAGCTCCGTCTGAACCCCGAACCGCGGCCATCCACCCGCGGGTCCCATGCAACACAGGAATCCCCATGAATCGCCGACATCTGCTGGCCAGCGCGCTGGCCGTTCTGACACTGGCCGCCATGCCGCTGGCCCGCGCCGCTGACGAGGCACCGGATGTCTGGATCAAGCGCCTGTCCACGGACGTGCTCGACACCATCAAGGCCGACAAGTCGCTGCAGTCGGGCAACCTGGCGAAGATCATTGCTCTTGTCGACAGCAAGATCATGCCCAACGTGGACTTCCTGCGCATGACGGCATCGGCGGCAGGTCCAGCGTGGCGCAAAGCCACGCCCGAGCAGCAGAAGAGCCTGCAGGACGAATTCAAGATCCTGCTGGTTCGTACCTATGCCGGCGCGCTGTCGCAGGTCAGTGACCAGGAGGTCGCCCTCAAGCCCCTGCGCGCGTCGCCGGATGACAAGGAAGTCGTCGTTCGTACCGAGATTCGCGGCCGGGGCGAACCCGTGCAGCTGGACTACCGCGTTCAGAAGACGCCGGGGCAGGGTGCGGGATGGAAGATCTATGACCTGAACGTGATGGGCGTCTGGCTGGTCGAAACCTACCGGGGACAGTTCGCCCAGGAGATCAATGCCAAAGGCATGGACGGGTTGATCGCCACGCTGGCCGAGCGCAACAAGGCCAATGCCCGCAAGAACTGAAGCGCCCGCCATGCTGGTTCTGCCTTCGGTGCTGACCCTGAACCAGGCCACCGCGTGCCTGGCGATGCTGGAGCAGGGGTTGCGCGCGCAAACGCAGGCCGAGGTGGTGGCGGATGCGTCCGCGTTGCAGCAGTTCGACTCCTCGGCATTGGCGGTGCTGCTGGCCTGTCGCCGGGTCTGTCTGGCCGACGGCAAGACGTTTCGGGTTCATGGGCTCTCCCCGCGGCTGGCCCAACTGGCGGGTCTGTACGGTGTGGCGGGCCTGCTGGGCGCCTCGGACTGAGTGCGCGACCTCTCCTTGCCGTGGGTCCAGGGCATGCCGGCTCCGCGGCGGTCCTGCAGCCCGTAAAATACCCGGTTCTCATGCCCGCGATCTCCTTTCAGTCTGTCTCCAAGACCTTTGCGGCCGGGCGCGGCGGCACCGGCGAACCCCTCAAGGCCCTCGATGACGTCAGCTTCGATATCGAAGAGGGCGAATTCTTCGGTCTGCTCGGGCCCAATGGCGCGGGCAAGACCACCCTCATCAGCATCCTGGCTGGCCTGACGCGCGCCACCCGGGGGCGGGTGCTCGTGCAGGGACATGACGTGCAGGCGGACTACGCGCAGGCCCGGCGCCGGCTCGGCGTGGTGCCCCAGGAGCTGGTGTTCGACCCATTTTTCAATGTGCGCGAAGCCTTGCGCTTCCAGTCCGGCTACTTTGGCATCA
>JAKOZI010000136.1 GCA_029780075.1 Pseudomonadota bacterium
CTGCGTCGTCAGGCGGGAGTACCGCCTCAATCCACAGATTTCTTGAAAGGTTCCGTCATGTCCAACGCGAACAATGCTGCACCAAGTGATTCTGCAAGTCTTGATGCCTGGAAAAAGGCTGCCGCCAAGTCGGCGCCGGGCGGGAATGTCGAAGCACTGAACTGGGTCACCCCCGAAGGTATCGTCGTCAAACCCCTGTACACCCGCCAGGATCTCGACGGGCTGCAGTACACCGACACGCTGCCGGGCCTCCCGCCCTTCGTGCGCGGTCCACAGGCCACGATGTATGCCGTGCGTCCGTGGACCATTCGCCAGTACGCCGGCTTCTCCACGGCCGAGGCCTCGAATGCCTTCTACCGCAAGGCGCTGGCCGCCGGCGGTCAGGGCGTCTCGGTGGCCTTCGACCTGGCCACACACCGCGGCTACGACTCCGATCATCCGCGCGTCACCGGCGACGTCGGCAAGGCCGGCGTGGCGATCGATTCGGTCGAGGACATGAAGATTCTGTTCGACGGCATCCCGCTCGAAAAGATCTCGGTGTCGATGACCATGAACGGTGCCGTGCTGCCGATCCTGGCCGGCTACATCGTCGCTGCCGAAGAGCAGGGCGTGCCGCAGGACAAACTCTCGGGGACCATCCAGAACGACATCCTCAAGGAGTTCATGGTCCGCCACACCTACATCTACCCGCCGACACCGTCGATGCGGATCATCTCCGACATCATCGGCTACACCGCGCAGCACATGCCGAAGTTCAACTCGATCTCGATCTCGGGCTATCACATGCAGGAAGCCGGCGCGACGCAGGCGCTGGAACTGGCGTTCACCCTGGCCGATGGTCGCGATTACGTGAAGACGGCGATCGCTTCCGGTCTCGACGTCGACGGTTTTGCCGGCCGACTCTCGTTCTTCTTTGCCATCGGCATGAACTTCTATCTCGAAGTGGCGAAGCTGCGCGCTGCCCGCCTGCTGTGGTGGAAGATCATGCAGGAATTCTCGCCGAAGAGCCCGAAGTCGATGATGCTGCGCACCCACTGCCAGACCTCCGGCTGGTCGCTGACCGAACAGGATCCCTACAACAACGTCGTGCGGACCACCATCGAGGCGATGGCCGCAGTCTTCGGCGGGACGCAGTCGCTGCATACCAATGCGCTCGATGAAGCCATCGCCCTGCCAACCGAGTTCTCGTCGCGCATCGCCCGCAACACGCAGCTGGTCATCCAGGAAGAGACGCACATCACCAACGTCATCGACCCCTGGGCCGGCTCGTACATGATGGAGAAGCTGACGCAGGACCTGGTGGACGAAGCCTGGAAGATCATCGAGGAAGTCGAGAGCATGGGCGGCATGACGCACGCCGTCGAATCCGGTTGGGCCAAGATGAAGATCGAGGGCTGTGCCGCCGACAAGCAGGCACGTATCGATTCGGGCAAGGACGTCATCGTCGGGGTCAACAAATACAAGCTCGCCAAGGAAGACAGTCTCGACATTCGCGACATCGACAACAACGCCGTCCGCGACTCGCAGATTGCACGCCTGAAGAGCGTCCGCGCCAATCGCGACACCGACCAGGTCAACGCGGCACTGGCCGACCTGACGCGGTGCGCCGAAACCGGCGAAGGCAATCTGCTCGACTTCACGGTCAGGGCGATGCGCCTGCGCGCCTCGGTGGGCGAAGTCTCGGACGCGATGGAGAAGATCTTCGGTCGTTTCCGCGCCACACAGCAAACGGTTTCGGGTGTCTATGGTGCGGTCGTCGAAGGCATCGCCAGCTGGGAAAACCTCAAGGCCGAAATCGTCAGGTTCAACGACGAGGAAGGCCGCCGGCCACGCATCATGATTGCCAAGCTCGGTCAGGACGGTCACGACCGCGGTGCCAAAGTAGTGGCTACCGCCTTTGCCGACCTCGGCTTCGACATCGACGTCGGGCCGCTCTTCCAGACCCCGGAAGAGGCCGCTCGTCTGGCCATCGAGAACGACGTGCACGCGGTCGGCGTCTCCTCGCTGGCTGCCGGCCACAAGACGCTGTTGCCGGCGCTGGTGCAGGCGCTCAAGGACCAGGGCGCCGACGACATCATCGTCTTCGCTGGCGGGGTGATTCCGGCGCAGGACTATGACTTCCTGTTCCAGGCCGGCGCCAAAGCCATTTTCGGCCCCGGCACACGCATCGAGGACTCGGCAATGACCGTGCTGGCGGAGATCCGCAAGGCACGTTCGCAGGCAACTGCCTGAACGCGCAGCACTCACGGTAGCGCATGGATATGACCAATGCCTCCGCCGGCAGCCTGGCGGCTGCCGACCAGCACCTCGTGGACGGCGTCCTGACCGGTCGCCGCCGGGCGCTGGCCAAAACCATCACCCTCGTCGAGTCGACGCACAGCGACCACCAGCGGCGGGCGCGGCAGGTATTGACGGCATTGCTGCCGCACACCGGACGGACCATTCGGGTCGGCATCTCGGGCGCTCCCGGTGCCGGCAAATCGACCTTCATCGAGTCGCTCGGGATGTATCTGATCGACAGGGGAAAGCGCGTCGCCGTGCTGGCCGTGGACCCCTCGTCGTCGGTTTCCGGAGGTTCGATCCTCGGCGACAAGACGCGCATGGAGTTGCTGTGCCAACGCGACGAGGCCTTCATTCGGCCGAGCCCTTCAGCCGGTTCGCTGGGCGGTGTGGCCGACAAGACGCGTGAAGCGATGCTGGTCTGCGAAGCGGCCGGATTCGACGTGATCATCGTCGAAACGGTCGGTGTCGGGCAATCGGAAACGACGGTTGCCGGCATGGTCGACGTTTTCGTGTTGCTGCAGTTGCCGAACGCCGGCGACGACCTGCAGGCGATCAAGAAGGGGATCGTCGAAATTGCTGACCTGATCGTCTTCAACAAGGCCGACATCGACGAACGCGCCGCCGCGTTCGCGCGCGGCCAGATGAAGGCGGCGCTGACCATGCTGCGCAGTGCCAGCCCGAACTGGCGGCCGCCGGTACTCACCCTCAGCGCCCTGGCCAAGCGCGGTATCGCCGAATTCTGGGCAGAGATCGAACGCTACCAGAGCACCCTCACGGCCACCGGCGAATTCGACGAGAAGCGCCGTCGGCAAGCCGTGGACTGGATGTGGAGCCTGATCGATTCCGGCCTGCGCCGCTATTTCCGTGCCCATCCGGCCGTGCGCTCGGCGCTGCCGGAACTGTCACGTGACGTCGCCGAAGGGCGCACCACGCCCGGTGCGGCAGCGTCTCGACTGCTGGCCTGTCTGAAGCACTGATTGCAGGGATCGGACCGAGATCCTCCGACCTGTTTGAGTAGTTCTGATTGACGCGAACGTTAGGGAGTAGAACATATGCACGACATCATTCGCCAGCTTGCAGAAAAGCGCGCGGCGGCCTGTCTGGGTGGTGGCCAGAAGCGCATCGACAACCAGCACAGCAAGGGCAAACTGGCTGCCCGCGAGCGCATCGAGCTATTGCTCGACAGTGGCTCTTTCGAAGAGTGGGACATGTTCAAGGAGCACCGCTGCAACGACTTCGGCATGGCCGAGCAGTCGGTACCGGGCGACGGTGTGGTCATCGGCTGCGGCACCATCAACGGCCGCCTGATGTTCGTCTTCTCACAGGATTTCACCGTCTTCGGCGGCTCGCTGTCGGAAGCGCACGCCGAAAAGATCTGCAAGGTCATGGACCATGCGATCAAGGTCGGCGCGCCGGTGATCGGTCTCAACGACTCCGGCGGTGCGCGCATCCAGGAAGGTGTCGCGTCGCTCGCCGGTTACGCCGACGTCTTCCAGCGCAACGTTCTGGCCTCGGGCGTGGTGCCGCAGATTTCGCTGATCATGGGGCCCTGCGCCGGTGGCGCGGTCTATAGCCCGTCGATGACCGACTTCATCTTCATGGTCAAGGACTCGTCGTACATGTTCGTCACCGGCCCGGAGGTGGTCAAGACGGTGACCCACGAAGACGTGACCTCCGAAGAACTCGGCGGCGCGGTCACCCATACCACCAAGTCCGGCGTCGCCGACCTCGCTTTCGAGAACGACGTCGAAGCCTTGATGATGATCCGCCGCTTCATCAGCTTCCTGCCGTCGAACAACCGCGAAAAGCCGCCGCGCCTGCCGTCGCAGGATCCCGCCGACCGCCTCGACTTTTCGCTCGACACGCTGGTTCCGGACAACCCCAACAAGCCGTACAACATCAAGGAACTGATCATCAAGGTCGCCGACGATGGCGACTTCTTCGAACTGCAGCGTGAATACGCCAAGAACATCGTCATCGGTTTCGCACGCATGGATGGTTCGACGGTGGGCATCGTCGCCAACCAGCCGCTGGTCCTCGCCGGCTGCCTGGACATCAAGAGTTCGATCAAGGCTGCCCGCTTCGTCCGCTACTGCGACGCCTTCAACATTCCGGTGGTGACCTTCGTCGACGTTCCCGGTTTCATGCCCGGGACCGCGCAGGAATACGGCGGGATCATCAAGCATGGCGCCAAGCTGCTCTATGCCTACGCCGAGTGTACGGTACCGAAGATCACCGTGATCACCCGCAAGGCCTACGGCGGTGCCTACGACGTGATGGCCTCGAAGCATCTGCGCGGCGACGTGAATTTCGCCTGGCCATCGGCCGAGATCGCGGTGATGGGTCCGAAAGGCGCGGTCGAGATCATCTTCCGCGAGGAAAAGAACGACCCCGCCAAGCTGGCGGCACGCGAAGCCGAATACAAGGCCAAGTTTGCCAACCCCTTCGTGGCCGGTGCGCGCGGCTTCATCGACGACGTGATCATGCCCAACGAGACTCGCAAGCGCATCTGCCGCTCTCTCGCGATGTTGCGCAACAAGCAACTGGAAAACCCGTGGCGCAAGCACGGCAACATTCCGCTTTGATCCACGGGGAGAAATAAGAGATGTTCAAGAAAATTCTGATCGCCAACCGCGGCGAGATTGCCTGCCGGGTCATGAAGACCGCCAAGAAAATGGGCATCAAGACGGTCGCGGTCTATTCCGAAGCCGACAAGGATTCGATGCACGTGCTGACCGCCGACGAGGGAGTATGCATCGGCCCGGCGGCCTCCAAGGAATCGTATCTGGTGATCGACAAGATCATCGCCGCCTGCAAGCAGACCGGTGCCGAAGCGGTACATCCCGGCTATGGCTTCCTTTCCGAGAACGAGGAGTTCTCGCGCCGCCTCGAAGACGAAGGCATCATCTTCATCGGGCCGAAGCACTATTCTGTGGCGGCGATGGGTGACAAGATCGCCTCCAAGAAGCTGGCCATGGAAGCCCGGGTGAACACCATTCCGGGCTACAACGCCGAGATCACCGATTCCGCGCAGGCCGTGGAAATCGCCAAGGGGATCGGTTACCCGGTGATGATCAAGGCCTCGGCGGGTGGCGGCGGCAAGGGACTGCGCGTCGCCTTCAACGACAAGGAAGCCTTCGAGGGCTTCGAAGCCTGCCGCAACGAAGCGCGCAACAGCTTCGGCGACGATCGCGTGTTCATCGAGAAATTCGTCGAAGGACCGCACCACATCGAAATCCAGGTCATCGCCGACTCTTTCGGCAATACCGTCTACCTGCTCGAACGCGAGTGTTCGATCCAGCGGCGGCACCAGAAAGTCCTCGAAGAAGCGCCCTCGCCATTTATCGACGACAGCATCCGCAAGGCCATGGGTGAGCAGGCGGTGGCACTCGCCAAGGCGGTGAACTACCAGAGCGCGGGCACCGTCGAGTTTGTCGTCGGCTCCGACAAGTCGTTCTACTTCCTCGAAATGAACACCCGTCTGCAGGTCGAGCATCCGGTGACCGAAATGATCACCGGCGTTGACCTCGTCGAATTGATGATTCGCGTGGCCGCCGGCGAGAAGCTGCCGTTCACCCAGGACGACATCAAGCCCAGGGGTTGGGCGATCGAGTGCCGGATCAACGCCGAGGACCCGTTCCGCGGCTTCCTGCCGTCGATCGGCCGACTGGTCAAGTACCGCCCGCCGGCAACCACCGACGGTGAAGTCCGCGTCGATACCGGCGTCTTCGAAGGCGGCGAAATCTCGATGTACTACGACTCGATGATCGCCAAGCTGATCTGCCACGGCAGCACCCGCGACCAGGCGATCAACCGCATGCGCGACGCGCTCAACGCTTTCGTGATTCGCGGCATCGACTCGAACATACCCTTCCAGGCGGCACTGATGCAGAACGCGCGCTTCCTGTCGGGCACCTTCACCACCTCGTTCATCGCCGACGAATATCCCAGCGGCTTCGTCGCCGCCGATGTCGTACACAGCGATCCCGGCCTGCTGGCCGCCGTCGCCGCTTTTGGTCGCCGCCGCTACATCGACCGCGCGGTCAAGGTCAGTGGTCAGATGCCGGGCCACGAGCGCAAGGTCGGCAGCGAGTGGGTGGTCCAGATCGAAGGCAAGGACTACCCGGTCGTCCTGCACCCGATTCCCGGCGGTTATTCGGTCAGCCACGGCACCGATCGCTACGACCTGGTCTCCGACTGGCGTTTCGGTGAACTCGTCTTCCACGGCACCTGCAACGGCGCGCCGCTGTGCATGCAACTCGAACGCATCGGCCTGCTCTATCGGGTGGTCCACTTCGGCAAGCAGGTCAAGGCCACGGTGATGACCGCCAACGCCGCGCGCATGCTGGCGCTGATGCCGAAGAAGGTGCCGCCGGATCTCTCCAAGTTCCTGCTGTCGCCGATGCCGGGCCTGCTGCGGGAAATCTCGGTGGCGGAAGGCGAAGCCGTCGCCGCCGGCGAGAAACTGGCGGTGATCGAGGCGATGAAGATGGAAAACGTCCTCAAGGCCGAGCGCGACTGCAAGGTCAGGAAGGTCGTTGCCAAGGCCGGCGAAAGCCTGTCGGTCGATCAGGTGATCATCGAGTTCGAGTAAGCCCGGGTCGGCAAATCCACCGCTGCCGCACGAAGCCCGCCACCCGGCGGGCTTTTTTGTGCCTGGTGCGGCACCGCGGCGGCTTGGCGCGGCGGACAATCTCCCGCCCGAGCGTCGTTCAGACGGTTCGCCCGCCCAGCCTGAGCGCCTCCTGACGTGCTCTTCGCGCCGCCTCTTCATTACTCGCCGCGTCGATGACCTGCATCACTTCGTCCAGATCGGCGGTTTTTTCCACCGGCGGGACGTGCCCGTCGAGTACGCTCTCCGGGTGCAGCGTGCCGGCCTCGTAGCGCAACCAGATTTCCCGCCCATAATTGCTCGACAGCAGGTCCGGCGCAAACTGGCCGAAGTAGGCCTTGAGGTTGTCGACGTCACGCTCAAGAATACGCCGGGCGTTGTTGTTGGCCGCCGCGTCCATCGCCTGCGGCAGGTCGATGATCACCGGCCCTTCGCTGTCGACCAGCACATTGTATTCGGACAGGTCGCCGTGCACGATTCCCGCGCAGAGCATGCGCACCACCTGGCGAATCAGGATCGCGTGAAACTGACGGGCAAGCGCCTCGCTGAGCAGCACATCGTTGAGCCGTGGCGCCGGTTCGCCGGCGGCATCGGTCAACAGTTCCATCAGCAGCACGCCCGCGTGGAAGTTGTACGGCGTCGGCACCCGCACGCCGGCCGCAGCAAGGCGATACAAGGCGTCGACCTCGGCGCTCTGCCAGGCGGACTCCTGCTCCTGCCGGCCGTAGCGCGAGCCCTTGGCCATCGCCCGCGCCTGCCGGCTGTTCCTGGTCTTGCGGCCTTCGGTGTAATCGACGGCCTGCCGGAAGCTGCGCTGCCGGGCCTCCTTGTAGACCTTGGCGCAGCGCAACTCGTCGCCACACTGGACGACATAGACCATCGCCTCCTTGCCGCTCATGAGTTGGCGAAGCACCGCGTCGACCAGACCGTCGGTGACCAGAGGCAATAATCTGCTCGGGGTTTTCATGCTTGAAACGCCAGGTGCTCGCGGCCAGGGCCGGCGCGCAGCGCGTCCTGGGGACCGTTCTTGCGGGTGAGGGGACTTCCTGATGGCATGGACACATCCTGCTGGGGTTGGTGAGTGAGGCGAAACGGGGCGTGTCGCGCGGTGCGGAAGGACTGCGCTTCGGAGTTCGCGGCGACCGCCCAACGCGGCTGCCGTCGGTGCAACCGGGTCATGAACGCAGCCCCGAGAGCAAGGTAGCACGTCGGCCCGGAGGCAGTGCTGGTGATTATCTCTCGCCGGCGCCCCATGCGCTCTCTCCAGGCGAGGAATATAGCCGCATTGGCCCTGTCGATCCCAGGAAGGCAGCGTCCCTGAGGCATGGCGGCATCGCTGGCAAGCCTACCCGGACTCCTCGGCCAGATCGAAGTCGATGGTCTGATCGCCGTTTCAGCCCACCCTAGCGCATGTCCCTGGCGAGTTCCTCGAGCGCATCGGTGAACTCGAGCATCCACTCCAGGGCCTCGATCTGGTATCGGTTGACGATGTCCATGTCGAGTCCGCAGCCCGTTGCCAGCGTCTCGATCGACGTTTGCTCACCGTTCTCGCAGGCGAGCGCCAGTTCGTAATAAGGGGCGTAGCTGCCGCGGCGAAAGAGCAGCGCCTGGCTCACCTCCGGCGACAGGGCAAACTTCTCCAGCGCATACGGCATGGGCATGCCGAAGAGCTTGTCGATCATCGACAGCACGCCGACGACGAAAAGCTGGCTGCACGCCTTCGCCGGCAGCCGCCCGGCGGCGGCCAGTTCCATGAAGCGACCGCGGACCAGTGCGGTTTCGCGCCAGGCGTATTCCATCGGGTGCCGGTCTTCGGCGCGCTGGCTGGAAAAGAGCAGCAGCGTCACCCAGCGGTAGAGTTCGTCGTAGCCAAGGTAGGCGATGCCCTGCTTGAGGTCGCTGATCGGCGTGCGCAGGCGCATCGCCGGCGAGTTGACGACG
>JAKOZI010000151.1 GCA_029780075.1 Pseudomonadota bacterium
CTGCCAATATCGGCAGCCACAAGGAGAAGCGTATGGGGAAACTGATCGCCGGCCTGATGGCTTTGGCGCTGGCGCTATCTAGTGTTCATGCTGTCGCCTGCTCGGCTGAAAAAGCCAAGGATGGCCAGACGGAAATGAGCACCCCGGCCAAACCAAAAAGCTGACTTGTCGGTGTTTGCAGCACGCGCGGCGCGATACCTCCGGTATCGCGCCGCGTCACGTTTCGGGCGTGTATTCGTGCCTGCGCTTTCGTTGATGAGCCTCAAAAAATGGGGGCCGACAGCGAACTCCTGATGGCGGATTCGGCGGGACACCCGCAGTGGTGTAGACTGCGCCGCTCCAACCTCATTGTCGCCCGGCTGGCATGCCAGGCGCGGGATACTGTGTATGGCTCAGCTCGTTATTCTGCCTGGCAAGGACCGCTCGCTGCTCCGTCGTCACCCCTGGATTTTCGCCACTGCGGTCGAACGACTGAGCGGTCGTGCGCGGCCAGGCGATACTGTCGACGTCGTTGCCGCCAACGGCCGGCCCCTGGCAAAGGCGGCGTGGAGTCCCGAGTCGAAGATCAGGGCCAGGGTGTGGACCTTCGACCCCGAGGAAGTCATTGACGACGCTTTCTTCAAGCGTCGTGTCCAGGCGGCAGTCGAACGTCGTGGAATGTTGCCGGAGTTGCGTGGACAGGACGGCCTGCGGCTGATCCATGGAGAGTCCGACGGTCTGCCGGGGGTGATTGCCGACCGCTATGGCGACACCGTGGTATTGCAACTGACCGCCACCGGCCCCGAGAAATGGCGACGGGCGATCATTTCCGCTCTGCATCGGGCAAGCGCTTGCGCACGCATCTACGAGCGATCGGATTCAGGTGTCCGCCGACTGGAAGGTCTCGATCCGGTCACCGGTTGGGCGTTCGGCGAAGCTTCGTCAGAGCCGCTGGCCATCGTCGAAAACGGCGTGCGCCTGCGTGTCGACATCGTTGCTGGCCACAAGACGGGTTTTTACCTTGATCAACGCGACAACCGGGTGCTGACACGGGTCCTCGCAGCCGGTCGTGCGACACTCAACTGCTTCTGCTATAGCGGTGCCTTTTCGCTGCAGGCGCTGGCTGGCGGTGCGAGCAGCGTGTTGTCGATCGACTCGTCCGGCCCCGCGCTGGCTATGGCGGCAGAAAATCTGGCGCTCAACCCGCATCTCGACGCGAACCGTGCCGAATGGCGAGAGGCGGACGTTTTCAATGAACTGCGGGCGTTGAATGATCAGGGGCGACGCTTCGACCTGATCATTCTCGATCCGCCAAAGTTCGCTCCTTCGGCCGTACACGCCGAACGCGCTGCGCGGGCCTATCGCGACATCAACGTCTTCGGGTTTCGCCTGCTGAATCCCGGTGGTCTGCTGATGAGTTATTCGTGCTCGGGCGGCATCAGCGGGGAACACTTTCAGCAGATCCTTGCCGAAGCCGCGCTTGGGGCCGGGCGCGAGGCGCGTATCCTGCGCCGTCTCGGGGCCTCTCCGGACCACCCGGTGGCCTTGAATTTCAGTGAAGGTGAATACCTCAAGGGTCTGCTCTGCCAGGTGGAATGATTACGCGGCGAGCCAGGGCGACTAGCTGCTCCCCCAGATCTGCTTTACCCGGGCGTCGCGGCCGCAACCCTGGCGGTAATAGGCATAACGGATCGGGTTCTTCTTGTAGTAGTCCTGGTGGTACTCCTCCGCCGGGTAGAAGGTGGAGGCGGCGACGATCTCGGTTTCGATATGCGGCAGCTTGCCGCTGGCCAGCAAGGCGTCACGGCTACTTTCCGCCGCCTTGCGTTCGGCCTCGTTCTGCCAGTAGATGCCGCTGCGGTATTGTGTGCCGACATCGCAGAATTGTCGGTTCCTGACCGTCGGATCGATATGGCGCCAGAAATAGTCGAGCAACTGCGGATAGCTCACCCGCTGCGGGTCGTAGGACACGCGTATGGCTTCGGTATGTCCGGTGTTGCCGGCGCTGACCTGTTCATAGCTTGGGTTTGCCGTACGGCCGCCGGTATAGCCGGACTCTGCGGCAAGAACCCCCGGCAGCTTTTCGAAATCCGCTTCGATGCACCAGAAGCAGCCGCCGGCGAAAATTGCCGTTCGGACTTCGGTTGCTTTGGGAGCGGGTGGCTCGGCGCCGCCGGCATGGCCGCCGATCAGGAGCAGCAGCGCCGCCAGTCGCAAGTGCGTGCTCATGTCCGCAACTCCGGCAGCTTCTCCGAGCGCGGCACGAATTGCAGGGCCAGGCCATTATTGCAATAGCGCTTGCCGGTGGGCTTGGGACCATCGTTGAAGACATGGCCTTGGTGTCCGCCGCAGCGGGAGCAATGATACTCGGTACGCGGATAGAACAGCTTGAAGTCGGTCCTGGTGGCAATCGACTCCGGCAGGTGTTCCCAGAAGCTGGGCCAGCCGGTGCCGCTGTCGTACTTGGTCGCGCTGTCGAACAGTGGCAGGTGGCAGGCGGCGCAAATGAAGGTGCCGTCGCGCTTTTCCTGGTTCAATGGGCTGCTGCCGGCGCGTTCGGTGTCCTCTTCAAAGAGAACGCGATAGGCCGGCTGTGGCAGCAGGGCGGCCCATTCGGTCTTCGATTTCTGCAACTTGCTGCCGTTACCGGCCCAGGCTGGGCCCGGGGCAGTAACGGGCAGGACGAAGGCTGACAAGCCGCTCAGCCATTTCAGTGATTGACGACGATCCATGAGATATCTCCAGTAACAACTAAGGGACGCCAGTCCGGCGCAGCAGGCTGCCGGTGGCTGGGGCGATCAACCCCAACAGATTGGCTGCCTGCAGTCCGAAACAAAATGTGGCCCTGCGAAACAGACGTACCATCTGCTGTGGTTCTGGGCATCGACGTGTACAGACAGCGCTTTCAGGTGTTCGGCCGAAAAGCACTGGTACAGTTCCCCAAGCCAGCAACCGGGAGGCTGACAACAGCTGCAGTTCTCGCCGGCGCGGACACGAGTGATGACCGTTTGCGCTATGGTCGTTCAAGCAACCGTCAACCTTACGCCTCGTGTGTGCAGCCGCGTTGTTTAATTGCCCCTGCTGCGACGCCCATCCGGCGCAACTCGGTTGCATCTGGCATCGTCCTGTGCTTAAATCGTTGCATGACTGTGGTCAAGAATACTGTCGAATCCGCCGCGGAGGCTGAAACTGCTGCCTTGCTCATTCGCGGCACGGGTGCGCGCGCGACGCCGGCGCGGGTGCGCGTCCTGCGGCTGCTGCGTATGGCTCCAGCGGCGTTGACGCACCACGAGATCGAGCAGGCGATCGGTGATCTGCCCGTCGATCGGGTGACGCTCTATCGCGTACTCGACTGGCTGGTGGAGAGTGGGTTGGCGCACCGAAGTGCCGATGCGCAGCGAGTCTTCCGCTTCTCGGCGGCTGCCATCGGCGAGCATTCGGCGCACACGCATTTTCGTTGCGAAGACTGCGGGCGTGTGTTCTGCCTCGATTCGGCGCCGCCAGCTCCCCCCAGCTTGCCCGAGGGTTTTTCGCTGTCACATCTCGAACTCGACCTGCGCGGTCGATGCGCCGGCTGTACCGGCGAGCACCGATGATCGGCGATCACCGCCGGGTGCTTGCAGCCAGCTCGGCAAGTCCATGGCGGTCCGCTACGCGCAGGGGAAGCGAAGCGGCCGCAACGTACGCGCCAGCGGTAGGGTGCGGCGCGCGAAACCGCGCGCGCGAGGCCTGAGCCATGCGTGTTCCAGACCCCGAGCGGACCATTCCGGTGACCGTCCTTACCGGTTTTCTGGGGGCCGGCAAGACCACGCTGCTCAACCACCTGCTGCGACAGCCAGCACTCGCCAATGCCGCCGTCCTGATCAACGAATTGGGCGACGTCGCCGTAGACCACCACCTGGTCGACCGGGTGGACGACAATGTTGTCATTCTCGGCTCGGGTTGTCTGTGCTGCAGCGTACGCGGGGAGATGGCGCGCAGCCTGCGCGACCTGTTCATGCGTCGCTTGCGTCGCGAGATCCCTGCTTTCGCGCGCGTACTCATCGAAACCACCGGCCTGGCCGATCCGGCGCCGGTGCTCTATACCCTGCTCGAAGATTTCTTCATCGCCGAACGATTTCGCATGGACGGGGTGGTGACGGTGGTCGATGTCACCCATGCCTGTCGCCAGCTCAGTCGTCACTTCGAGGCCGTACGCCAGGTGGCGATGGCGGACCGTCTGCTGCTCACCAAGTGTGACTTGGCGACCCCCGAAGAGATTGCCGGCGTTGCCCGCCGTCTGGCACGCGCCAATCCTGGTGCGCCACAGATCGAGGTCTATCGGGGTGTCGTCTGCGCAGAGCAGGTGATGGGGTGTGGGCTATATGATCCGGGCAGCAAGACGGCCGATGTACGCCGCTGGCTGGCCGAGGAGAAAGTGGCTGCCGCCGCTGTGCTCGATCAGCTAGCGCAAGTGCCTGCCGGTAACCGCCACGATGCGCTGGTGCATGCCTTCGTGCTGCGTTTCGAGCAGCCTTTTGCCTGGCCGGAGTTCGCCGAGGCGATAGACGTTCTGCTCGCCACCTGTGGCGATCGCATCCTGCGCGTCAAGGGCCTGATTGCGGTGCAGGGTGAAAACGGGCCACGCGTGCTGCAGTGCGTGCAGCACATGCGCTACCCGGAAGCGATGCTGCCTGCCTGGCCGGACGGCGACCACCAGAGCCGTCTGGTGTTCATCGTGCGTGCCCTGGCACAGGACATCGTGAGCCAGGCCTTCGCCATGTTCTGCGGTGTGTCGGCGCAGCCGTGCAGCCGCTGACTGTATCGCGAACTTCCATGTGACGCGGGGCTCGTTGGCGGTCGGCAGAATCGACAAAGCCCACCGCCAAGGGCGTGGAAGACGCTAGAATTCCCCACTGTTGCGGCCAGCCCTTTTTCTACCGATGTTTCCCTCCGAGTTCACGCTGAGTCTCGTTCGTCATCCGGCAACGCCCGCCCCGGTGGTGCGCTCACTTGAAGCGCACGCTGCGTACGCGGCCGATGGCGACCTTGAAATCGCCTATTGTCTGCGCGGCGACATGGCCCGCCTGCTCATTCCGGAACCGCAACCGCCGGGGTGTGCTGATGGCCTCTGGGAACATACCTGTTTTGAAGTCTTCGTCGGCGTTGCTGGCGAGCCGGGCTACCATGAGTTCAACTTCTCACCCTCGGGCAAGTGGGCTGCCTACGCGTTTGGCAACTACCGGCAGCGTGAGGAAACCCGCTCCCTGCCTGTTCCACCGCTGATCAAGGCCAGGCTGTCCGCCGGGCGCCTCGAAGTCGAAGCGCGGATTGCTTCCGCCGTCCTGCCGCGGAGCCCAGATGCGGCGAGATTGCAGATCGGTCTTTGCGCCGTCATCGAAGCCATCGACGTGGTTGATGGCAGCCACAGTTACTGGGCGTTGCACCACCCCGCTGCCTTGCCCGATTTTCACCATCGTGACGGTTTCACACTGGAACTGGCGCCGCCGCAAAGATTTTCCCGAAGGATTGGCTGATGCCCGCACTGCAGTTCGGACTCGACCGTCTGCTCACCGACGACGAGTTGCGGAGGCCTCTGAATGGTCGCCGCATCGCCCTGGTTGCCCACCCAGCATCGGTCAGCGCCAATCTGGAGCATGCCCTTGATGCGCTCGCCACGCTGCCCGAACTGCGGATCACCGCAGCCTTTGGGCCGCAACATGGCCTGCGCGGCGACAAGCAGGACAATATGGCCGAATCGCCGGAATTCCTCGACCCGGTGCACGGCATTCCGGTGTTCAGCCTCTACGGCGTGGTGCGGCGTCCGACGCCGGTCATGATGGCCAGCTTCGACGTGCTGCTGATCGACCTGCAGGACCTCGGCTGCCGTATCTACACCTTCATTACCACGCTGCGCTATCTGCTCGAAGCGGCGGCTGAGCACGGCAAGGCGGTGTGGGTACTCGATCGACCCAATCCGGTGGGACGTCCGGTTGAAGGGCTGCTGCTGCGTCCCGGCTGGGAGAGCTTTGTCGGCGCTGGAGCGCTACCGATGCGCCATGGCCTGACGATGGGCGAACTGGCGTGCTGGTTCATCAGTACGCTCAAGCTCGACGTTGACTGCACGGTAATCAAGATGCACGGCTGGAACCCGGAGGCTGCGCCCGGCTACGGCTGGCCACTCGGCGAGCGGAGCTGGATCAACCCCAGTCCGAATGCTCCGAACGTGTCGATGGCGCGCTGCTACGCCGGCACGGTGATGCTTGAAGGTACGACCCTGTCGGAGGGGCGGGGTACGACGAGGCCGCTGGAGCTTTTTGGCGCGCCGGACATCGACGCGCGTCACTGGATCAGCGGCATGCAGGCGCTGGCCCCCCATTGGCTAGACGGGTGCCGCCTGCGCGAGTGCTGGTTCGAGCCAACCTTTCACAAGCACGCGGGTCACTTGTGTCATGGCGTGCAGATTCACGTCGAGGATGGCTGCTACCGGCATGCCCGGTTTCGTCCGTGGCGCCTGCAGGCCCTGGCTTTCAAGGCGCTGCGACAAATGCAGCCGGATTACCCCTTGTGGCGAGATTTCGCGTACGAGTACGAATTTGAGCGCCTGGCCATCGACCTGATCAATGGCTCGTCGCTGCTGCGCGAGTGGGTGGACGACCCGGCTGCGACGCCGACCGACCTGGACGCCTTGAGCAGACCTGACGAAGCAGGTTGGAGTATGGCGCGCCGGGAGTTTTTCTTGTACTGAAGTGAGGGTGGCACCGTTCCAGGGCAAGTCGCAGTTGTTGGTCAGCCTGTCGACCGCTGCGGTTGATTTGCAGTCCGTGTCCATCTCGCTCGGCGGCCGGCCGTCAAGCCCAGGATTGATCGATCAAGAGGAAACCGCTTCACGCACCGCAGCGGCAAGTTTCTCGGCTGCGCGGGAGACTGACAGCGAGTCCTGGCCCTCGACCATGACGCGCAGCAGCGGTTCCGTCCCAGAGGCACGCAACAGCACCCTGCCGCAGCCATTGAGTTCGCTCTCCACCTCGCGCTGGGTGGCGTCGATCAGCGGGTTCTGCTTCCATGGGAAGCCTTTGCTCAGCGCCACGTTGATCAGCCTTTGCGGATAGAGCTTCAGGCCACCGAGCAGTTGCAGCAGATCTCCGCCTTCTTCACGCAGCGCCGAGAGCACCTGCAGGGCGGAAACGATACCGTCGCCAGTGGTGTGCCTGTCGAGGCAGAGAATGTGGCCGGAGTTCTCGCCACCATACAGCCAACCTTTCTGTCGCAGCATGTCCATGACGTAGCGGTCGCCGACGGCGGCGCGGACAAAAGGAACCTGCAACTCGCCGAGCGCGTGTTCGAGGGCGAGATTGCTCATCAAGGTACCTACGACCCCCGCGACA
>JAKOZI010000186.1 GCA_029780075.1 Pseudomonadota bacterium
GGTTGATGCGCCCGGAACGACGCCCTTCTGTCGACTCACCTCATAGCCGGCTCCGAGCTGCGGAAAGAGGGCGGAACGGACGAAACCGTATTGGCCGGCAAACTCTTCGATGCGCGCGCTGGCAATCAGCAGATCCTTGTTGGCAAGAAGGGCGGCGCTGACCAGTTCGTTGAGTACCGGGTCGCCGAATTGTTCCCACCAGGCGGTATTGGCCAGATCCCTGGCGTCCTGGTCACTCAAGCGCCAGGCAGTCGGCGTGTCGATAGTTGGACGCACATAATCGGGTCCGACCATGCAGCCACCGACCAGCAGCGCCAGCAGTGCGGCCAACAAGGGCTTACGCATGGTTATCCCCCTCCTTTCCAGCAATCTGTACTGTCGAACTCTCGGTGGTAGCGGCGGTGCTCTCGCCATCGTGGTGGCCGACCCCGGTGTCGCCCTTGTGACTGATCTTCTCGACCACGTAGAAAGTCACCGGAATGATGAAGATGGCAATGCAGGTGGCGGCCAGCATGCCGCCGATCACCGCGCTGCCCATGACCTGTCGGGAAATGGCGCCGGCGCCGCTGGCGATGGCCAGGGGCACACAGCCGAGGATGAAGGCGAAGGAAGTCATCAGGATCGGCCGCAGACGCAGTTGTGCGCCCTTGAGCGTTGCCTCCGCCAGCGACAGCTCGCCCTTCTCGTACTCCATCTTGGCGAATTCGACGATCAGGATCGCGTTTTTCGCCGCTAGGCCGATCAGCATCACCAGACCGATCTGCGCATAGACGTTGAGTTCCTGGCCGCGCAACAAGAGCGCGAAGAAGGCGCCGGCAACGGCGATTGGCGTACCCAGCAGCACCGAGAAGGGTAGCGACCAGCTCTCGTACTGCGCCGCCAGGATCAGGAAGACGCAGAGCAGCGAGAAGGAGAAGATGGCGACCGGCGAGACGCCCTGTTGCGCCTTCTGTTCCTGGAACGACATGCCCGAGTAATCGTAACCCATGTCGCTCGGCATCGTCTCGGCAAAAACCGCCTCGAGCGCCCGCATCACCTGTGCCGAACTGTAGCCGGGCGCCGCCGAGGCGTTGATCTGTGCGCTGCGGTAGAGGTTGTAGCGCATCGTGAATTCCGGACCGGCGATGTTGCGGATCGAGGTCAGCGCCGAGAGCGGCACCGCCTCGCCCTTGCTGTTGCGCACGTAGAACTGACCGACATTCTCGATGTTGGTCCGATAGTCGCCCTCGGCCTGGACGTACACCTGCCACTGGCGCCCGAAGCGGTTGAAATAGTTGATGAAGCCGCTGCCCAGGAAGCTCTGCAGCGTCTTGTACACGTCGCTGAGGATGACGCCCTGTTTGAGCACCTTGTCCTGATCGACGTCGATGAAGAGCTGCGGAACGGTTGGCCGGAAGGTGGTCGAAACACTGGCCAGCTCCGGGCGTTTTCGCGCGGCTTCGAGGAACTTGGTGGTGTTCTCGGCGAGGAAGGCGATGTCCTTGCCGGCACGGTCCTGAAGAATGAAAGTCGCGCCGCCCGAGGTGCCGACCCCCTGAATGGCCGGTGGTGGGAAGGCAAAAGCGATGGCGCCAGGGATGCCGGCAAGCTGCTTCGTCAGCTCGGCCTTGATCGCCGTGTACTGCTCCTCGGGCTGCTTGCGATCTGCCCAGTTCTTGAGCGTGACGAAGAAGAAGGCGCTGTAGGTATTGGTCACCTGGCTCAGCATGCTGTAGCCGACGACGGTGGTCGTGTATTGAACACCTGGTACCTTCATGATCATATCTTCAGCCTGGGCGGCAATTTCCGACGTGCGTTGCAGTGATGACGCATCGGGGAGTTGGACCGCTGCAAACACGTAACCCTGGTCTTCATCGGGAAGGAAACCGGCAGGGACAAGCTTGCCGAAGAAACCCGCTCCGGCAGCGACGGCCACCAGAAAGACCAAGCTGATCAGGCTTCTGCGGATGGCGATCCGGCAGACGCCGACGTAGCCGCCAGTGACGCGGCCAAACACGCCGTTGAACCAGTCGTAGAATTTCTGCAGCGGGCCGCTTCCCTTGACCTTGGGCTTGAGCAGCATGGCGCAGAGGGCGGGACTCAAAGTCAGCGCGTTGAATGCCGAGATGATCACCGAAATGGCGATGGTCACTGCGAACTGCTGGTAGAGCTGGCCCGTGATCCCCGGAATGAAGGCGGTCGGCACGAAAACCGCCGCCAGGATGACGGCAATGGCGATCACCGGACCGGTAACCTCTTCCATGGCTCTGAGCGTCGCGTCCTTCGGTGAAAGGCCGTGCTCAATGTGGTGCTCGACGGCTTCGACGACGACGATGGCATCGTCCACCACCAGTCCGATCGCCAGCACCAGACCGAACAGCGAAAGCGTGTTGATCGAGAAGCCGAACATCGGGAACAGCATGAAGGTGCCGACCAGCGATACCGGTACCGCCAGCAAGGGAATCAGTGTGGCTCGCCAGCCTTGCAGGAACACGAAGACGACGATCATCACCAGTACCAGCGCTTCGAACAGTGTGTGCTCGATCTCCTTGATCCCTTCGGTGACCGACAGTGTCGTGTCGAGGGCGATGACGTAATCGAGGTCGGGCGGGAAGCTCTGTTTGATCTTCTCCATCAACTGCTTGGCGCCGCTCGCTGCCTGCAGGGCATTGGCGCCCGGCATCTGGTAGAGGGCGATGAGGGCAGCCGGCTTGCCGTTGAGCCGGCCCTGCTGGCTGTAGGTCTGAGCGCCGAGTTCGATGCGGGCGACATCACCAACGCGCACGATCGAGCCGTCTGGGTTGGCACGCAGCACAATGCGGCCGAACTCTTCGGTGCTCTGCAAGCGGCCCTGCGCGCGCACCGCATAGGTGAACTCTTGGCCCGATGGGACTGGCTCGCCACCGATCGTTCCGGCCGGATTAACGGTGTTCTGGGCGTTGACGGCGTTGATGATCTCCGGGATCGTGATATTCAGCTTGGCCAGCTGGTCAGGCTTGACCCATAGGCGCATGGCATATTGGCCGGCACCGAAGATGGTGACGCTGGCGATTCCCTTGACCCGCGTCATCTGGTCATTGATGTTGATGTACGCGTAGTTGGCGAGGAAGATGTTGTCGTAAGTGCCGTTCGGTGAGTAAAGCGCGAACATGATCAGCGGCGACGAGGTGGACTTCGCGACGGTCACGCCGTAGTTGCGCACGTCCGACGGCAGTTGCGATTCGGCCTGGCCTTCGCGCATCTGGGCGAGCAACTGGTCGGTGTTGGCGTCGGTGCCCAATGCGAAGTTCACATACAGAGTAGACTGGCCATTGTTGGCGTTGATCGAATACATGTAGTCCATGTTGTCGACGCCGGACATCTGTTGCTCGATCGGCGTCGCCACGGCCTGCTCGACGGTCAGCGCGTCGGCGCCGGTGTAGGTGCTGCTGACCTGAATCTGCGGCGGAACGATGTTCGGGAATTGGGCGGTCGGCAGATCGGCCATGGCGACCAGACCGACGATGGTCATCAGGATCGAGATGACCATGGCCACGATTGGCCGGTTGATGAAGAACTTGGACATGGCCGCCTACCCCTTGCTCTCGGGTGCCGGCGCAGCCGGCTTGTCGCCCGGCTTGGCCGGAGTGGCGGCGGCTGGGGCATCCGCTGCAAAGGGCTTCGGACTGACGGTCATTCCAGTGCGAACCTTCTGCGTTCCCTCAGCAATCACCTGGTCACTAGGCTGCAGTCCCTTGCTGATGATCCAGTCCGAACCGATGCGCTCACCGACGGTGACAGGACGGATGTCGGCCTTGTTGTCGGCACCGACAACCGCCACCAGGTACTTTCCCTGGATTTCGGTAACCGCACGCTGCGGCACGAGCAGCGCGCCCTTCTCGACCGCCATCGTTGCCCGCACCTTCCCGTATTGGCCGGGGCGGAGGAGGTTGTTGGGATTCGGGAACAACGCGGCAACCTTGAAGGTGCCGGTGCTGGCATCAACCTGTCGGTTGAGAACGAAGAACTTTCCTGGGTGGGGATAGAGTGATCCGTCGACGAGGAACAGATCCAGCGGCACCTGCTTGCTGGTATCCGTTCGCTCGCCGGCAACCTTGAGGTATTCCCGCTCGCTGATGTTGAAATAGACCTTGATCGGATCGACGGTTGACACGGTCGTCAGTTCGGTCGTCATGCTCGGGCTGAGGAGGTCACCGATCTGCGCCTTGGCGATACCGGCAATGCCAGTCACCGGGGAAGTGATGTGCGTGAAACCGAGGTTCAGTTTCGCGGTCTTGAGCGCCGCGTCGGCGGACTCGAGCTGCGCCTTGGTGGACTGTTCGGTACCGGTAGAATCGTCGAGATCCTTCTGGCTGACCGCGTTCTTGGCCGCCAGCGGCTTGACGCGGGCGAGGTTGGCACGGGCCGTTTCGTAGCGGGCGAACTGCTGGGCGCGTACGCCCCTGGCTTCGTCAACTGCGGCTTCGAATGTGCGGGGGTCGATCTCGAACAGTGCCTGCCCCTTCTTCACCAGATCCCCTTCCCGATAGTTCTGCTTGATCAGGTAACCGGTCACCTGCGGACGGATGACGGCATTGACGCCTCCGTCCATGGTCCCGACCCATTCCATGTAGATCGGGACGTCCTGCTGCGTGACGGTGACCACCTCGACGATTGGCGGCGGCGGGGTTGCAGGCTTTTCCTTGCCACAACCGGCAATGATCAGGAAGGCCACACCGGCCAGCCCGGCGGCCGCACGACGGCGAGTGCGAGCTGCTGAGGAAACGGGGAATGGGGTAGACGTCATGACGGCTCCAGCTTGAGAAAAGAAGGTGTGGCTCGAGGCTTCTACTGCCGAGGACTCCCAAGGCACACGCAAAATGATTGAGGTTATGCGGTTAGTGCCTGTCCCTCCCGGGCCAGGGCAACGCGCCGGCTTCTGCGGCAACCATGAAGTAGCGAATTATGCTTCATGGTGAATGTAGAAACCAGACTTTCAGTGGTGCGCAACAGGCGCTCTGGCTCAACGTGAACGAGCATTTCTGAATTCGGATGCCTGGCTGGACCTGCCGTGCCTTCACCTGTGAACGGCGCTTGCTGCGGGTCGAAGCACACCGCAGGAGTACCGAGGGTCACCGTTCCAGATCATGCTCGCCGCAAAGCCGCAGCATCTCCCGACGTGTTGCATCGCGCAGACGCACTGCCGCCGTCCAGTCGTCTCCGGTCGGTTCCAGCAGCGACCCGATTTCGTAGGCCAAGTGGCCGCGCCGCGGCATCCACGTCCGATCACGCAGGACTGCCCGAGTACCCTTCAGGCCGCTCACCAACACCGGTACCCCGGCCCGCGCAGCGGCGACGAAAGCCCCCATGCGAAAGGGTTTGAGGCCCGGTTCACGCGAGAAGGTGCCTTCCGGAAATATCACCACATACTGCCCTCGCTGCAGCGCAGCGACGATGCCATCAACATCCTCGACGCTTTTCGACGCCTCGAAGCGCTCGACAAACAGGGTCCCGAGCGCGCGCAGGAAAGCGTGTAGCAAGGGTTGATCGACGAACTCGCGTTTGGCCACAAAGCTGTAAGCCCGACGGGGTGGCAGAACCGCACACAGCAACAGCGCGTCGAAATAGCTGCAGTGGTTAACCAGCAGGAGGTGGGGTACTGTCGGCAGATTCCTGTCCGGGATGGTGCCCACGGGCATGCCGACCAGCGCCAGAAAGATCCGGGCTGCGCGATGAACGATACGGCGCCCGATCGTCGGCGCCCGCACGACCAACACAGACAGCATGACCGGCACCGCCAGAAGGAGAAAGATCGTCCAGCACCGGACGCCAAAAATCCACCGGCCAAAACGTTCCACCGACTCGGCCAGGCGCGCGCGCAGCGACGCCACGCCAAGACGCCATAACTGCTGTCGGTCCGCGACCACGCTGGCGCCGATCAGGCCGCGCTCGAAGGCTTCACGTGATGCGTTGCGGCGGATCTTGCCGCTCGATGTCTTGAGCACCGAATTCGGTGGCGCCAGCACAACCTCATCAGCCGGCATGCCGATGGCGTCGACCGCAGCAGCGTTGATCGCCTGCCGCAGCGCCTCGCGTTGTCCGGGATCCTGCTCACGTGTCTCGGCCAGCACAACCAGCCGCTCGGTGGCATTGGCCGGATCCGTGCTGGCGAATACCGCGACGCATCCGCGCCGGACTCCCGGCAGGTTGCCGACCGCCTGCTCGAGTTCGTAGGGATAGAGATTGCGACCGCCGCGGATGATCAGATCCTTGACCCTGCCGGTCAGATAGATCTCGCCGTCAACGGTATAGGCGAAATCGCCGGAGTCCAGCCAGCCATCGCGGAAAAGGGCTTGCGTCGCCAGCGGATTGCGGAAATAGCCCACAGTCGCCGAAGGACCGCGAAACTGCAAGCGCCCGACGCGCCGGTCGGGCAACTCGTCCCCATGCTCATCGACCAGGCGGATCTCATGCCGCGGCAGGACCCGACCACAGGCTGGCACGCGCACCAGATCGGCTTCGCCGCTAGCTGCGGGGATCGCGCACTTGCGGTTGACCAGGGCTTCGCGCTCGATGTTGTCGATCCGCGGGCCGCGTCCCAGTGCTGGAAAGGCCAGCCCAACCGAGCATTCGGCAAGGCCATACACCGGGGTGATCGCCTCCGCACGCAGGCCATACGGCGAAAAACGCTCGGCAAAGGCTTCCAGGGTTGCAGGACTCACGGGCTCGGCGCCATTGAGTGCCAGCCTCCAGGACGACAGATCAAGTCCCACAAGGTCAGCGTCAGCCAGTTTTCTCGCGCACAGATCGTAAGCGAAGTTCGGTGCCGGTGACAGCGTACCGCGATGCTGCGAAATGGCCCGCAGCCAGCGCACGGGACGCGAAAGAAAGGCCAGCGGCGACATCAACACCAGACGCATGCCGAAATAGAGCGACCCGAACCAGGCACCGATCAGGCCCATATCATGATAGAGCGGTAGCCAGGAAACGAAAACGTCCTCGCTGCAGACTCCGACAGCCTCGCCCATGGCACGCAGATTGGCCAACAGGTTGGCGTGGCTGAGGACCACGCCCTTGGGATCACCGGTGCTGCCCGAGGTATATTGAAGGAAGGCAATGTCGTCTGCGGTGGCGCGGTAGAGCAGGCTGATCGCCTCGATGTCGAGTTCCTCCGGGGTCAGGACTTCGCGCAACGTCGGTGCCTCGGCACGCAGCAGCGCGGCAACCCCTTTCGCCTGTGGCACAGTGATGATGAACACGGCCTGGGCGTTGTCCAGGATGCGTGCATGCCGCCGCAGATGATCCTCGATCTGCGCCAGCCGTGCCGGAGGGTAGATCGGGACCGGAATGCCGCCGGCCAGCATCACACCAAAAAAGCTCGTCAGATAGTCGCGTCCCGTGGGCAACATCAGGGCAACCGTCTGACGCGGCAGCAGGCCGCGTGTTACCAGGCCGGTGGCTACCCGGCGCGCCTGTTCGAGCAGTCCGCCATAGGTGATGCTTTCCGGAGCACCCTGCTCGCCGCCACCATCGCCATAGAGCAACACGTGTAGACGCTGCGGATTGCGCGCGGCATGCCATTCGAGGACTTCGACCAGCGTACGCACCTGCTCGGGAAAGCTGGTCGGACCGGCGGCTGGGGCGAACTCGACGGTCGCCGCCGAAAAACCGTCATCCCCGGCCCGGACAATGAACTGCAGCAGGTCCTGCGGCGTCTCTGCTTCAGCGAGTGCCGAGTCGGGTAGCGACTTGCCGAACTCGCTGCCCACGCGCAACAGCAGTTCGACGCGCGCCAGGCTATCCAGGCCCAGCTCACGCTCCAGATGGCTGTGCAGGTGCACCCGTTCGGCACGTCCCGGGCGGGTCTCCTCGACCAATACCGACACCACCCGCAAGAGTCTTGCCGACATCTCGGACGAAAGCTCCGCCGGCAGACCTTCCCCCAACTTTCCGTTCACTTTCGCAACTCCCTGTCTCCCAGCTGGCTGCCGCGGATCGTGTGCGACACCGAGTCCTTCGCCTCCGGCTATGCCGGTGGGCAGATCTTCGGGGTACCGCCGTCAGCCTTCCGGCGATCATCGAACCGGCGCGAGTCTACCAGACTGGCCGCGACTGCGGCGCTGGGCGCGACCACCCGCGTTCCTTCGCAGGGCATCGATCAGGAAGCATCAGAGAGCACAAAATCAATCCGTCCGGTTTCAAGATCGGCTCGGACAAGTTTCACCTGCAGGCGGTCACCGAGACGAAAGCGTCTGCCGCTACGCTCGCCAAGCATCTGGTGCTTGGTACTGTCGTATTGGAAGTAATCTTCGCCAAGTTCGGAAACGTGTACCAGACCCTCGACATATACCTCGTCGAGGGCGACGAAGACGCCGAAAGGGACCACCGCCGCAATCGTCCCGGCGAACACTTCGCCAATACGGTCACGCATGTAGTAACACTTGAGCCAGTTGCCGACATCGCGTGTCGCTTCATCCGCGCGCCGTTCGGTCATCGAGCAGTGCAGCCCGATGTCGTCCCATTTGCCGGGCGCGTAGTGCGTCCCGGCAAGCACCGCCTTGATCGAACGGTGCACGAGCAGGTCGGGATAGCGACGTATCGGCGAGGTGAAATGCGTGTAGTGTTCGTAAGACAGGCCAAAGTGGCCGACATTGTCGGGACTGTACATGGCCTGCCGCAGCGAGCGGAGCATGACCGTCTGCAACAACTGCGCATCGGGGCGGGTCTTGATGCTGTCCAGCAACAGAGCATAATCCTTGGCGGTCGGATCGTCTCCTCCGCCAAGGCCGATGCCGAACTCCTTGAGGAAGTTGCGCAGTGCCTCGAGTTTCTCCAGCGTCGGACCTTGATGAATGCGGTACAGGCAAGGCTGCCGGTTGCTTTGGAGAAAAGCCGAAGCACAGACATTGGCGGCCAGCATGCACTCCTCGATCAGTCGGTGCGCGTCGTTGCGGCGCACCGGAACGATGTTCTCGATCTTGCCCTGCGCGTTGAACAGCATCATCGTCTCGATGGTTTCGAAGTCGATCGCACCGCGCTTGCCGCGTGCCTCGCCGAGGACCTGGAACAAGGCGTAGAGCGCCTGCAGATGCGGCAGCAGACGCTGGTGAAGATCGCTCTCCGGCTTGGTCACACCGTCCAGCCAGTTCCAGACCTGGTCATAGGTCAGCCGCGCATGCGAACGGAAAACTGCAGGATAGAACCGGTAGTCGGTGATCTCGCCATTGTGGTCGATGGCCATGTCGCAAACCATCGCCAGGCGGTCGACATCGGGATTCAGTGAACACAGACCGTTGGAAAGCTTTTCCGGCAACATCGGAATCACCCGGCGGGGGAAATAGACCGAGTTGCCGCGCTCGCCGGCGTCACGATCCAGTGCCGTGCCCGGCTGTACATAGTGACTGACGTCCGCGATGGCCACCAGCAAGCGCCATCCACGTCCATTATTCTCCGCGAATACCGCATCATCAAAATCCTTTGCCGTTTCTCCGTCAATGGTCACCAGCGGCAGGGCCCGCAAATCCGTGCGTCCTTCCCAATCGCTGGCGGCCAACGTCTCCGGCAAGGCATCGGCTTCTGCAAGCGTCCCGCTCGAGAACTCGAATGGCAAGTCGTGCTTGCGCAAGGCGATCTCGATCTCCATGCCGGGGTCTGCATAGTTTCCAAGCACCTCGACAATGCGCCCGATCGGCTTTGAATGCCGGTCCGGCTGTTCGATGATCTCGACGGTCACCACCTGGCCAGATTTGGCCGTGCCGCTACCGCCCGGCGCGACCAGGATGTCCTGGTTGATACGGCGATTTTCAGGGACCACCAGGGTAATGCCATGCTCAATCAGCACCCGGCCAACGACTCTGGTATTGGCCCGCTCCAGGACTTCGACGATTACCCCCTCGCGGCGCCCGCGGCGATCGACCCCGACCACGCGCACCAGCGCGCGATCGCGATGCAGGACTTTGGTCATCTGACGGGCCTCGAGGGACAGGTCCTCGCTACCATCATCCGGAACGAGGAAGCCATAGCCGTCGGGATGTCCCTCGACGCGCCCGGCAATCAGGCTGGCACGCTCCGGCAGGATGTACGAGCTTTTGCGGTTGCGCAACAGTTGGGCTTCTCGCTCCATCGCCCGCAAGCGGCGCTGGAACGTGTCCAACTCAAGCTTGTCAATGTCGAGAATTTCACGGAGTTCGTCGAAGGACACCGGTCGCCCCTGCTCCTCGAGGACCTGCAGGATATATTCGCGGGAGGGCAATGGATTCTCGTAGCGCTTGAGTTCACGTTCCAGATTGGGATCGCGGCGACGAACGGCCGACAGTTTCATTATTGACATTCCTTCATGTTCCTATAGAATTCGGACTTCGCTGGAAATGCCCAGGTGGCGAAATTGGTAGACGCGCTAGGTTCAGGTCCTAGTGGTGGCAACACCGTGGAGGTTCGATTCCTCTCTTGGGCACCAAGCAATGCACGAAAGCCCCGTTTCTCGGGGCTTTTTCGTTTTCTGACGCCCCCCTCATGGCTGCACCGCACGCAGCAGGCCGGTGCAAAACCCGCCTGCACTCATTGTACGCCATCACGGCTGCCCCCTCCTGACGAACAGGCATAACTCCCCTCCCGGCATTCCCCGCAGGCGACCACATCGGCCCGCACCGCTGGGGCCTCGTGGCTGCCACGGCATGACCTGGAGCCGGGCGCTTCTCCAGTCAAGCGCTACGGCGACGCATCGACTGGCCACAGCCTCCGAAAATTTTTCTCACTACTAGCCAACGCACGTGAAAATATGGATACTACCGTGCCGGAAGGTCGCCAGCAGCTTACTGCTGCGAGAATGAGAACCAGTTCCAACTTAGCCACCTGTTAGGAATCCAGATGACGATACGACCGGAGTTGATAGAAAAGCTGCGCGCGAGGCGCGCCAAGCTCACCGAAAACGTCAGTCCCGAGAAGTTGGAGACGTTGCACGCCAAGGGCTTGTTGTCGGCTCGCGAGCGCCTCGACACCTTGTTTGCCGAGGGCACGTTCCAGGAACTCGGTCTGCATGCCGCGCACAACGCGACGTCCTTCGGCATGGCCGGGCGATCCCTCCCCGCCGACGGGGTAATTACCGGCAACGGCTACGTCGGGAATACACAGGTCGCCGCGTTCAGCCAGGATTTCAGCGTCGTCGCCGGGACTCTGGGCAAGATGCAGGCCCGGAAGATCACTCGGATCATGCGCCATGCCCTGAAGATCGGCGTACCACTCGTGGCCTTCAAGGATTCAGGAGGTGCGCGCATTCAGGAGGGAGTCGATGCCCTCTCCGGCTACGGCGATGTGTTCTACGCCAACGTCCTGCTTTCCGGGGTCGTGCCGCAGATCGCGGTGATCTGCGGTCCGTGCGCTGGCGGTGCCGCCTACTCGCCGGCCTTGATGGACTTCGTGATCATGACCCGCAACAACGCGCACATGTTCCTGACTGGCCCGGAAGTAATCAAGGCGGTCACCGGCCGCGCGACGACGATGGCGGAAGTCGGCGGCGCCGAGATGCATTCGACGGTCAGCGGCAACGCCCACTTCGTTGCCGAGGACGACCGGCACGCGATCGCGTTGGTCAAGCAATTGCTGTCTTATCTGCCGGCCAACAATACCGAGGACCCGCCGCACGATCTCGCCGTGCCGATCGAGGAAAGAGAAGACCCCGGCATCAACGACTGCATTCCAGACAGCCCATCCGACCCACTCGACATGTATGCAGTCATTCGCCGTGTCGTTGACCACGGCGAACTGCTCGAAGTCCATGCCGGCTTCGCCCGCAACGTGATCGTCGGCTTTGCCCGTATCAGCGGCGTCATCGTTGGCATCGTTGCCAACCAGCCGATGGTGATGGCCGGCGCGCTCGACCTCAACGCGGCCGACAAGGTGGCCCGCTTCGTACGGACGTGCAATATCTTCAACGTGCCGGTGGTGACTCTGGTCGATGTGCCGGGTTTCCTGCCCGGGGTCGAGCAGGAACGCAGCGGTATCATTCGCCATGGCGCGAAAATGCTATTTGCTTACGGATCGTGCACCGCGCCGAAAATCACGGTGATCCTGCGCAAGGCTTATGGGGGCTCCTACCTTGCCATGTGCAGCCAGGAAATGGGAGCCGACATGGTTTACGCCTGGCCAACAGCCGAGATCGCCGTGATGGGCGCCGAGGCCGCGGTCAAGATTCTCTACCGCAAGGAACTCGATCAGGCCGAGGATCGCCAGGCAAAGGCCGCTGAACTGGCGCAGGAATACCGTGACGAGTTCGCGTCGCCCTATGTATCGGCCAGCAATTTCTACATCACCGATGTGATCGAACCGCAGGATACGCGCTGGATGGTCGCCCTCGCGCTGCGCAAGATTCTCGACAAGCGTGAACTCAGGCCGGCGAAAAAGCACGGCAACATTCCCATGTAATCGGCAACGGAAGGAAGACCCCCATGGTGACTGACGCCATTTTCAAGGCGCTACAAGTCTACGGAATCGCCATTGTCATCTCGGTGGTGGTTGCCGTCCTGATCAAGGTGCTGGTTGCGGTGACCGGCCGGATCGAAAAGGCGAAGCCGATAGACGTGCCGACGGGAACCGTCTGCCCCATCGGACTCGGCGTTCCAGATGAAGACGTCGCCGCGCTGTCGGCGGCAATCTTCGTGGCCATCGGCGCGCACCACATCTTGCACATTGCACCAACCAGCCATGGCTGGGCAGCAGGCGCTCGCGCCGCCCAGCATTCCCATACGCCGGGGCCCACGGGCCGAGGCCCCAGATAGAAGGTAGAAGGAGCAAACAATGCCCAGACAATTCAAGGTGACCGTCAACGGACGCGAGTACGAGGTCAGCGTTCTCGAACTCACTGCCGGCCAGGCGGCGCAGCAATCCGCTCCGGCCGCTCCCATGGCGGTAGCGGCCGCAGGGAGCGCCACCAGCGCCGCACCGGCCGCGGCGGCGCCGCGACCAGCCGCGGCTGCCGGAGCCGGCGACGAACTGGCCGGCATGGGTGGCGTCGTGGTCGAGGTCGACGTCAAGGTCGGCCAGACCGTGGCGGTCGGTGAGCGGCTGCTGGTCCTCGAAGCCATGAAGATGAAAACCCCGGTCATGGCGACGCGCGCGGGTCAGGTCACCCGCGTGCTGGTCGCACCCGGCGATGCGGTCGAGGGCGGTCAGCCGCTGCTGACCATCGCTTGAGCCAGGCCAACAGGCAGGAGCGAGTTCCTGTCGTCTGCAACTCGATGCGCGGGCGGATGGCTCCTGCCGCCTGTCGCGAGGACTGAAGCGTATGGAAGGCATTCATTTTCTCGATCTGTTCCAGGGCATCGCCACGCTGATGGCGTCCGAGCCGAAAATCATGTTCGGGCGCATCTTCCTGATGTTGCTTGGCTTCCTGCTGATCTATCTGGGCTCCAGGAACATCCTCGAACCCTTGCTGATGATCCCGATGGGTCTGGGCATGTCGTCGGTCAACGCCGGGGTGATGTTCCTCGATGGCAACAAGATGGGGACACTGTTCGTCGATCCCTTGATGTCCGACCCGATCGAACTGATGAACATCATGCAGATCGACTGGCTACAACCGATCTACACGCTGACCTTCAGCAATGGTCTGATCGCTTGCCTGGTGTTCATGGGGATCGGCGTCCTGCTCGATGTCGGTTACGTGATGGCGCGCCCCTTCCAGAGCATGTTCATTGCCCTCTTCGCCGAACTGGGAACCATCGCCGTTTTCCCGATTGCCGTCTGGCTGGGCCTCAATCCGGGCCAGGCCGCTGCCGTCGCCACCATCGGCGGCGCTGACGGCCCGATGGTGCTATTCACCTCACTGGTACTGGCCAAGGATCTCTTCGTGCCGATCACGGTCGTTGGCTACCTCTATCTCGGTCTGACCTATGGCGCTTACCCTTATCTGATCAAGTGGCTGGTACCCGAGCACATCCGCGGGATCAGCATGGCCGCCGACCGCGGACCGAAGATCAGCCGCTCGCAGAAGCTCACCTTTGCCGTGGTGGCATGCACGCTGCTATGTCTGCTGTTTCCGGTGGCTGCGCCGCTGTTCTTCTCGCTGTTTCTCGGCGTCGCGGTGCGCGAAAGCGGTATCGACGCGTTTACCAAACTGCTCGGGGAGGTGTTTCTCTACGCGGCAACCTTCTTCCTCGGCCTGACTCTGGGCGTGCTCTGCGAGGCCAATACCCTGTTGGAGCCGACGGTTCTCAAGCTGCTCCTGCTGGGTATGCTGGCCCTGACGATCTCGGCCCTTGGCGGCCTTCTCGGCGGTTACATTCTCTATTTCTGGAGTGGCCGCAAGTTCAACCCGATCATCGGGATTGCCGGGGTCAGTTGCGTACCGACCACGGCCAAGATCGTGCAGAAGGTTGCCAGCGCGGCCAACGCTGGAGCTATCGTCATGCCACAGGCGCTCGGCGCCAACATCAGTGGCGTAATCACTACGGCGATCATCGCCGCAACCTATGTGGCGTTGCTGCGCCAACCCATTGCAATGTAGCCTTACGCACCAAAGGAGGAGATCTTGGCGCAGAAGGGAATGAATGGTCGCCAGGAACGGGCCGCGCCATCTCCTCGTGGCAGACCGTTGCAGACGCGGCTTCTTCCGGAGGAGAGACGAGGACCATGACCGGCACCCAGACGGGCACCAACCGCGATCAGGGGTTGCTTATTTCTCGGCGTCTTTCGAGTGCTTCACCGTATCAGCTGGAAAACCGGGAAGCGGTAGACTGGTGAACAAGGTGCGGGTCTGGGTTTTCAACTGGTCCTGCATCTGGTGGAGCATCTTCCGGCTCTGCTCCATATAGGTGGCCATCATCGTCTGCATCGCCGGACCCTGGAAGTTCATGAACTGCGACCACATGTCGTTCTGCATCAGCTGGCTGTTGCTTTCGCCATAGATCTGCTGCGACTGTTCCTGCAGCTTCTTCTGAAAGTCCACGAACGACTTCATGTTCGTTTCCAGATACTTGCCGAGCATCCCCTGCATTGCGTGACCGTAAAAGCGGATCATCTGCGCCAGCAGATCGGTGGTAAACAGCGGCACACCTGCCGCTTCCTCCTCGAGGATGATCTGCAGCAGAATACTGCGGGTAATGTCTTCGCTGGTCTTGGCATCCAGGACATTGAAGTTTTCTCTCGACAGCACCAAATCCTTGACATCGCTCAAAGTGATATAGGCGCTCGTCTTGGTGTCGTAAAGACGACGGTTCGGGTATTTCTTGATCAGGCGCAACTGCTCGGGCATGACGACCCTTCCTCCATTTACAGATAACTCGGCGAACGCTATTTCGCGCTCTTTGATGCGGTGCAGCACAATTATACGCCAGCAAAAAAAAACAGGCTCCTGTTGGAGCCTGTCCTGACTGCCGTCAAATAAAATCCTGCCTCTACTGATAGTAGAGACCACCACAGATGTTCAGCGTCGAACCAGTCATGAAGCCGGCGATGTCCGAAGCGAGGTAAACGCAGGCGCCACCAATCTCTTCCGGCTTGGCCAGACGCTTCATCGGTACCGTATCGACGATGCTCTGCAGGATTTCCGGCTTGATGGCCATCACCATCTGGGTCGCCACATAACCGGGGCAGATGGCGTTGACCGTCACGTTCTTGGCGGCAAGTTCGGCAGCCAGCGCCTTGGTGAAACCGATCACACCCGCCTTGGCCGCCGAGTAGTTGGTTTGACCCGCCTGACCACGAAGGCCATTGACCGAAGAGATGTTGATGATCCGGCCCCAGCCACGCTCGGCCATCTTGGACGAGACCTGCTTGGTCATGTTGAAGAGACTGCCAAGGTTCGTTGAAATCACGGCATTCCACTGCGCCAGTTCCATGCGTGCGAACATCTTGTCCCGGGTGATTCCCGCACAGTTGACCAGAATGTCAATCGGACCCGCCTTGGCTTCAGCCTCCGCGGCCAGAGCAACGCATGAATCATAGTCGGAGACGTCGCCGGCCACAGGGATGAAGTCGTTAAAGCCGGCTTCTGCCATGGCCTTGCCCCACTCATCCGGCTTGTCGAACTGCGGATGGTAGGCGGCAACTACCTTGTGACCGGCCTTGGCCAGTTCCTGGCAGATGGCCGTACCGATTCCACCCATAGCACCTGTAACCAAAGCAACACGTTGCGTCATAGCTCTTTCCTTTCCTGTTGACGATTGAAACAATTGGCGGCACAACACCGCCAGGATTACAACCTCTGCTGAATACCCAGCGCCTTGACTCGTGGTCCACCGGCATGCGCCCCGCGAACGAAAGGCTGGTCATCCGCTCAAGCGTCGCGCGTACCGCATGTCGCGCGGAAAATCTGCCTGTCGCCCCCCGGCACGCATCCGACCGTGGCGCCGCAGCCATACAATCCAACTGCGACCTCGCCGACAGATCCTGACAGCGCCACTTTCGGACGGGCAACCCAAAACCGTCATGGATTCTGCATTGCAGCAACCGCGCTGTCAATGCAAGAATGACCATTACCGTGACCTGCCTGCACCGCGGGCCTCGGCGCATCAGCTCTGCCGCATATAATTGCGTCATGCACATCATCGTGATTGCCTGGCTGTACGTTACCGTGCTGATGGCACTTGCCGAAAGCAGCGTCGTCGCCGGGATTTTGACCCTGCTTTTCTACGGCCTGGTGCCGACAGCGCTGTTGCTTTGGCTCTTCGGTGGGCCCGTGCGGCGTCGCGCAGCCCGTCTATCACAAGATGCCAGTCGAACGCCAAGCAACGGCGGCGACGACAAGCCCACGCAGTGACTACTCCGCGGACAGCCAGATCAGCGACGCCATACGCCCGGTCACGCCGTCGCGCCGGTACGAAAAAAAACGCTCCTCCTCAGACACCGTGCAGTAACCCCCACCGTAAATGGACTCGACACCAAGTCGTCCGAGGGATTGTCGTGCCAGCAGGTAGATATCCGCCAACCATCCGCCCACAGGCACGTCTACTCCACGCCAAGACTGCCCGATCCGATCCTCAGCCAGTGCTTCGTTCCAGCACGGCAAACGTCTGAAAGCCACAGCCGCCTCCGCGTCTGCGTCGACAAACGCGCTGCGCACCTCGGCACCGACCTCGAAAGTCTGCGGACCAATCGCGGGACCCAGATAGGCAAGCAGCCGCGTACCGGGCAAACCCATGGCCACCACGGCTCTCTCCAGGATACCGGCCTGCAGTCCGCGCCAACCGGCATGCGCGGCCGCCACAACAGTGCCGGAGCGGTCACAGAGCAACACCGGCAGGCAGTCTGCCGTCATCACCCCGCAAACGATACCAGCCTGATGCGTAAATGCAGCGTCGGCGGCCGCAATCTGCGTCGAGGCGGTAGCAATGGCAGCGTCAACGACCGCTGTGCCGTGCACCTGGTTGAGCCAGAACGGCGGCGCCGGCAGCCGACAGTTCAGTCGCCGTCGGTTTGCCGCCACCGCCAGAGGATCATCTCCGACATGATCGCCGAGATTGAGGCTGGCGTACGGGGCAAGGCTGACGCCGCCCAGGCGAGTCGTGATCAGACTGCACACTCTCGCCGGCACTGGCCAGTCGGGGATGATCCAGTCTTCGTTGATCAAGGCATCAGGTTGCATGGAATCGGCGTCAACGGTCAGTCACACAGGGTCCTATTGCTCATCGGGATCTTCGTCATCGGAATCGTCATCGGCAATGTAGATTACCTCCGGACCCTCGCCCTGATCCTCGTCCCAGTCATATTCATCGGCACCATCATTGGCATCTTCGAGATCCGCTTCGCGATCGATGGCCTCCAGTGTCTCTAGCCGCAACATCTCGATCAGCGTGGCCATGTCCTCCGGCAAGCAGGATTTCCACAACATCGCTCTACCCGTCAACGGGTGCACCAACTCCAGACGACAAGCATGCAGCGCCTGGCGCGCAAAGCGTGGTCCGCGCGGAACGCGGCTGACACCGCCGCCATACGCCGGGTCACCCACCAGTGGATGCCCGGCGGATGTCAGGTGCACGCGTATCTGGTGCGTCCGCCCCGTCTCCAGCGCGCATTCGATCAAGGTGCAGGCGAGAAACCGCTCCAAGACTCTATAGTGGGTACGTGCCGGCTTGCCCGTTCTTACCACAGCCATTCTGGTCCGCAATGTCGGATGCCGGCCGATAGGCGCATCCACCGTACCGGAACGCTCGACAAGCCCCCTCGCCAGCGCCTGGTAATAGCGTTTGACGGTGTGCGCCTGCAATTGCCGCACCAGATGGGTTTGCGCCTCCAGCGTCTTGGCGACGACCATCAGGCCGCTGGTATCCTTGTCCAGGCGATGGACAATACCGGCCCGCGGCACCCTGTCGAGTTGGGGTGCATGGTACAACAGGGCATTGAGCAAAGTGCCGCTCCAGTTCCCGCTTCCCGGATGCACCACCAGTCCGGCCGGCTTGTCGATGACCATCAAGGTCTCATCCTCATACATCACCGGCAAAGGAATGTCCTCGGGCATCGATGATTCGGCGCGTTCGTCGGGCGCCTCGGCAAGCTCGATACGTTCGTCGCCCCACAGCTTCTGCCGTGGCTCAAGGGTCGTCGCACCGTTTACTGCAACCCTGCCCTCGCGAATCCAGGTCTGCAAACGGCTCCGCGAATGCCGCGACAGCAATCGTGCAAGAATCTGGTCCAGGCGTTGACCGCCGCAGTCTCTGGGCACGCTCAGGGTGATTCGGGGGTTTGAGCTATAATCGCCGTGCCCGATGTCCGGGATAGCGGCGTCGGCTACGGCCTTTCTTTTCTTTGGGTTTTCCATCATGCGTAGTTTAGCGGTTATCGTCACCCTTTTTGTCGCCTCTCTGATCGTTGGCTGTGGGCTGCTCCCGGAAGACAAGGATGAGACGGCTGGCTGGTCGGCAAACAAACTGTATGCGGAAGCCAAGGAGGCGCTGAACGAAAGCTCTTACGCCAAGGCCATCAAGTATTTCGAGAAGCTGGAATCCCGCTATCCCTACGGGCGCTACGCACAGCAAGCACAGATCGACATCGCCTACGCTTACTGGAAGGACCAGGAGCCGGCGTCGGCGATTGCCGCCTGCGACCGTTTCATCAAGCTGCATCCCAATCACCCGAACGTCGACTACGTCTACTACCTGCGCGGGCTCATCAACTTCAACGAAAACCTGGGCATCATGGGTGCCATCAGCAACCAGGACATGACCGAACGCGATCCGAAAGGTGCCCGCGAGTCGTTTGATGCCTTCCGGGAACTGGTGACACGCTTTCCGGAGAGCAAGTACACTCCCGATGCGATCCTGCGGATGAAGTATCTGGTCAATGCTCTGGCCTCGCTGGAACTGCATGTCGCCAGATACTACATGAAACGCGGCGCTTATCTGGCTGCCGCCAACCGTGCCCAGTACACAGTCACCAACTATCCCGGGGCGCCGGCCACCGAAGAGGCGCTCTTCATCATGGTCAAGGCCTATGATGCGCTCGCACTGAACGATCTGCGCGATGACGCCGAGCGCGTCATGCGCAAGAACTTTCCCAACAGCGAATACTACGTGCGCGGGCTTGAGCGCAAGGAACCGTGGTGGAAACTCTGGTAGGCCGCCAGACCTGATAGCTGATCGCAAACCGCTGAATCATATGGACTGCTTGATGGCCAGTAGTGCCTGGTTGCGCAAGGTCCTCAGCAAGGACAATTCCTTCTCGGAAATGACGATCTCGCCCGCCTGTGCGCGGTCGGCGTAGATCATGGCCACCCCGCTTCCCTTGATGCAGAGCGGAAAGACCAGGAAAGTTTCGGCAGCCACCGCCTTGCGAAACCACCCGGGGATGCGCGCCGCGATCTTCGGGTCGTTGGTGTCGCTGATCAGGATGTCGACGCCATTGGCGAGCGCCGCATGAAAGATATCGGGCGTAAAGACCAGTGAAAATTTGAAACTCCTGGCGATCTCCAGGGCATCGGGCCCAAACCCGAAACGACCCAGCATGGCGTTGCTGCGACCGTCACGGATGCACAGGATTACACGCTTGAAGCCCTTCGCCCGGTAGATGGTCTCAAGAATGATCCGCAGCACGTCATTGAGTTTGAAGTCACTGACCAAGGCGTTGCTAACGTCCTGAATCCCTGCCAGAAGAATGGCTTCGCTGACCACCGCCGCGATATCTTCCGTGGCGAGGTTGGCCTCATCGGCAACGTCATCGCACGCCACCTCAGCCGCCAGGGCGTCCGAGAGCACGGTGCCCGCCAAACCGTCCTCCGCATCAGGTGACACCTGCATGCTTGGCAGGTTGACCGAAGTCCCTGTCCAGGCCTTGATCTGCCTGCCGAGCCGCGTCTGCTGCAGATTGAGGTGGATGATGCCGGCAAACTGACCCACCTGTTCAAACGATCGCTCCAGCGTATCGCGCAGCTCCTGCTCGTCGAGCGCGACAACCTCCCCGAACCGCGTTGCAAGCTTGCGCAGTTCCCTCTGCTGCTGATCGGCCGGGACATCTGCGATAACCGTGCATATCTCGTTCGACATCGCCGCCAGCATGCGCAGACGATCCTCGGTATTCGCTGGACGGCGAATACTGCCTGCCGGCAGCTTGCGCATGCTGTTGACCAGCAGCTTCGGAAAGCCCCACGCCTGGGCAATGCCGACACCGAGTTCCTCGAACGAGATGCCCAGTACCTGCAGTGCCGCAGCCTCTTCGGACGAGTTCTTCTGCAGCAGCAGGCGCCGGATTTCGGCGCTCTCTTCAGGAAAGTAGTACTGACTCAACAGGCGGCCAAGGTTGTGGAACATGGAGCAGATGAACACCTGCTCAATATCCGCGCGTGCAGAAACCTTGCCGGCGATGTCCTTGGCCAGGACCCCGGCCAGATTGGCGCGCAGGAATTCATCCTTGAGCTGGCTGGCATTTTCCTTGTTCTGCAGATGGTCGAAGAGCATCACCGTGATCGCAATGCTGCGCACGGCGTCGAGGCCCAGAACAACCACTGCGCGCGAGACGGTACTGATGTTCCCCCCACCGGCTTGCTGGTAATAGGCGGAGTTGACCATTCGCAGGATCTTGTTGGTCAACGAGAAATCCTTGAGGATCGTGTTCGAAACCTCGGAAATACTCTGATTCTCAGACGTCGTGATCCTGTTGATCGCCCCGACCGCCTCCGACAAGGCCGGAAAATCGCTTTTGTGGCGCATTCGCCGCAGCAGGAAGTCGATCGTGCTTTGCCTGGGATCCGTTGACGGCGCCAGGTTCTCGGGTACCAAGTAGTCGTCCAGGGCCTCGCGCATCTGCACGGCCGACTCGTAGCGGTTCTCCGGATTACGTTCCAGCGCCCGGTACACGAGGTTTGCGAGCCGCTCCTCAAGCAGGTTGCGGGCATCTTGCGACAGGCGGATATCTTCGCTGGCAATTCGCTTCATCACCTCCGCGCTGTCGGTCCCGGGAACCGCCCGCTGCCCGGTGAGCAATTCGTAAAGCACCAGCCCCGCTGAAAAGATGTCCGATCTTGCACTGCTGCTTCGCCGCAGGATGTACTCTGGAGCCATGTACGCGGGGGTCCCGATCAGTTGCCCGCGGTCGTCGGTCAAACCTTCGGTACGCGCCGCAATGCCGAAATCCATTACTCTCGGCACGCCATCGTCGTCAATCAGGATGTTGCTGGGCTTGAGATCCCGGTGAATGATCCCGGCCGCATGCGCATGCTCAATGGCATCCAGGATCGGCTGCATGATCGCGATCGCCTTGGCAGGCTTCAGCCCACCACTGACTTTCAGGAATTCGTCAAGATTCTTGCCTGGCACATACTGAAAGACGAGATAGAGATCACCTTGCGTCTCGGCCGCCTCGAAAATCGGAACGATGTTCGGGTGGCGCAGCTGGCTGACCATCCTCGCCTCGTCGAGCAGTTGGCGGTTCTGCTGTGGATCGGCGTGCGCAAAGTGCAGCGTCTTGATCGCCACTTGCCGCTGCAGATGCGGGTCACGCGCGAGATAGACGATGCTTTGGGCACCCCGACCCAACTCACGAACGATCTCGAAACGTCCAATAGTCTTGCTCACTGTATCCGATCGTCCTCACAGAAGACTGGCATTCCAGGCATGTCTGCTCGCCACCGAACGCGGCACGCCTGGCAGGCGCCGGAAGCGTCAAATCCAGAGCAGTCTTGGCGCCGTGCCCGTTCGCCCACAAACGACGGCGAGTTGGTCGAACTCGCGTCCCAGGATACGCAACTGCCCTTCATCGACGTGCAGCAGGAAACAATTCGGTTCGGCAGGCCAAAGGTCATCGTCAGCCAGGTTGCAACCATTAAAGAAACGCCAGCCGGCGGCGGAAATACGGTTTTGCAAGCGCCGCTGCCGAAGCTGGTTCTCTTCGGTTGAAAGGAGAGCCCCGGGGTTGTACGCGGTCACAATCCCCCAGCGAATTGCCCCCCCAGTGCTGCCCAGGCTCTGCCCCAAGGTCACCTCGCGATACAGAAAAGCGTCAAAAGCGGCATCGGCAACGCCAATCCGGAGAACAAAAATCCCCTCCGGCGTCACCACCCGATAACTTGTCGCCCGAAACGCGGCGTCGAGCGCTGCGTGATTCATGCCTCCCCGGTAGCCGCCGCCAAGTCTTCGAGATCACCGAGCCGCAACTGGGCTTCGATCACCGGCAAGGCTTCGACGCTCTTCAGCTTGCGTTCGATCTGACGCGTCCGAACGCCCGCTGACTCGATACTTCTGCTCGCCTGTTCGAGCTTCCTGCGCGTCGCTTCGAGGACCTCGCCAAACTTGCCAAACTCGGTCTTGATGGCCCCGAGAACCGCCCAGACTTCCGACGATCGGCGCTCGATGGCCAGGGTTCGGAAACCCATTTGCAGGCTGTTGAGCAGCGCCGCGAGGGTCGTCGGACCGGCGATGCAGATTCGCAGTTCGCGCTGCAAGGCGTCAACCAGTCCAGGTCGGCGCAAGGCCTCGGCGTACAGGCCCTCGGTCGGCAGATAAAGGATCGCGAAATCCGTCGTATACGGCGGTTCGACATACTTGTCGTGAATCTTTCTCGCCTCCTCGCGCAGTCTGGTTTCCAGCGCCTTGATTGCCATCTCGAGCGCTAACGGATCGGCGCGGTCCTGCGCCTCGAGCATCCGTTGATAATCCTCCAGTGGAAACTTGGCATCAATCGGCAACCACACCGGCCGCTGCTCCTGATCCCCCTTCTCGAGGCCGGGCAAACGAATTGCGAACTCGACGCGATCAATCCGGTTCGGCCGGGTTGCCACGTTCATGGCATATTGCTCGGTGGTCAGCAACTGCTCCAGCAGCGCTTCCAACTGCACCTCGCCCCAACTACCACGCGTCTTGACATTGGTCAGTACGCGCTTGAGATCGCCGACACCGGTGGCCAGCGTCTGCATTTCCCCCAGACCTCGATGTACCTGCTCAAGACGGTCGCTGACCAACTTGAAGGACTCACCCAGTCGTTGCTCCAGCGTGGCGTGCAGCTTTTCGTCCACCGTTCGGCGCACCTCCTCGAGCTTGGCCGCATTGTCCGCCTGCATTGCCGCGAGGCGTACTTCAAGCGCCAGGCGCAAACTCTCGAAGCACTGCTCATTGCTGTTGATCAGGCGCGACAACTGCTGCGCGAACGATTCCAGTTGCTGCGCCTGCAGTTTGCCAAGCTGCGCCAACTGCGAGGCCAGGGTCTGCGACAGGCGAGTCAGCGACACCGACTGCTCCTCCCGGTCACCACGTGCGGCAATTGCCGCCTCCTGCCGTCCCAGGGCCATTTCCTGACGCAACTCTCGCTCGAGCCGCTCCTGCCCCCCTTGCAGGTCGCGAAAACGTGCCTCCAGAATCTCGCTCGCTGAACCCCCTGTGCGCAACAGCAGCACGACCTGAAGAAAGATCGTCACAACACCGAGCAACACCACGACGTACCCCACGCCCTCACCCATGTGCCACGTCTTTCGGAAGACTGCTGACTGACCAACGGCACAATTGCCAATGGCCTTCTTACTTCAAGTTCAAGAGCACGCGGCCTGTCCTGGCCTGGACGTCGGATTCCGACTGGTCTTTCGCGCCAAGAAGCTGCACCGGCAGCAGGAACAGACGCTCGGAAGGCAAGCCTCGAGAAATCAGCGAGTCGCGGACGGCTTTGGCGCGGCGATCGGCAAGGTCGCGCAGATCGTCGTCATCCACGCTCGAATTGGCCAGAATCAGCTTCTCCATCTCCGCTACCGGCAAGCCTTTCACCATGCCCACCAGATTGCGCGGCTTGGGAAATTTTTCGCTCCGATAAACGCGCTCAAGCAATACCGGGTACTCCTTGGCACTGACTTCTACGGCATCCGCCGAGCCGCTTTCCTCGCCCTTCCTGGTCAACTCCTCGCGTTTCAGCGCCCGCACCCTTTGCTCCAGGCGAGCACGCTTCAAACCTTCGGGATCGCTCAGCGGATCGGCTCGCCCCTCGATTTCCAGCTTCAGCGCCGGTCGATCGAGCAGGGCCTTGGTCAGGTTCTCGAGACGCTGCTGTGCAGGTGGCGTGATCGCCGCCTGGCCCAACTCGAACTCGACGATCGAGAGTTCCTCGCCACCGCCAAATATCGACCCCAGCAAGGCAAACGGAGAAGTTGCAGCCTTGACCAACAGGTTCACGATCACCTTGACCACCAGGCCACCAACGCTGAATTCCGGGTCATTGAGCGAACCGGCGATTGGCAGGTTGATATCGATCTCTCCGTTGCGGTTCTTGAGCAGGGCAACCGCAAGCGTCACCGGCAACTTGGTCGCGTCCGGGCTTTCGACCGGATTGCCGAAAGTCAGTTGATCCAGAAAAACGCGGTTCTCGGCTGTCAATTGACTGTTTTCGATCTTGTACTTGACGAACAGAGAGAGCTTGCCTTTTTCGATCGCGTAACCGGCGTACTTGCCCGAATAGGGCGACAGGGAGGTCATCTCGATACCCTTGATATCGGCCTGCAGATCGAGATAGGGTTTGGCCGACAGCGGGTTGATTTGCCCTGACACGTTGAGTGGCGCGATATTGTCGTAACTGCCTCGCAGTTCGAGACTCGCGACACTGTCCGCCGCGGATGACAGACCGCTGATCGTGCCGCCGATCTTCTTAAGATTCGCCGAATAATTCGGTCTGATGAAGTTGTCGCTGAACTTGATGTCGCCGCCCTGGAGAGTGATCTTCCCGATCCTTACCGGCAGCAGCGGTCTGTCGCCAGCAACGACCGGGACCACGGACTTGCCCGCAGCGGCGACGGCAGGCGGCGGCGCCTTGTCGGACCTTTCGCCTGCAACCACAGGGGGCACCACGCCAGGCTGCCGGATGATCTGCAACAGATTCAGCTTGCCCTCGCGACTGATGATTACCCGTGCGAAGAAATCAGCGAGAGCCACTTCGCCAATCGACAGCGACTCCGGGTTGGCGTGTACGTCGAGCTTGCCGAGGTACAGCGATTTCCATTTCAGGAAGTCGGCGGAATTGATCTTGTCGACCGCGTAGAAATTGCCGACCGTCACCTGTCCGGAAAAGCCACCGCTGAGATTGCTCGGGTCCACATCGCCCTTGCCGGTCTGCCGCAACTGCACTGCGCCACTCAGCGTCAGTTGCCCGCGCGTGACGTCGATGTTCAGCCGATCGGTAAAATACGGTTGCAGGGGCAATAGCTCCAGGGTATTGACGGTCGCCTTGAGGTCCACATCGAGCGGGAACACCTTGACGCTCCCGCCGACCTCGACATCTCCCTTGCGGTTGAAGCGAAAACGGGTCGAGACCTTGGCGACCTGGCCAGGTTCGGTCGACAGGTTTTCGGCCTCGGCGCTCAACCCTTCAATGGTGTGGATTGCGGCCGGCGACACGGCAGCATCTTCGAAACGCAGTCCGAGGTCGGCGACGCGGGACTTGGCGACAGTCAGCTTCCATGGCCCCGCGGTGTCTTTTTGAGAGGCCTCGACGACACGCAAGGCGGGGGTCTGAACGAACTCGATACTGGAGTTGCCGGCACGCCGGATCAGCATGCCGACACCACGTGCCGCAACCTCGTCGATCACCACTGCACGCTTTGCCAGATCGAGTTGCCCGCCCTTGATTGACACCGCATCCGCCTTGATCCATGGGGCCGCCTGCAGGCGCCAGGCGGCCTCGAACTCAGCGGGAGCGCCACCCTTGCCATCAAGCTTCTTCAACCTCAGGTCAAACCCCTCAACGCTCGCATTGAACGGTTTGCCATGCGACTCGTCGAGCCAGCGGATAGCACCGCCACTGATCTTCGTTTCGCCCACAGACCACTCCACCGGCAAGGATTCTGGCGGTTTTTTCAGACCCGTCGCGGTGGCCGTACGCGCCGCCGTCTCCCCGGCAAAGAAATCGACCCAGTTGCTCGTTCCCTGCCGACTGACCCGACCGTAAATCTCCGGCGAATCGACTGACACGCGCTCGATGACAAAGCGGCGGTTGAGCGGATCGACGTCTCCGAGCAACACCTCCAGACGTTTCAAGGACAGCAGTGGGGCACCCTGGGCATCCTGTACCTCGAGTTCCTTGATCACCACATTGCCGACCAGGCTGAGCGTCGAACGATTCGCTTCCTGTCGTCGAAAGCGCAGCTTCAAATCACTGTCGAGTGCCCCCGAAACGACCTGAATCGGTAAGCGGAGCGGCGCATAATCGACGTAGTTGCCGAGTTTCACGTCATGCAGGTTAAAGGCCAACTCACTTTCCAGAGAATTGGTGAAGGGCTTGCTTTTGCCCTCGACGACCAGCGGCGAGCCATCGATTGATGCCGAGAAGGCCGGCTCCACGAAAATCTCTGTAGCGTGCGGCAAGCTCGAGAGGAAAGGCAAGGCGATCTTGATCTCGCTGATGAGATGCTTCTCGTTCAGCACCCGATCGTCGAATTCGATCTTGCCGCCGCTGAGTTGTATGTTGTTGAACGAAAAAGGGGGGGCAGGATCATCCGAACCCGGCTTGGCCAGAAACTCGTCGATCAGGTCCGAGAAATTGAGCCGCCCGTCAGCCAGGCGAATGACCTTGACTGTCGGTCCCAGTAGCGTCAGTTCACTGATCACCGGCCCGCCACGGAAGAGCGAAACCGCCTCAACATTGAAATACAGGCTTTCAAAACCTGCTACCGTTTCGCCCCCCCCCTTCTCCTGTATGGCCAGGCTGGCAACTTGCACGGATAGCGTGTACGGGTTTATGCTGATGTTCCCGACGCTTACCGGTCGGTGAAGTGCTTCGGAAAGCTTATCGACCAGCGTAGATTTGACCAGCGGAGGCAGCACAAGAAAACCGAGCACGCCGATGATGAACAAGGAAACGGCGACACGCAGTGCGTATTTTCTGACATTCAGGGAGGCATTCGCCTTGGGAGGGCTATCGTTTCTTGTAGTCATGGCAGCAAGGCGCGGACTGGCAGGTGGAATCCTGAATTTAGCACGAACGGGCGGCGGTGCAGCAAGCGTCGCGAGCGAGCGGGCGATTCAACAGGCAAGCCCCACATGCGCCACCGCCACTGGCAGCAACCCAGCGCTGCTGGGAATCAGCGTGGATCACGTCCGTGAATCAATCAGACGCGGTGCCAGCGGCTTCATCATCAAGCCATGCAATACCGGCAAGGAGCTCGATACGGTCCGGCAGGCATGGGCCGCAAAGAGCACTGCCGCACGCCGGGTAAGCGCCTGATGGAACGTTCAGAAGCCGTCCTTCCAGGCGCGCAGGGCGGCAAACACGGCCACCGAATCCTTCGCCTCAGGCACCCGTCGTCGTGCCGAGGCAACGACCTCCGGTTCTCCACAACGCAGAAACGGGTTGCTCGCCTTTTCCAGCGCAATCGTCGATGGAATCGTCGGCAACCCCTCGCCGCGAGCCAGCGATACCGCCTCCGCCCGGCTGCGCAGGCAACGATTCCCGGGCTCAACCGCCAATGCAAAACGCAGGTTCGCCTGCGTGTATTCATGTGCGCAATAAACCGCTGTCTGGTCAGGCAGCGCCGCCAGCCTGGCCAGTGAATCGGCCATCTGCGTCGCCGTCCCCTCGAACAGACGACCACAACCGGCACCGAACAAGGTGTCGCCACAGAACAGGCAGCCTGCGCCATAATACGCGACGTGTCCGAGTGTATGCCCGGGCACATCAAGCACCCGAAACTCGATGTCACAGAAGGGAATGCGAACCATATCGCCGCCGCGTACCGGGGTGGTCCTGCCGGTGATCGATTCCGCCGCCGGACCGAAAACATCGGCGCTGTAGTGCGCTAGCAGACGGCCCACCCCTCCCTGATGATCGGCGTGGTGATGGGTGACGAGAATAGCGGACAAAGTCAAGCGCTCGCGCTCAAGCACTTCGAGGACCGGTCGCGCGTCGCCGGGATCAATCACGGCTGCTGCAGCGCCCTTGCGCAACAGCCAGATGTAGTTATCCTTGAATGCCGGGATACGGATGACGTCGAACATCATTGAATTTTGGAAGAATTGCGGAAAATGTCAATCGCTGGACTCGACGACTGGCTGCAAAGCCCGCAAGGAAACTACGTCATGGCCTGGGAACAGGCCAGGATCGACGCCATCGTTGCCGACCTTTTCGGCTACAACGCGATCCAGCTAGGCCTGCCGCAACGCGACCTGCTAGCCCAGAACCGCATCCCCTTGCGACAGGTGGTTGGCGATTCAGCAACTGCCAACGTCGTCTGTGATCTGCGTCAACTCCCATTTGCAGCGCACAGTATCGACCTGGTGGTCATGGCGCACGTGCTGGAGTTCCATGACCACCAGCACCAGATATTGCGCGAGGTTGAACGGGTTTTGATTCCGGAAGGCGAAGTGCTGATTACCGGCTTCAATCCGCTCTCACTCTGGGGGCTCCGGCGCCGGCTGCCCAACTGCCCCGGCGGCTTCCCGTGGAACGGTCACTATCTCTCGGTGCCGCGCCTCAAGGACTGGCTGCAACTTCTCGGTTTTGAGGTCGACCGCGGGAGCTTCGGCTGTTATTCGCCACCCTGCCATCATCAACGCTGGCTCAAACGCTGGCATTTCGTGGAAGCCGCCGGCAATCGCTGGTGGAACCCTGCCGGAGGAGTCTACCTGCTCCGTGCGATCAAGCGCGTGCATGGCATGCGCTTGATCCTTCCGAACTGGAAGCAGCAAGCTTCACCGCGAAAGGCCTTGTCGGTAGTCAGCAAGAAGGAGATTGAACAGTATGAACCATGAAGCCATCATCAATATCTACGCCGACGGAGGCTGTCGTGGCAACCCTGGGCCCGGAGGTTGGGGAGTTCTCCTGCAGGCTGCTGGTCAGGAAAAGGAACTATGGGGCGGCGAAAGGGCTACCACCAACAACCGCATGGAAATGACCGCCGCCATACGCGCCCTGGAAGCGCTCAGGAAGCCTGCGACCGTACATTTGCATACCGATTCGCAATACCTGCAAAAGGGCATCAGCGAGTGGATCCACAACTGGAAGCGCAATGGCTGGCGAACCTCGGACAAGAAGCCGGTAAAGAACGCCGACCTATGGCAGCGACTCGACGAACTCGCCGGGCAACACCAGGTCAAGTGGTGCTGGGTCAAAGGACATGCGGGTCACGTCGGCAACGAACGTGCCGACGCCCTGGCCAATCGCGGCATGGACGAACTCCTACGGGCGCCGGCAAGCATTGCGTCCTGACAGCCGCAGCACCGATGCACGATTCGCTGAAGCGACCTTCACCATCAGGGAACCTACTCATGCGCCAGATCTTTCTCGATACTGAAACCACCGGCCTGGAGCACAAGCTCGGACACCGCATCATCGAGATTGCTGGTGTCGAGATGTTCAATCGGCGTCTGACCAACCGGCATTTCCACAGTTACCTGAACCCGGAAAGGGATATCGACGCCGGTGCCCTGGCGGTGCACGGAATCAGCCGCGAGTTTCTCGTCGACAAACCGCGCTTCGCCGACGTTGCGGTCGAATTTCTCGACTTTGTGCGCAGCGCCGAACTGGTCATCCACAACGCCACTTTCGACATCGGTTTTCTGAACGCCGAACTGGCTCTCCTCGACATGGCTCCAATCGGTACGGTATGTAGCGCCATCTGCGACACCCTGCGCATGGCCAAGGATCTGCACCCCGGGAAGAAGAACAACCTGAACGCCCTGTGCGAGCGCTACGGAGTCGACAACTCACAGCGCACACTGCACGGAGCCCTGCTCGATGCGGAGATTCTCGCCGAGGTTTACCTGGCGATGACCCGCGGTCAGGAAAGCTTGATTATCGACCTCGGCGACGATAACAACGCGGGTATCGAAGTCACCAGCAACACGTTTGTCGCCAACCGCCACCGGCCCCAACTGGTCAGGCGCGCCAGCCCGGAAGAAATCGTCGCCCACGAGGATGTCCTGGCAAGCATAGAGCAATTCAGCAAAGGCAAATGCCTGTGGCTACCACGCGAGAGCAGCGGCTGACACTACGCCCATCCTCATGATAGCCATCAACTTGGCGTGCCGTAGCGTGATCAGCTTTCGCCGGGCGTATCGGGAGGGCGTCGCGGTCGCCGAACGTGCCGCTTGGGCGTCCGAGGCTCGGACGCTCGCGCATCAGGCGGCTGCGTGTCGGAAACAGTCTCGGGTCGAACCGGTAGCGGCCGCTGCTCTGGCCTCGGAACCGTAGGCCTGGTTCCAGTCTTCCGCTGTTCCTGACGACGACCCGGCGAAGGGACGCCCTGACGTCTCTCGGCCTGCCGCTCTGGCTGTCTGTCCGCAGGTCGGTCGGACTCGCGGTTTCCGGGAGCAATGGTGATTTCGATCTCGATGATCTCGTCCCACTGCTCATCGGAGCGATCTCGCTCTGGTATGGCGAGAAGTTCACGGAGTCGCCGACGCGGGTCTTGAGGAATTGGATCGTTCATGCCGACATTATGACTCACACAGCGGCAGCGGTTCAACAAGCTTGCACGTGTCGATGACCTCGCAGCGTTCAGAAGCATCCTCGCAGGGAGCCTACACCCCTCACAAGCCAAGCCGCTTTGAGACTGATGCGCGGAGAGCCGAGGTATATTGTCGGCCACCCGAGTTACAGCCAGTCGGGCGTCAATCCTCGCAAGTTAGCATAAATGCATACCATACGTGCGCTGCCTTGTGCCGAAGCTACTTCTCTTGCATAATAGCTACGTAATGCATTGTTTATAAAGGATAAATACATGACGGCCTGAATATTCTAAAATACTTATTAAGCTCTCTAAGTATCTGTTCTCCAAGGAGTTCCTGGAAGCCGCCCGGCTCGATCCAAAA
>JAKOZI010000189.1 GCA_029780075.1 Pseudomonadota bacterium
GCACCGCGACGCCGATGACGATCTCGTCTCCATGCCGTGAGGTGTTGCAGGCTTCCCGTGCGCGCCGCAGCCCCAGCGCGGGATTCGGAAAGCTGATGTTCATTGCCGACCAGCAACACGCATGACGTCGGTTTGCGAAAAATCATGACCCTTGAAAAGCAGCACATCACCCCGGCGACTCGCCAAGGCACAGGCAAAACAATCGCCGAAGTTCAACCCGGCCGGATGGCGCCCTTTGCCGAAGCGTTGCCAGGCGTCGAAGGCGGTTTGCACCAATTCGGCATCAGCGGGTTCGACCTGCACTTCGGCGGCGTCGAGCAGATCGCTCAACGCCTGCACACCCGGGTGGCCAAGCCGGGCCGAGATCAGCATCATCGCCTCCAGCCAGTTGGGTGCGCAGATCACCGGCATTTCCGCGCCGGCGAGCGCGACAGCCAAAGCGTCGCCTTCCGGTTCACGTCTCAATCCCTTTGATTACAGGGCTCATTACTGACTCAATACTGTCGTACATGTAGGGGAAGGTACGTTTCAATCCCTTTGATTACAGGGCTCATTACTGACCGTTGCCAAGGTTGCACGTGGGTTCAACAAACCGGTGTTTCAATCCCTTTGATTACAGGGCTCATTACTGACCTTTGACTTGTGCGTTCATCGGGCAAAAACTGAGTTTCAATCCCTTTGATTACAGGGCTCATTACTGACGAAGCGAAAGATTGCATTCTCGCAAGCAACGCTAGTTTCAATCCCTTTGATTACAGGGCTCATTACTGACCGCAAAGAATCAATCGTCACGCAATCGCGCGTTGCGTTTCAATCCCTTTGATTACAGGGCTCATTACTGACTAGTTTATAAGTCTTCTATAAGCCTGTAATTTAGCGTTTCAATCCCTTTGATTACAGGGCTCATTACTGACCGAGGGGTTAGCGTTCTTCCGCAATAGGAAGGCGTTTCAATCCCTTTGATTACAGGGCTCATTACTGACATGTAAATGAAAATGAAATGGTAATGTGTAGGGAGTTTCAATCCCTTTGATTACAGGGCTCATTACTGACGTACTGATTCCCGAAACGGCTACACGTTCAGGTTTCAATCCCTTTGATTACAGGGCTCATTACTGACGACAGCAAGGGGACGATTAGCACCCTCATCTTGGTTTCAATCCCTTTGATTACAGGGCTCATTACTGACAACATCCAGATGTTGTATGCGTCCTTGAATCTGTGGTTTCAATCCCTTTGATTACAGGGCTCATTACTGACGTTGGTCGGGATTGGACGTGGCATTCTCAACAATCCGTTTCAATCCCTTTGATTACAGGGCTCATTACTGACCAAGGGCGTCTTACTCATCAATGTATCCCCGGTAAGTTTCAATCCCTTTGATTACAGGGCTCATTACTGACTTTGCTGGTTGGCGTCGGCCGCGGCATTCTCAACAAGTTTCAATCCCTTTGATTACAGGGCTCATTACTGACTCTATTTCGAGCATGGAGAACGTCCTAAAAAAGTTTCAATCCCTTTGATTACAGGGCTCATTACTGACAAGGGTATTACCCTTATCAACGTCTCGCCGGTAGTTTCAATCCCTTTGATTACAGGGCTCATTACTGACCGGAACCTCCGCTGTGGCAGAGCTTTGCGACGTGGTTTCAATCCCTTTGATTACAGGGCTCATTACTGACCGATCCACGGCCCTTTGCCGGCAGGCCATGCTGTGTTTCAATCCCTTTGATTACAGGGCTCATTACTGACGCGTGCGCGAGGGAAAGCTGTCGTTCTGGTACGAGTTTCAATCCCTTTGATTACAGGGCTCATTACTGACTGACGTAATGATAACTCGCAACGGCAAGACGCGTTTCAATCCCTTTGATTACAGGGCTCATTACTGACGGAACGCTTGATCTTGCGCGGCAAGCCGGACGGCGTTTCAATCCCTTTGATTACAGGGCTCATTACTGACCAACTCGCATTCTTGACCGGCTCCCGCCTGAGCGGTTTCAATCCCTTTGATTACAGGGCTCATTACTGACCGTGGACGGTTCGGTACTGAATGGGCAATGAGCGTTTCAATCCCTTTGATTACAGGGCTCATTACTGACGATCGGGAAACTGATCGTCGCTTATCGCGAGGCGTTTCAATCCCTTTGATTACAGGGCTCATTACTGACCGCAAGAACATCTTCATTGACCCAGCAAGCTGGGGTTTCAATCCCTTTGATTACAGGGCTCATTACTGACCTCCGCGTTTTGTGACTTGGCTACGGATTTCGGGTTTCAATCCCTTTGATTACAGGGCTCATTACTGACCCATGGGAGGGATCGATGAACCAATCCCCCCCACCGGTTTCAATCCCTTTGATTACAGGGCTCATTACTGACCAAGCGCATTTTTTGCCATGGGAGGGATCGATGTTTCAATCCCTTTGATTACAGGGCTCATTACTGACAAAAGAGCGCGTCGTAGCATGGATTGGCAAATCGCGTTTCAATCCCTTTGATTACAGGGCTCATTACTGACTGCACCTACTGAATTATATCTTTTCTTTCAACGGCTTGGCGAGGGTGTCCGCAAGTTTTTGCCGGCGCGCCGGAGATGTCTTCCGGGAGGTGGTCGGCGAGGGTGTAGCGGCCCAGCCCGAACGCGGCTTCCTTGCCGACGTGCAGCCATTCGCCGAGTTGCAGCAGCGGTGCAAATGGCGCGAGCCGGCCCGCGAGGCGCCAGGTGCCGACGACGCCGCCAAGACTCATCTTCTGCTGCTGGCGCGACGAGTAGCGTGTCCAGTCCAGCCAGGTCAGGTTCCTTTCTTCCTCGATGTCGACACAGGCGGCGCTGAGCGCGGTGAAATCCTCGACCGGCGCGGCGTCGGAGTGGAACTCGGCGAGCAGGCTCGCGCGCCGGGCGAGAGCCATCAGCAGCGTGCGCGCCTGCAGCCACTCGGGGGACAGCGCATGACCGTTGTGCTGCAGGCGCAGCGGGGTCTCGAAGTGCAGCGTCGCGGTGCCGGCCGTCGCCGCGTCGGTCTCGCCGTCGAGGGCGACGCGTTGCGCGTGCGCGGCAATGCTGCCGACTTCCGGACGGTGGATCTCCGCATCGCCGGCCTGGCTGCAATGCACGACGCGGACCAGATCGGCGGTGCCGTCGCCGGTGCCGACGCCGCGAGCCAGCGCACGCCGCCAGGCGAGGATGATCAGCGGCAACTCCGGCAGCGCCCCGCCGATCAGCACCTGGTGAAAAGTCAGCGTTTCGCCGGCGGCGAGCACGCGGCTGCCCCAGGCTGGCGGTTCGATGACGTACGGCGGCGGTATCCGCGAAAACTTCTGCAGGCTGTGCGCTGCCGGTGGTGGCGGCGCGAAGATCGTCGGATACGGGCACGTGCCGATCAGCGGGCAGCCGGCACATTCCTTCTGACGCGTCATGCAGGCGAGTTGCCGCAACGCGTGCCCGAAGGCGCCGCGCAACAGCGACCCGGCATAGTCGGGCAGGCGGATCGCCTGCGTGGCCCGGAATTCGAAGCGGTAACGGGCGACCGGGAACGAGGTGGCGGCGTTCATGCGCTGCGCAGCGCCGCGAGCTTGAGCTTCTTGCGCTCGTCCCGGATGTCCACTCTGACCACCTTGGGCAGCCATTCCTCGACCGCGTCGGCGGCCGCTACACGCTCTGCATGGTCCCAGGCGGCGGCATCGCGGGCCAGCACCCTGGCCTTGCCGTGGTACACCCCGTTGGCGTTTTCCGGCTTGCCGCGCAATTGCTCGGCGCGAGCGGCAAAGTCGGTGATGAATTCTGCCACCCGACGGCGGTTCGGGGTCATCTCCGCCAGCTTTTGCGCGTGCACTTCCCTGGCTTCGGCCTCGGCGCGGGCGGCGGCCTGCTCGGCGCGCTGGCGGTCAAGCACGGCGGCGGCGCTGGCCGCCCGCTGTTCGGCTTTCTCTTCGAGCCGCGATAGCCGATCGGCGTGTGCTTCGCGCAGCGGCCGGCTGCGCGCAGCGAGCTGCTGGCGGATGGCGTCCGAGAGGTGGCGGTGGCGGTCGTCACAGGCGTCAACCCACAGCCAGCCGAAAGGCAGCAGCCCGCCGTCGCTGGATCGGGTGAGGCTGGCGTAGCGTTTTTCGGTGGTGTTGGGTCGATAGTCCGACGTTTGTCTGCCGTCGACGCGTGCGCCGAGGATCTTGATCCGCCGCCACCCGTCGAGGGTCACCGACTCGGCACCCGAGTGGCGGCCGACGCGTAGCAGGAAGCCCTGTCGTGCAGCGATCAGTTCGCCGAGCTCACGACCGAGCAGGCCGCCGATCAGCCGCTTCCAGCCGGCGTCGAGCAGTGCTCCGAGCACGGGATGATCGAGTTCGGTCTCCAGTTGCGGCCGGTAGAAGGCGTTGCAGGCGTCGCAAAGGCTGTTCCAGCGCATCTTTTCGTTGTCGAGGCGGATCTCGCCGATAAAGGCTGCCGGCAGCGCGTCAGGAATCGTTTCGAGAAAGACTTTCAGTTCCGGCGAGCCGCGTTCGTCGGCGCGCGGCGGTCGTTTCTTCTTGCTGATCGCGTAGAGGACGCGCGTTGGTGGCGGCGTGCCTGCTTCCTCGGGGTGTGCGTCGGCGAGGGCGAGATGGCGGAACGGGTCGTTCTCGAACTTGCCGGCGCTGTAGCCGAGCAGGCGTTCTTCCAGGCTGCGCGAGCTGGTTTTCCGGTCAGGCGGCTGCGGGACGTCGAGCAGCCGTTTGTTCAGCCAGGCGGTGCGCATGCTGCCCTTGAGCGAACTGCCCGGTAGATAGGGGGTGCAGTCAAAGGGCCGGTAGGCGGTGCGGGCGATCGGGAAGAGATTGTAGGTCGCTTCGCCGGCGGTGCCGCGTTGCGTCGCCTGGCCCGCCTTCTGCTGGTACTCGCGGGCGATCGCTTCGGCCACCGCCACCTGCTGGGAGGCGAATCCGGCAAAGCGCGCGGCTGAATCGCGGAAGAAGCGCTGCAACGCGCCGATCGGCTCACGTTGGTCGGCCAGGCCGGCGAGCTGCCGGCGCTCGTTGTCGGTCAGCGCGGCGGCCAGATCGGCCGGATCGAGCACGTGCAGCAGGCCGTCGTGGATGACAAAACCGCTCGGTTCATAGACTTCGTCACAGCCGACGTGCACCGGCGACAGCGTCGAAATGGCCAGGCTGCGGATGGATGTGCGCGGGGTGATGGTCACGGTGCGGTCTCCAGGGCGATGGATGCGACGGGTGCGTAGCCTTGCTGCACGGTGGCGGCTTCGGCCCGCGACAGCCTGCCGCTGCCGCCGAGCCCCTGGCCGACGAAGGGCCGGACAGTGAAGGCGTCGCTGGGGGTCAGGACGGCGCCGGCGGCGGCGAGCAGCACCGGCGTCTTGAACGGCTTGCCGGCGAGCGCCAGCGCATTGCCATGCCGCCCGAAGCGGGTGAGTACCCGCCAGTAGCTCTTCGGCCCGGCGAAGCCCAGGCCCTGCGGCGCGCAGGGCGCAAGCGTCCACCAGGCGCTGGCGCCGGCGGGGACCGCGAAGGCGGCGACTTCGAAGCTGACGAGCGTGAACTTGCCGAGGCCGACGCCGGCGTCACGGCCGAAGCCGGCGCTGCCGAGCGCCGCCAGCAGTTGCGCCGTTTCGGCGGCGCTGACGCGCTCGCTGTCGAGCACAAGGTACACGTCGATGCGTTGTCCGGCGGCATGGAAGGTCTGCGCCACACTGTAAGGGGCGAAGATACCTTCGCCGGTGCTGCCGGTCAGGCGGTCGAGCGTGTTGTGGGTCTGAACGGTCTGGCGCGGTGCGTGACCGTAGGCGGTGGCGTCATCGACGGCGCTGGCCAGCAGCGCGCCGAGCGTTGAGCCCGTGTGCTGCGCCGGGATCCAGCGCTGCTTCTTCGCCGCCTTGCGTTGCCTCGGGTCGTCCGTCGGCGCGGCGAAGTGCTGCGGCAGCGTCGGCTTGGGCAGGTAGCCCGCCGGGAAACCGTCGGAGGCGACCAGCCAGGGGGAGCCCTGGGTGTAGCCTTCGAGACGGCGGCACAGCTCGGTCTCGCCGGCAGCTTCGCGCAGCGCCCAGCAGAGCTGGCCGAACAGCGTGTCGCCGGCGAGCGGCGTGCCGAGTGGGGTGTGCAGCGCCAGCGTGGCGCGATGGAGGGCGTGCGGCATCGTTCAGCCGCCGGTGCCGAAAGGCTGGACGGCGTCCAGCTCGGCCTGGATCGACTGGCCGTCGAGCGCCAGCCCGGTGAGTGCGACCTTGCCGTAGCCGCGCGAGCCGGAACCGCCGAGGCTGTCGAGTTCGAGCAGCCTGAGGCCGCGCAGCAGCAGCGGCAACAGGTTCTCGCCATCGATGACCTTCAGCGACAGCCGGAAGTCGAACTCGGCGCCGGCGATGACGCGCTCGGTGAAGCGCGGGTTCTCCGCGACGCCGGCGATGCGGTTGATCGAGTTCTCGCTCTTGGACTCGGTGCTGAGCAGGTTGCGCGCCCTTGCCCTGGCGAGCCAGTCGGTGTTCAGCGCGCAGTCCCAGAAGGCGATGCGCGTCGGGCCGATCTGTTTGACCAGGTTCTCGACATCACCGACGGGAGCGCCGCCGAAGAGGCGCAACAGGTCGCGTGCTGCCGGGCTGTCGTGGGTGGCCAGATGCTGGAACGAGAACGGATGCCCGTTGGCGGCGCTGACCAGCCCGAGCTGCCATTCGAGCAGCGAGCGGATCTTGCCTTTCAGCGAAGAGCCGGGGATGTACGGCTGGCCGTCGAGCGGGTTCTTGACGACTGGATTGTCGGTGCCGCCGATGCGCATCTCGGTGTCGCCGGCGCCGATGTGCAGGCCGGTCTTGAGGACGAGGGTGGCGGTGAGTTGCTTGATGCGGGTGAGTTGCATGGTTCTTCTCCCTGGGGGTCAGGCGCGCAGCGCCTTGAGGAAACCGAGTACGGCTTCGAAGTGAAGGCGGAAGTGGTCCAGAGCCCGGGCACTGGTGGTGGTCTTGATGCACAGGCGGAACCACGCGACGAATTCGTCATCGACCAGCTTGCGGCCCTTGGCGTAAGCGACCTTGGCGTTGAGCATCTTGATGAAGGCTTCGTACTGCCGGAATTTCTCGTCGTCGCCGTCGATGCGCTCCTGCCAGCCGACCAGTTCGTCGTAGAAACGGCGAATCTGGGTCGGCTTGTTGAGGTAGCCAGGGGCCTGATTGAGGCGGTTGGCGACCGCTTCGGCCTCGTCGTTGAACAACTGCGCGTCGGGTGGAAAGGCAGCCAGGTTGATGGTCATCGCTTGTTCTCCTTGTGGGCATGGTGGGCCAGGTTCGCTGCTGGGTCTGATGCGGCAAGCTTGCCGCGGCGGTCGGGCGGATCATTCGCGCTGCCGGTAGAGCAGCACCGACAGCGGCAGGCGGTAGGCGCCCTTGTACGTGCCGAGGGCGCCGCCGATTTCGTGGATGGCGTCGAGCAGCAACTGTTCGCGGCGGTCACGCGCGGCGTTGTCGCCCCTGACGCGGTCCCGGAAGAAGCGGGCCAGCCGGTAATGCAGTTGCGAGCGCCAGATGGCGTCTTGCGGGCGCTTGCTCTCGGCGCGGTCGGAGAGTTGCAGCAGGGCGTAGGTGAGGCCGCTGGAGAAGCCCGCGCCGTGGCTGTCGGCACGCGCCATCAGCGCTTCGAGCGCGGCGCGGCGTTGCCCCATCAGCGTCCGCCAGTCGGCCCAGGAAACGCTGCGCTGCCAGAGCGTGACGGCGTTCTTGCCCGGCCGGTCCTTGGCGGCGGCGAGCGCCGTTTCGGTGCTGCGTGCAAGCTGACGGACCGGCGTCTGCGGGTGTGTCATGCACAGGCCGGCGGAGAAGCTGATGCCGGGGTTGGCGACGTAGGCTGCGAATTTCGCGCGCAACACCGTTGCCAGCGCCAGCGTCGACTCCCAGGGACCGATCAGGAAGAAGTCGTCGCCGCCGGCGAAGACGGTGTAGGTGTTGCGGTAACGCGCGACGCCATTCTCGTCGCGGCCGTGCTCGCAGAACCACGGCAGCCAGAGCGCGAAGAAGGCGTTGATCTGGCGCGACAACGAGGCCATCTTGGCGAAGGTTGGTTTTTCGAGGCCCTGCTGGAACAGGCTGCCGAGGTTGTCGATGTCGCCCTTGAGAGTGACCAGTGCGATTTCGCCTTGCCAGCGGTCAGCGGCGGACAGGCGGCGGTCTTCGCAGGCGATGTGATGCAGCGTCTTGATCGGCGCGCCGCGCTGCGGGTCGCCGCCGCTCTCGCGCGCAAAATCGGCTTCGCCTTCCCACTTGCCGTACTTGCCGGCGCTTTGCGCGTCGCCGGCGTCGAAGCGCGGCACGTAGCTGTTCACGAAGCGCCGCGCGTAGCCGCGCCAGAGGGTGCCGTCGGCTTCGGCGGCGTCGAAATCCCAGACACGCAGCAGCGTGCCGTTGCGCGCCAGTTCGCCGTACCTGCCGGATGCTTCGGCATTCGGGACGATCGCCAGGCGGTAGCCGAAGTAATCGAGGCCGAGCACCGGCAGCCCTTCGGCCGCACGCGCGACGAGCAGGCGGGCGTGCCGGGTGAGTTGCTCGCCGATGCGAATCTGGTCGTCGGCGAGCGTCGATAGTGCATAGTCGCGGCGTGCCGACGCTTCCGGGTCGGCCGGATGGCGGCCGTTGATCGCGCAGACGCCGAGGGTGTTGTCGAACTGGTCGAGAAAACCGTCGAAGATGCTGGTCGCGTTGTCGGCGCAGAGGTCGAAACGCTGGTGCTTGGCGACGTCGAGCGCGGCGAACAGGCGTTTGCTGAGTTCGCCGAAGCGGCCGGCGGCGAAATCGTTGCACGAGGCGGCCGTGCTCGCCAGGCCGACGCCGATCTCGCCGTAGGTGTGCGCCAGGCACCAGTCGTTGAGTTCCTGCCGGCAGCGGGCGACGGCGGCGAGGGCGCCGGCGGTGTTCGGGGCGACGATCAGGAACTTGCCGGCGGCGTTGATGATCTGCGCCGTCGGCGGTAGTTCGAGCGCTTCGAGCAGCTTCAACGCGGCGCATTCGGCGAGCAGGGAGACCTGGAACGAACGCCCGCGCAGCAGTTTGTGTGCGTGTTTCTGCGTCGCGCCGCCTTCGGCGAAGATGAAGTCCTGGATGCCGAAGAAGTCGCCCTGGACGAGCAGGATCTTGTCTTCGGCCCAGCCTTCGCGCACCGCGCGCAGGTTTTCGCTGCCCTGTTCGTGATGCCAGCGCCACAAGGCGGTGGCCAGCGCGGCGGTGGCCTTGCTGTGGTCGTAGAGCGAGACCTCGGGCTTGACGCCGAAAGCGGTGGCCGACGGAATGGCGTGCGTCATCGTCAGCCACAGGCTGTCGAAGTGGTCCAGCCACAGCGGCAGGGCCTGGACGTGCGCCTGCGGAATTTGCTGGATGCCGGCGAGCAGCGCTTCCCATAGCGCCAGGTACTCGGCGCGCGCGGCTGGGTCGTCGCGCGGCGTGCACTCGCCGGCGGGCTGCGGAAAGATGGCTGCCGGTGCGAGTGGCCGCAAGGGGTAGCGCCACTGCAACTCACCTTCCTTGACGCCAGGCTTGTCGATCTGTTCGAGCAGTGTCAGCAGGCGGGCGCGGTAATGGTTGTCGCGCTCCTTCCTGGTGTTGTACTCGCTTTCGAACTTGTCGCGCTCGAAGCCCGAGGCGACGCGGTCGGCGGTGGCGACGATCCACTGCAGGAAGGTGTCGGGGCGATGGTGGGCGCTGGCGGCATTGACTGCCGAGTCGGTGAGGTTGCCATCGGCGCCGGTGGCAAACGGCGGCGAATCGCGGCGCAGGTCGGGGAAATGGCCGCTCGCTTCGAGCGCGTCCCAGGCCAGCCCGGTGTACGCGGCGTGGATGTGGCTGTGATAGCCGTTACGCGTGTCGGCGCCAACCTGGTGCCATGGGCAGTACAGCGTTTTGTGGGCATCGAGCCGGCCTGCGTGGTCGATGCCGGCGCGTTCGGCGAGTTTGCCGATATCGTGCAGGAAAGCGGCCAGCGCGACGCGAGCGGACTGTTCGAGCAGGTTCATGGCGGTGGGGTCTCCGGGTTAGGGCTGGAAGAGCTTGTTGCGCAGCGCCTTGAGGGCGGTGCGCAGGCGGCCTTCGTCGTCGAGCGTGCGCGCTTCCTGTTCGGCACGCGGCCGCACACCGTGGGCGAGAGAATTGCGCAGGTATTCGAGCTTGGCTACTTCGGGCTGCTGCGCCCTGGCGCTGGCGTAGTTCTGTTTGCGCCGCTCGAAGTCGGTAGGATCGTCACTGCGTTCGTTGCAGGCGCGGGTAACGAAGGCTTCGTACATGAAGGTCGCTGCGCGCAGGTAGTCGCCGCGATCGTGGTAGGCGTCGGCCAGTGAAAGCTCCCAGTCGTCGCGTTTGCCGCGGCGAAACCAGCTGATCCGCTGCCGTAGCGTCGCGCTGAACAGGCCGCCGAGTGGGCCGCGATGGGCATCGACGGAGGGGAAGACGCTGCCCAGCGTTTCGCGTGCGCGCACCGGGTTGCCGGTACGTTCGAAGTAGGCGGCGCGGCGCAGCAGATCGGCGCGCCCCTTTTCCATGCCATCGGCGGCGAGCAGTGGCGCGAAGACGCCGTAGTCGCCGTCCTTGTCGTAGGTGGCCAGCGCGTCGACCCAGTCGAGCATCGCCAGCAGGCCAGCGAGCCGCAGCACCGGCGTCTCGCCATCCGGCGGCGTCATTTCGAGTGCGCCGTAATAGACTTCCTCGACCTTGACGCCAACGACGCGGGCCAGATAACGCGCTGCCACCAGTGCCAGCATCGGCAGGTGACGAAATCCGTGCGTGACGTCGAGGAAGAGGCTCTCGTCGCGCTGCACGACGCCGGCCAGTCGCTGCAGGACCTCGGCCTGTTCGCCGGGGTCGCGGGCGTAGGGGATCAGCAGGCAATTGACGGGCATGCCGAGTTGCTGGGCAAGTTCCCGGCGCGGCAGGTCGAGCAGGGCGTCGTCGACCTGTCCGGCCTCGACGGCAGCCATCAATTGCAGCATGGCTTCGTCGTCTGCGCCTTCGCCTTCGCGCTCGAAAAAGACATCCCACATGCTCCCGGCGGTGCCGACCAGGATCAGGCGATCGGGCTTGAGGTATTCGGTCAGCGCCATGCCGAAGAAGGCGACACGGCGCGAGAAACCGGCGTCGAAGCGGTAGGTCGCGGTACGGTAGCCGGTCTGCGGGTCGGCTTGGCCCTTGCCAAGAAAGCTGATGAGAGTGTTGATGGTCATGCTCCGGGGAAAATGTTGCTGGCGGTCGCGCCGTTCGGCTGTGGCGCCTGGAGGGTATCGTAACTGATCGCCGCCGGCCGCAGGTCGAGCCGGTAGCGCCGAGGCCGGCGGCCGCCGTCGCTGATCAGGTAGGGTTCGGCTGCCGGGCCGAGTTCCTTCCTGAGGATCTTCTTGAGCTTCGAGAGGTGCGCCGAGAAGTAGCCGCCGTCCATGCCCTGGCGCAGCGCGCGCTCGGTTTCGTCGAGGTCCTTCATCGGCCCGGCGATCCAGCGCAGTTCGACAAGGTAGCGCTGCTTCCAGTCGGCGTCGGGGAGTTCCTTGGCCGGTGCCGGCAATGGCGCTTCGCCGCGCAGCGCACGCCGGGCGAAGACGCTGAGCAAGGCGAGTTCGGCTGGCGGCAGCGCGAATGCCTTGCCGCCGGCACGCACACGGCGCGCTTCGAGGTCGATCTGCAGTTCGGCGGGCGCGAGCGCGTGGCGCGCGGCTTCGACGGTTTCGTTGTAGCTCGCGCGCCCGGTGAGCAGCGCTTCCGGCAGGCCGTGGCGCAGGCTGACGAAGGGCAGTTCGGCGAGGGTGACCTGCGCGCTGGCGCTGTCGACCAGTCGGCCGCCGGGCATTTCGAGCACGCGGCTGGTCGGCGTCGGGTAGTAGAAGCCGAGGCTGGACTCGAAGGGCTCCGAAACCAGGACGTGCGAGAGCTTGTCCTGCGGGCGGCCGTAGAGCGACAGCGCGTAACCGAGGAAGAAACCCATCGTTTTGCGGCCGCCGGCGATCGAGACGTGCAGCGCGCAGTCGGGGTCGGCGGTGAACTCGCGGATCAGGGCGGTGATGCCGTCGGCGGCGCGGCGGTTGTCTTCCGGCGAGCGGATGTCGTCGAGCGGCCGGCCGCCGGCATCTTCGAGGACGTGGATGGTGTCGGCGGTGAAGCGGATCGGCGGCAGCGCGTAGTCCCGGCTGAGGCGGTGGAACCATCCCGGTTCGTCGGAGAGCAGGGCGAGACGGGCCTTTTCGCCGCCGCTGCGGGTGGTGATCAGGTGAATCTCGGTGGGTATGAACGCGTTCGTCGTCGGGGCAACGGCGAGGGCGTAGAGGGTCTCGGTGACGATCTGCGGCGAGAGGCCGGTGACGGCGACGAGAATGCGGCGCGGGAATTGGTCCGGTTGCTGGCGGGCGTTGAGCATGGCGGCAAGAGAATGACCGTGGGAACGGCAGGGATTGTCGCCGTTTTCCAGCGCCGTGGGCGAACGGCAAGCTTGCGGTGCCGAGGTCGGCGGGCCTGCTACCCGGCTTGGTCCCGACCCCTCGGCCAGGTTGCGCCTGGGTCGTGAGAATGCCAGGTTGTCACGGGCTGCGCAAAGCCGGTCTGTCGAGGTTCATCGGGGACGCCGCCCGCCGGCGGATGTTCGATCGCACGGTTCAGGGCGTGCAGGCACGCCAGGTCTATAGCCCGTACTTGATGACATCCTCCCTGTCGCCGCACTGATAGTGGGTCACGCAGTTCTTGAGCGAACAGACACTGGCCGTCTTGATGGCGACCTGTTTGCGCTGTTGGCACAGTTTTTCGGCGGTGGTGCGGACCTCCGCATTGGACTTGTCGGAATTCGGGTGGTCGAAGGTCAGGTAGTTGGTGTCGTCATTGAAAGTCACCAGCATGTTTTCGGCGCAGCTTGAGAGCAGGAAAGTCAGCAGGAGTGCACGCAGGATCATTGGAGTAGTGATAAGGGATGGAGAAATCGACGTGTCGTCCGAATGCCTTCTAGGCGTCGGGTTTTGCCTGCCTGGCGTCTTCAAGGGTCACCCGCAGCGGCGAGCGGGGGTCGAAGTGCAGATCCCGCTGCGGGAAGGCCATGGCGATTTCGGCTTGCTCGAACTTGCGGTTGATCGCCTTGTGCAGGTCGGTCATCGCCGTGCTGCGGTGATCGAGATCGTCGACAAAGGCGCGCAGGGTCAGCATCAGCGAATTGTCTCCGAAGGCGTCGAAGCTCACGCTGGGTTTGGGGTCGGCGAGGATGTGTTCGTGCTCGTCCGCGGCCTCGCGCATCAGCGCGTGCGCCCGGTCGATATCGGTGCCGTAGGCCACGCCGACGCTGACCTTGACGCGGGTGACCTGGTCCGACAGCGACCAGTTGAGCAAGCGGCCGGTGATGAACTCCTTGTTCGGCACCACCAGTTCCTGGCGGTCGGCGTTGCGTATGGTCGTGGCGCGAATGCGGATCCGGGTGACCACGCCATCGGTGTTGCCGACGGTGATCAGGTCGCCAACCCGCACCGGCCGCTCGAACAGGATGATCAGGCCGCTGATGAAGTTGGCGACGATCTCCTGCAGGCCGAAGCCGATGCCGACGCCCAGCGCGGCCGCCAGCCACTGCACCTGTGACCATTGGGCGCCGAGGGTGTAGAGCGTCAGCAGGGTGCCGCCGGCGACGATGCCATAGGTCGTCAGGGTGGTAGCGGTATAACGACTGCTGGAAGACATGTGGAAGCGCTCGAGCAGGACCATGTCGAGTACCGCCGGCAGTCTCCTGGCGAGCGTCACCGTGCTGATCAGATAGATCAGGGCGAGGCCGAGATCGGCGAGGGTGATCGGCAGGCGTCGATCCTCGCCATCGACGGTCGCCGCGCGGGTCCACAGGGTGATGTCTTCGAGTATCGTCAAGGCCGGGAAAACGGCAGACCAGATGGCGTACAGGCCGGCCAGAGACAGCAGGGTGGTGAAGATCCCGAGCAGTTCGCGGCTGTCTTCGCTCATCGCCGCCAGGTCGAAGTCGACGTACGCGGGCTCGGCGGCGGCCTCATCGGCATTATCCGCCGCGCTGGCAAACTCCGAGCCCGCGGCCGCTCGTTCCTTGCCGGCTTTCCTGAAGGCGGCGCGCTGGCGGAGCAGCGTCAACCAGCGCCAGGCCAGGCCATGCAGCAGAACCATGCCGCAGGCCAGCCACAGGGTCAGGAGCAGTGAATTCATCAGGATCACCGCTGAATAGACGTATCCGTTCAGGGTCAGGGCGAGGACGACCAATGGCGCGGCGACCAGGGCGGTGGACCAGACGGGTTGCAGGCGGAAGAACAGCGCGGCTTTCGGCTGGCGCCGCAGGTGCGCCAATACGCCACGCCGCGGGTGAAACACCTGGTACAGGAACCAGACCAGCGACAGGGTGATCAGCAACAGGGCCAGTCGCGCAACGATGCCGCCGGTGATTCCCGGGTTCAGGTCGAGTGCCAGTCGTCCGATGAGGTTCGCCGGGATGAACACCCAGAGCAGGCGTCCCAGTTCCACGCGCAACCGGTGAGCCACGGACTCGGGCCATTGCAGATGCCCCGTGGCCAGACCGCCGGGGAGGCTGATCGCGCGTAGCGTGAGCAGGATGTAGAGGTTGAACGCGACGTGCGTCAGGCCGGCACCGACGGCGTGCGTGCTCGCGGTGCCGTGCGCCTGCCCTTGCATCAGCGCGCCGGCGACCGCGAGCAGGAGTGGCAGCGGCAGGGCCAGCAACAGCGTCCAGCCCAGGGCACACAGGGTGTGGTGCAGGTCATCGTTGTCGGGTCTGCCGATGTGCTGCGCGGTACCCTTGATCCTGCCGGTCAGGGCGCCTTGCTTGCCGGTCAGGACGAGAGCCAGCAGCACGCTCAGCCAGAAGACGAGCGAGGGTATGACCTGTTGTTCGACCGCCCGGATGAGTTCCGACCAGCGTGTGGGCGCGAGCAGTAGCCGTGCTTCTTCCGGCAGTCGGTCAAGGTCCGCGAGCTGTGTTCCGGACTGTGTTCCGAGCCAGAACAGGTGCTTTTCGAGAAAGCTGTCGTAGCTGCGTGCCGTTTCCAGCAGGTCACTTTCGGCGGCGCGCAGCTTGCGCAAGCGCTCCAGATACATCGCCTCGGTTTCCAGTTGCTGGCTCAGCAGGGCTTGCCTCTGGGCGATCAGGGCCTGCAGGGTGTCGTGCAGGGACTCGGCGTGTTCGGCGGGCAGTCCGGCGGCGAGTGCGGCCATGGCCGCGGGCCGATTGGCGACGCGCGCCGCCTCGTCGAGGTAGCGCAAACGTCGCACGTTGACTTCGGCAATCTTCTGCGCGAGTTCGCGGGTCTTGCGTTGATAGACCTTCAGGTCCGGCAGCGCCTGGCGGTGCGCCAGCAGCAGCGGCCCGAGTCCGGAGCTGAGCGCGCTGATTTCCGTTGCCGCCTGTTCACGTCGGTGATTGGCGCGAATCCGTTCGGCCATCTGCGTTGCCTGTGCCTGCTCCTTTTCCAGCGTGTCGAGGGGTATCGTGACCGCCGTCAGCTCTCTGGCGAGCACCAGATTCTGCTCGGCGAAGGCCGCCAGGGTCGGACTCAGCCCGGCCGTCGTCTGCAGCATCCGCTCCGCGGCCTGTACGGCCTGCTGAGCCTGTTCTACCCGCCGGGCATTGTTGAGGGCCTTGAGGTTCTGGACGCGCTGGCCGATGCGATCGATCTTGACCATTTTCTCGTCGCGCGTGGCTTCGAGCAGATCCCATTTCATCGGCAGACTGAGCAGTTCCTGGTCAAGCGCCTGGAGCAGGGTGCTCTGCGCGACGTATCGGGTTTCCTGGCTCCAGCGTCTGGCCTCGGTCAGGATTTCCGGCTCATCGGCAGCGGCTGCGCTCTGCAGTGCGGCAGCAATCGCCCGCTGCTGCTCCTGCGCCGTCGCGAGCGCCTGGCGGATCGCCGTCGGTCGGCTCTCCTGATAGGCCAGTTGTCGCTCGATGTCGGCGCGCAGCGCCTGGACAGCCGCCAGGTCGGCTTCCTCCCTCTTGAGATCACGCTCGATCTGCACACCGCTCATGGCCGTGTCGGCGGCCACGACTGACGGTGGGTCGGCAACCTTCAGGGCGGCGCTCCGCTGGCGGACGAGATCCGTCTCCTGGGGTGCCGTTCGCCTGATCTCCGCGAAAGCGTCGGCCCGCGCCGTGTGGGCGTCGATTTTTCCGAGGTTGCTCAGCGCATCGCGGTAGAGGGCAATGAGACTGGCGCGGCCCTTGGCATCGAGCTCGGGGTTGCGCTCAGCTTCGCCGATTTTCGCGTGCAGCATGTCGGCGGTCACCAGCATCGGTGGCGCGCCGCGATTGCCGTCCGCCGCCGCCGTCGCGTCGTCCACCGCAAGCCCGCCAAGGGCCAGTGCGAGAACGAGTAGAACCGCGCGGATGCACGCTTGCACGATGATCGTGCCGATCAGCAAACGACGGAAGCGGGCGATGAGCGACTGTACCTGCCGGTGGGTCGGCACGGAGGTCGACACCCGAACCAAGGCACAGGCTTCGGCTTTTGGCCGGTAAGGTAAACGCATCGCACTGGCTCATCAAGTGTGTCGTGCGCATCATAGCCGCGCTTTGCGCTTTTGTGGTGGAATGAGCCAAGGTCGCGGGGCGGCAAGCTGGTGTTCCCGGTGAATTCAGGCGCGTCCGGCGCACTCGACCCCGCCGGGCGTGATGCTTCGCCGTTTGGCGCGGTATAACGCAAGAAGCCCCGCCGTAGCGGGGCTTCCAGGGAAACGCGGGATCTGCTTACTGCTTGCGGCGACGCGCGTCCGGCGACGAAGGCCTCGCCGATCGAGCGCCAGCGCGGGCAAAGCTTGGCGCAAATGCTCCAGGAGATTCCCACTGCGTGCGATCGCGGCACCAAGTGCAATGCGCAGGGCTACAAGAACAGTTGGACCGGCTACAAGCTGCATCTCGACACCGCCGACTGTGGTGTCCCCATCTCAGCGCTCCTTTCCAGCGCCTCGATGCACGACAGCCTCGCCGCCATTCCCCTGTCGTTGATCAGCGCGGAGCGCGTCACCAGCCTCTATGACCTGATGGATGCGGCCTATTGCAGCAGCGCCAGAGCCTCGGGCACGTTCCCCTGATCGACCACAACCCGCAACGCGGTGAGAAGATCAAATTCTCCCCGGCCGAAGTGCTCCGCTATAACGAGCGGAGCGCCACCGAGCGAAGCAACGCGCGCCTCAAGGATGAGTCGGTGGCCGGAACATCCGGGTCAAGGGCCACACCAAGGTGATGGCCCACACCAAGGTGATGGCCCACCTGATGTTCGGCCTCCTCGCGCTGTCCTCGGACCAATTGAAGCGATTACGACGATGACCCCCAGCCTTCGCTCTCTGAACGCGACGCACTCGATGAGTGCAGGAGGGGGTTCGCACCGGATTCAGAAAACTATGCCATCAGGTTAGCAACTCAGCCGGACAGGCTTCGCTCGCAAGAAAAATCGATCCTGGAGATCGGATGTTGCGGCGCAACAGATGGCGCCGCAGGAGTTTTGCAAGAGGCGCGCTTGACATTCACCGATGGGGCACGGTTGTGTCAGCAGGCCCAAGTTGCAGGTTGGTACTGTCGAGAAATTTTACAGAACCTGCCGAAGCGCAGGGCGAATTATGCTAACCAATTGATTGTATTGTTGTGGCACGCGATTTGCTTTGAAGGTTGTGTTACTCATTCTGGAGGTTCCTATGTACACATTGATCCGCAAGCTGGCAGTCGCCGCCACGATGTCTGTCGCCGCATTGGCGGCGCAGGCTGCACCGGTCACCATCACCTTCAACGAGGCCGGTGCACCTCTTGGCCCGCTCGACGGCACCACCTTCTACCAGTCCTACGGCATTGCCGGGTTCACGCAGGCCGTTCGCTTCGGCTTTGACGGCCGGCTGCCCGACGACGGCTTCGGCATCTATAACAACGGTTTCAGTGGGACCGTGCTGTTCGGCGAAGACATGTCCAACGTCAGCATGACTTGGGCCGTCTCTGGGAGTGGTGTCACCTTCCACGCCGAAGCGTACGACCTGAACAACGTGCTGGTGGCCGACTTCAGTTCCGGTGGTGTCGGTCTTTCCGGCCTGGCCTCGTTCGCGGCCAGCAACGTGCGCAGCATCGTCTTCCACGACGGCGGTGCCCAGGTTGCGATCGACACCCTGAACTTCACCCGCAGCGGCACGGTGCCCGAGCCGATTTCCTTGGCCCTCGTCGGTATGGGCCTGGTGGCTGCAGGCGCTGCCCGTCGCCGCAAGCAGATCTGAGTTTCTGAACGCGAGCAAAGCCCCGCCAGGCGGGGCTTTTTTATGTGCGCCCTGCACGGCACGGGCGCACTGCACGAAGGGTAGGAAATCCAACGGCACTATCGAGAGTATATGAGCCTTCGTCAAGGGGCGCCAATCTCGAATTTCGCCCGGTGGCCCTTGAAACTTGTCGAGATCGCGAAGACTGCTCAGCACCTCGGTTATTCCGAAGTACGCTTTTCAACCGAGCCTCTTGCAAAACTCGCTATTCAGCCGAATTTTTCAGTGCAAGCGGTTAGTCACTTATGACTCAGATCTTTACATTTCCTGAGCAGATCGGGTCACGGGGTAGCGTGGGCGAGAGCCGGAACGATGGCTTGTTCAGTGATTCGACAAGCGGCGGCGATGGTCGAGCGACCCAGGCGGGTGAGGTAGTAGCGATAGCCATGAACGACCTTCTTGATGAGGCCGAACTGGCGCAGGCGCCAAAGCTG
>JAKOZI010000221.1 GCA_029780075.1 Pseudomonadota bacterium
GGCTTCGATCTGGCTGACGTACTCCGGCACGGTTCCTGCGGTCAGGAAATCGCGCTCGGGGACAGCGTCTATGGCCGTCGAACACTCCCGGGAGGCGATGACCGGCAGACCCATGGCCATCGCCTCCAGGACCTTGTTCTGGACGCCACGCGCCAGCCGCAGGGGCGCCACGACGACCGCCGCATGCTGCAGGTAGGGACGCACATCCGGGACGGTGCCGCTGACCACCACGTGCTCCCCAACCAGCGCCTGCACCGCCGCGGTCGGACTGCGTCCGACAATGTAAAAGCGCAGATCCGGCCAGTTCTGACGCAGCCTGGGCAGGATGTCGGCGGCAAACCAACTCACCGCATCGATGTTCGGCCAGTAGTCCATGGCGCCGGTAAACACCACCGCCCTTTCGTCGACGCGGAAAGGGGTAGACAGCTCCTTTCGCGGCGAGAAGAAGTCGGCGTTCACCCCGTTGCACATCGCCTCGACCTTCCCGGCAGACTCCGGCGCCAGACCCCGAAACAGGTCAGCCTCGCCCTGGGTGACAAAGAACGATCGTTCGGCCCGGATCGCCACCGCACGTTCGAAAGCCAGCAGGCGTCTGCCCTCGCGCCGGTACAACCAGGACATCGGCCAGCGGTGATTGGCGGCATACTGGCCCCATTTCAGCGAATCGACGTCGACAAAGTCGACCAACTGACGAATCTGCGGCGCGCGCTCGACGAAGCTCGCCATGACCGAGGAAAAAATCAGGGCGGCGTCGATCTGCTGTTCGCGCAGTGTGCGATCAACCCAGTCCTGCAGCCCGGCATGGCGATAGTAGGGCAGCGTCAGCGGTTCATTGCCGAGCAGGCCCCGGAGACTCAGCAGGCGCGCCAGATGCGGCTTGAGCCGGACCAGATGCAGGTCGGCACAGTACTCGCGTACTGCCTCGACATAGGCCTCGTCCTGCGGATCATCGATGAACGTGCCGAGGAATACCCGGTGCCTGGCCGCCAGGTGCTTGAGCAGGTGATACGAGCGAACCTTGTCGCCCTTGTTCGGTGGGTAGGGAAGGCGATGCACCAGATAGAGAAGATTGCTCATCGGCGGCCACCCAGGGTCATTGCGCAGCAACGCCGGCGACCGCCGCCTGATCGGTCGGCGCATCGACGACGTTGCGCAGGAAGGCCTCGAACATCAGCAGGGTCCACAGCGCGGCGCTGTAGTCGCTGACGCCCGACTGATGGGCATCGACGACGTGCCGCAGGTAATCCTCGTTGAACCAGCCGGTCGCCGCCAGGCGCGGACCGAGCACCGCGTCGCGGACGCGCTCGCGCAGTGGGCCCCGGAACCAGCGCGCCAGGGGCACCGAAAATCCCATCTTCGGTCGATAGAGGATGTCCTGGGGCAGGCGCGGCTCCATCGCTTTCTTGAGCAGGAACTTGCCTTCCTGACCGCGGACCTTGAACGCGGACGGCAGGGTCGCCATCCATTCGAGCAGTTCGTGGTCCATCAAGGGTTCGCGCACCTCCAGCGAGTGCGCCATGCTGGCACGGTCGACCTTGGTGTTGATGTCGCCGACCAGGTAGGTCTTGAGGTCGAGGTACTGAATCAGAGCCAGCGGATCGTCGGTATCTGCCCGCCCGGCATGGTGGCGAAAGACGTCCTCGGCGCTGTAGCCGGCGATTTCGCGCCGGAAACGATCGGTGAACAGTGCCCTGCGCATCGGGCCGCGCAGGATCGATACGGAATGGAAATAGGCCTCGACCGAAGTTCGCGCCATGCCTTCGAAGGTCGTCTTGGCGCGAAACATGCGCGGCGCCCAATCCGCTTTCGGATAGCAGCGACCTAGCAGACCAAACAGTGGCCGACGTACGCTATGCGGCACGGCCGCGCGCAGACGTTCTTCCATCAGGTGCAGGCGGTAGCGACGATAGCCGCCAAAGGTTTCATCGCCACCGTCACCTGACAGGGCGACCGTGACGTGCCGGCGCGCCAGTTGACAGACGCGGTAGGTGGGAATCGCCGAACTGTCGGCATAGGGCTCGTCGTACAGGCTGGCCAGCGTATCGACCAGATCGAAATCGTCGCTGGCGACCAGGTCGCAGTGATGGCGGGTGCGGTAACGGTCGGCAACCTTCTGGGCAAACTGCGCTTCGTTGAACGCCGGATCGTCAAAGGCAATCGAGCAGGTATTCACCGGATCGTTCGAGAGGCCGGCCATCAACGCCACGACCGCGCTGGAATCGACCCCTCCGGAGAGGAAGGCTCCCAGCGGCACCTCGGCGATCATGCGCAGGCGAATCGACTCGCGCAGTTTCTCGTCGAGTTGCTCACAGGCTTCTTCCACCGAACACGCGGCATCGAGAGTGAAGCGCAGGTCCCAGTATTCCTTCGGTGCCGCCGCCGGCTGCCCACGCCGCAAGGTCAGGGTATGCGCCGGTGGCAGCTTGCGCGCCTGACGAAAGATGGTTCTCGGCTCGGCGACGTAACCAAGCGCAAAGTACTCCTCGACCGCCAGCGGGTCGATCTCGCGCGCCAGGCCGCCATGTGCCAGCAGCGATTTGAGTTCCGAGCCGAACAGGAAGGTGCCATCGGGCAACAGGGCGTAGTAAAGCGGCTTGACCGCCAGCCGGTCGCGCGCGAGAAAAAGCGTCTCGCGGTTGCGATCCCAGAGCGCAAAAGCGAACATGCCGCGAAAACGGCGCACGCAGTCCTCGCCCCAGGCTTCCCAGGCATGGACGATGACCTCGGTGTCGCTGCGCGTATGGAAGACGTGCCCGAGCGCCAGCAACTCCGGAATGAGTTCCTGATAGTTGTAGATTTCCCCGTTGAACACCACGCAAACGCTCTGATCCTCGTTGTAGAGCGGCTGCTGGCCGGTCGACAGGTCGATGATCGACAGCCGCCGATGGCCGAGGCCAAGGCCCGGTTCGACGTGCAGCCCGCCCTCATCCGGGCCACGATGATGCTGCGACTCGTTCATCCGTGTCAGCACGGCGCGATCGATGTCGCGCTGGCCACGTGTATCAAAGATTCCGGTAATGCCGCACATAGTCTTGCTTCGCTTCCCTTCCTGGGTTGCCGCGTTCGCCTACGGGTGGATCAAGGTGCTGCGCCTTGCCCTGCCGGCTGCTGAACCCAACAACTGATCGTAGAGTCCCTGGTAGCGCTGCGTCATCGCCTCCAGGCTGAACCGCTGCTCGACCACCGCCCGTCCCGCACGCCCGGCAGCGCGCGCACGGTCCGGGTCCAGCGCGTAGCCGGCGATCTCCCTGGCCATCGCCTCGGCGTCGGCCGCCGCCACGAGCTGGCCTGTACGACCCGGCTCAATCAACTCGCCATTGCCACCGACGGCGGTCGCAATCACCGGCAGGCCGCTGGCCATCGCCTCGAGGATGGTGTTCGATACCCCCTCGGCCAGCGATGGCAGCACGAAACAGTCGAGACCACGCAGGATCCCGGGAACGTCGTCGCGTTGCCCCGGCAACCACGCCTGGTCGGCCAGTCCGGCCTGATCGAGCATCGCCTGCGCCTGCGCCCGCAACGGACCATCTCCGATGATCACCAGCCGCAGGTCACTGCGCAGCGCAGGGAATCGCTCAAGTGCCCTGATGAAGGCCCTGACCAGGGTCGTCTGATCCTTGACCCCCTGCATGCGACCGACGGTACCCACCAGCCAGCAACGCGGATCCGAGAACGGACAGCCGACGATCGGCTGACGAGTCCCGGCCGGATGAAAGCGCTGCGCATCGACACCGTTGTAAATCTGTGCCACCCGGTCTGGATTCACTCCCACCCGGCAGGTGAGATATTCTTCGAGATCGCGCGACAGCGCTATGTATCTCGTCACGAATGGGCGATAAAAACGCCGCAGCCATTGATACTTTCGGCTGGAACCATCGAGATCGCCGAGATCGCGGCCATGTTCGCCGTGGATGCGCACCGGAACACCCGCCGCCCAGGCCGGCATGGCCACCTCCAGTGCCGCCAGATTGCGACTGTGCACGATCGCCGGCCGCAACTGCCGAAAAAGGCTGAACAGGCGGGGGTAAATCCGGATCGCGTGTCCGGGTGGTTTCTCCAGGGCGACGAAGCTGACATCGTCACGCACGAT
>JAKOZI010000222.1 GCA_029780075.1 Pseudomonadota bacterium
CGAGCCCCACATGCCCAGGCTCACGAGGATGAGGAACGGCACCGCGCGACGGAAGGTCCGCGGCCAGACGAGGAAGACGGTCACCGTCGCCGCGATGACGAGCAGGGTGACCAGACCGCCAAGCGGCAACTGCACGCTGCGCCCCGCTCGCCAGGCATCGAACGTCGGCAGGGCAAGGGTGAGGCCGGCCAGACCGAGCGCAGACGGGGCGATCCGCGCGGCCCACGACGTGTGCGCGGCGGCGGTTGGCAGGTCGGTGAGCGAATCGGCATACGCCGCAGCCGGACCGAACGCCTCCAGAGGTGCCTGGCCGCTGTCTGCGCAGTAGGCCTCCGCCTCACGCAAGGCGTCGCCGATCGCCGCTCCGGTGACGTCCCGGGAGCGCAGTGCCATGGCGAATTCGCTCGCCCACTGCTTCGGGAGGGTCGTCTTCGTGGGGTCCAACATGGTGGTTCCTTTCCGGGTGGGGAGATCAGCCCGCCGGCACGGTTGTGGCAGGGGAGGGTGCAGGTATGCCGGGTGCCTCCGCGCGCAGGAAGGTCGCCGTGGTCTCGGCGAACGCGCACCAGGAGGCGGCTGCTGACTCCAGGTGGGAGCGCCCGGAGTCGGTGATCGTGTAGTACTTGCGGCCCGGCCCGCCGTCGCCGGCCTCCCATCGGGTCTCGACGTGCGCGGCCTGCTCAAGGCGGGCAAGCAGGGGATAGAGCGTGCCGCCCTTGACGGTGCCCAACCCGTTGCGGTCCAACGCGACAGAGATGGCGTAACCGTAGGACGACGGCTCGTTGGCCAGCACTCGAAGGACCGCCATCTCCAGCACGCCCCGAAGCCAGTCACCGGGCCAGGTCGTCGTCGAGCTCATGACTAGATGGTATGCCGATCTAGTCAGTTTGTCTATCTACTTGCCTAGGCGATCAAGTTGTCCTGCTGAGCGCGTGCCGAGCGCTGACATGGCCCAAGGGCTGTCACCGACACTTCCGCGGCAAAGGAACGTCGCTCGTCCGGCCTATGTCGGCCGGGCGTGCTATGCCTATGCCTGTGGTCGACGACGCGAACTCCGGTAACTCTCCGCTTGAGGCTGTCCACGCTTTCCGATTGGAGCTGATGACGCCCGGAGCGAGAGTGGAAGGTTTACGCCTTCACGCTCCCGTGGACATCCTGTCGGTCAAGTGGCATGGCGGGAATGTCGTGACCGTGGCGTTTAAGGATGCCGCAGGGGTCATCGACGAAGCGGTGGTCACCCGCGACCGCGAGGCAAGTCTCCGGCTGGTGGCGAGCAGCTCGATTCGGGCATTCGACGGAGACGGCGAGTCGTGGCGGCTTGCTGCCGAGGCACTTCGAATCAGGTATGCCGCCTTGTTCGACCCCATGCTTGTGGTCACCTCCTCCGACGTGGAGCCGTTGCCGCACCAGATCACCGCGGTCTACGGCGAGATGCTGCCGCGCACGCCGCTGCGGTTCCTCCTCGCCGATGACCCTGGCGCGGGCAAGACCATCATGTGCGGGCTGTACATCAAAGAGCTGATGCTTCGCGGCGATCTGGATCGGTGCCTCGTCGTTGCGCCAGGGAGCCTGGTCAATCAGTGGATGGACGAGTTGTTCGACAAATTCGGCCTGCGGTTCGAGCTGCTCACCAAACAACTCGTCGAGGCCACTCCCGAAGGTCTGTTCGAGCAGCACCCGCTGCTGATCGCGCGAATGGACCAGCTCTCCCGGAGTCAGGAGTTGATCGACCTCCTC
>JAKOZI010000245.1 GCA_029780075.1 Pseudomonadota bacterium
CTCCTCGCCGTCGCCCTCATCGCCATCGTGCTGCTCGCCAAGAGCTTCGCCGTCTCGATCGGAACGCTGGTGACGGCGGTCGGCGCGCCCCGCTCGATCGTCGGGGTGCTGGTCGCGTTGCTGGTGCTGCTGCCGGAGAGCGTCGCCGCGATCCAGGCGGCGCGCGCCGATCAGCTCCAGCGCTCGATCAATCTGGCGCTCGGCTCGTCGCTGGCGACCATCGGTCTGACTTTCCCGGCGGTCGGCGTCCTGTCGCTCGTCCTCGGCCAGCCGCTGGTCCTCGCCCTCGGCCCGACCGAGATGATCCTCCTCGGCCTCACCTTCATCGTCTCGATGGTGACGTTCTCGGGCGGACGCACCAACATCCTCTCCGGCTCGGTCCACCTCGTCCTGCTCGCCACCTTCGTGTTCCTGATCTTCGTGCCGTGAGGCGCCGCCCGACGGGCATGGCCGCCCGCCACCTGCACCCTTGCGCGCTCGCGCGATCTGGCTAGAGTGCCGGCCGATTTCCGCCCTTCCTCCACAGATGCCTCGGGGAGCCGACATGGCCGCGAACGACGTCAAGAAGGTGGTGCTGGCCTATTCCGGTGGCCTCGACACCTCGATCATCCTCAAGTGGCTGCAGGTCACCTACGGCTGCGAAGTCGTGACCTTCACCGCCGACCTCGGCCAGGGTGATGAACTCGACGCGGCGCGCCCCAAGGCCCTGCAGTTCGGTATCGCGCCGGAAAACATCTACATCGACGACCTTCGCGAGGAGTTCGTGCGCGACTTCGTCTTCCCGATGTTCCGGGCGAATACGGTGTATGAGGGCGAGTATCTGCTCGGGACCTCGATCGCCCGGCCGCTGATCGCCAAGCGGATGATCGAGATCGCCAACCTGACCGGCGCCGATGCGATAGCGCACGGCGCCACCGGCAAGGGCAACGATCAGGTTCGTTTCGAACTCGGTGCCTACGCGCTCAGGCCCGACATCAGGATCATCGCCCCGTGGCGGGAGTGGGATCTGCTGTCGCGCGAGAAGCTGCTGGCCTATGCCGAGCAACACGCCATCCCGGTCGAGATGAAGCATCGGCAAGGAGGCTCGCCGTATTCGATGGACGCCAACCTTCTCCACATCAGCTACGAGGGCCGTCACCTCGAGGACCCGGCGGCCGAGGCCGAGGAGTCGATGTGGCGCTGGACGGTGTCGCCGGAAATGGCGCCGGATGCCCCCGAGTACGTTGACCTCGAATTCGCACACGGCGACCTGGTGTCGATCAATGGCCTGCACATGCCGGCGCACGAACTGCTGGCGCTGCTCAACCGCCTCGGCGGCAAGCACGGCATCGGGCGCATCGATCTGGTCGAGAACCGTTACGTGGGCATGAAGTCGCGCGGCTGCTACGAGACTCCCGGCGGGACGATCCTTCTTCCGGCGCACCGGGCGATCGAGTCGATCACCCTCGACCGCGAAGTGGCGCATCTCAAGGACGACCTGATGCCGCGCTATGCCAGCCTGATCTACAACGGATACTGGTGGAGCCCGGAGCGGCGCGCCCTGCAGACCCTGATCGACCATACGCAGCAGGCGGTGAATGGCTGGGTGCGGGTCAAGCTTTACAAGGGTAACGTCAAGGTGGTGGGCCGTGATTCGAAATCCGATTCGCTGTTCGACTCGACGATTGCCACCTTCGAGGACGATGCCGGGGCATACGACCAGAAGGACGCCGCCGGTTTCATCAAGCTCAATGCGCTACGCATGCGCATTGCGGCCAATCTGGCGAGCCGCAAAAGCTGATCGGGGAGCGCGCCGTCGATGTTCGGACTGACGGAAGAGCAGATTTCGGATTTTGGCATGACCTTCGGGGTCGGCGCGTTCATGCTCTTCATGCTCTTCATCATCGGCGAAATTGCATGGAAGGCGAAGGCCGGGAAGACCGGCACCATCGTATTGTTCTTCGTATTGTCCTTCGGCATGGTCGGTTTCATCGCCAAGACCATCATGGAAAAACTCTGGGGATTGTGAATCATGTCGCAGTTTGACAATGTCAGCGTCGTCAAGCAGGCCAACGTCTACTTCGACGGCAAATGTATCAGCCACACGATCCGGTTGGCGGATGGCAGCAGCAAGACGGTCGGCGTGATCCTGCCATCGACGCTGACTTTCACGACCACCAGTCCAGAGGTGATGGAAGGCGTCGGAGGCACGTGTCGGGTCAGGCTCAAGGGCGAGGATCAGTGGAAAGCCTATGGTCCGGGTCAGTCGTTTGCGGTACCCGCTGATTCGGTGTTCGAGATTGCCTGCGACGACGCCTATCATTATGTCTGCCACTTTGGATAGCCTGCCCGGTGCAGCGCCTGACGCCGGGATCCGTCGGCCTGGCACGATCGGCACGCTGGTGGTGGTTCCCGCCGTGCCAGGCGGCTCCGGTCTTATTTAGCCCATTCTCAAGCGGACGCAAGATGCCTTCATTCGATTTTTCTTCAGAAGCCGACATGGCTGCGCTGCACAACGCCATAGACGTGACCCGGCGGGCGATCGACAATCGCTACGATTTCAAGGGCACCAGCGCCAAGGTCGAGTTGAACGAAAAGGATCACCTCATCACCCTCTACGGCGACTCCGATTTTCAACTCGGTCAGATCAAGGACCTGCTCTTCCCGGCGATGGAGAAAAAGGAAAAGGAAAGCACCAAGCGCCTGGAAGACCAGCCGGTGCAGCGGGTCTCGGGCAACAAGGTCAAGCAGGAACTCAAGATCAGGATCGGCATCGAGTCGGAACTGGCGAAGCAGATCGTCAAGTTGATCAAGGATTCGAAACTCAAGGTGCAGGCCTCGATCCAGGGCGACGCCGTGCGCGTCAGCGGCGCCAAACGCGATGAGTTGCAGGCCTGCATCGCTGCGGTGACCAGGGCGATCACCGATTTCCCGATCAAGTACGGCAATTTTCGCGACTGAGTGGTGTGCATCGGCCGGCCAGACCCGCGAGCATGACTTTCCCAGCTTGCCGCTACTTGTCGGCATGTGCTAGCTTACACGGCTGGTACCTGTCCGGAGCTTCCCGTTCCGGGCGCGGGGAAGGCTGGCAGCCAATGACGGTTCTGTTGCGGGTTCACATTCCTTTGGCGTTTCCGATCGTCGTGCCGCGCCGATTCCTGATGCGGCGTCGAAGTGGTGCTCACTGTGGGCGAGGTACCGATGCTGTATATGCCCGCTGACGATTCCGACCCGGCGAACGAGACCGACCCCGGCGTGCTTTCCTGGACCGAGGAACTGCGCCGGGTAACGGTGGCAGTCAGCAAGAAGGATCGCCGCCCGGCCGCCAGCCGCCAGCAGATTTTCTACCTGCTGCTGTGGACTGCCGATGCGCGTGGTTTCGGCGTCACCGTACACAAGGGGCGCGACCCGGAAGGTGCCGAGGAGATGTGGAACATCGATCGCGCCCTGAACAAGCCGCCACGCTTTGTCAGCGACGAAGATCGCGCCATCCTGCGCCTGTTGTGGGCCGAGCGATCCTTCGACACCGGTTTGCACGCCTTTGGCCTGGGACCACGGCACGGTGGCGAGGCCCTGCAACTGATGGCCGAGACCGGCCGCTTGTGCCGCAAGGATGATTTCTCGACGCTGACGCCGGCGGCGCCGCGTTCGGCGACGCTAGGGTGGCACGAGAACGGCGACGGGCGCCGGCTGCCGATGCTGGTGCCGGATCCGCCGGCGAGCCTGGTCGTCCCCCTGCCGGTACCGTGGTATGTCGATCTTGCCAGACGTCAGATCGGCCCGCTGCAGGTTCCAGGCAACGCCGCCGTTGTCGCGCGCCTGTTCTCGCTGCCGCCGCTGTCGGCAACGGCAGCGGCGCTGGTTGGCGAAGCCCTGGCCGAGCCGGCGTGCGAGTTGCCCGGCGATCCCGAACAGGCCAGCGTCGCGATGCGCAGCATCGTCGCCGAGCCGCTGCCGGTGCTGCGCCTGCAAACCCTGGGCACCCACGGCAACCGCAGCTGGCGGGAGTATCTTGCCAGTTATGGCGGCGGTCCTTTCGATGTCGCCCTGCCGGTGTTTCGCTACGCCGATGTCGAGGTGATTCCCGACGACATGCGCGATTTCTCGACGCTGGCCAGTGGCGAGATGGTTCGCATCGAGCGTCAGCGAGCACGCGAAGATCTGCTGATGGACGAACTGGCCGGCTCCGGTCTTGAAAAAATTCCCGGTTACGTCCTGCACACCTTCGGCAGACCACCTGAAAACGCCTACGGCCTGGCGTTCGAAGGCGGCTGGCCGGCGTTCATGCGCAACGAGGTGCTGCGCCTGCGCGCTGTCGGCTGGCAGGTCGAGTTTGCCGCCGATTACCGGCATCGCCTGCTCGAGGTCGAGGCCTGGGATGCCGATCTCGTGGCGTCGGAAAATGGCTGGTTCGACCTCGACATGGGGATCATCGTCGAAGGCGAGCGCCTGCCGCTGGCACCCCTGCTGGCAGCGCTGTTCCGGCGTGACGGACGCTGGCTCGATCCGGCCCTGCTGGCACAGATCGCCGACCAGGAACTGATCGAGCTGGTGACCCCCGACAACCTGCGCATTCGTGCCCCGGCCTGGCGCTTGAAACCGCTTGCCGCGACCCTGATCGATCTCTTCGATGGTTTTCCCGGTGGCAACAGTCTGCGCGTCTCCCGTTTCGACGCGCCGCGCCTGGCCGAACTCAACGACAGCACTCGCTGGCAGTTCCGCGGGCAGAGCGACGTCCTGGCGCTCGCCGAACAACTCACGGCGGCGCAGGGCATCAGCCACATCGATCCGCCTGCCGGTCTGGGACTGGAGCTTCGCCATTACCAGACCGAAGGACTGGCCTGGCTGCAGTTCCTGCGCGCACAGAACCTGGCCGGCATTCTGGCCGACGACATGGGCCTGGGCAAGACCGCCCAGACGCTGGCGCACCTGCTGCTCGAAAAGGAGGCCGGGCGCCTCGACCGCCCCGCGCTGATCGTCCTGCCGACCTCGCTGATCTTCAACTGGAAGAACGAGGCGGCGCGCTTCGCTCCCAGTCTGTCGATCCTTTCGCTGCACGGTCCGGAACGCAAGAGCCGTTTTGCCGAGATCGCCGGGCACGATGTGGTGCTGACCACCTACCCACTGCTCTGGCGCGACGCCGGCGAGCTGACCCGACACAGCTACCACCTGCTGATCCTCGACGAAGCGCAAACGGTGAAGAACGCACGCAGCCAGGGCGCGGAAGTGGTGCGCAAGATTGCTGCCCGCCACCGTCTGTGCCTGACCGGCACGCCGCTGGAAAACCACCTCGGCGAACTCTGGAGTCAGTTCGACTTCCTGCTGCCGGGATTCCTGGGCAACAACCATACCTTTACCAAGTACTGGCGAACGCCGATCGAAAAGCTGGGCGACACGCAACGCCGTGATCTGCTCGCCCGTCGCGTCCGCCCGTTCATCCTGCGCCGCAAGAAAGAAGAGGTGGCGCGTGAACTGCCACCAAAAACGATCATCGTGCGCAAGGTCGAACTCGTTGGTGGCCAGCGCGACCTGTACGAGACGGTACGCGTCGCGATGGACGAGAAAGTGCGCGAGGAGATTGCCAGCAAGGGTTTCAACCGCAGCCAGATCGTCATCCTCGACGCACTCCTGAAACTGCGGCAGGTGTGCTGCGACCCGCGTCTGGTGAAGGCCAAATCCGCCCAGAAGATCAGGGAGCGAGCCAAGCTCGACCTGCTGATGACCATGCTGCCGGAGCAGGTCGAGGAAGGCCGACGCATCCTGCTGTTCTCGCAATTCACCAGCATGCTGGCGCTGATCGAAAAGGAACTGAAACTGGCTGGCCTGGGCTATGTCATCCTCACCGGCGATACCAAGGATCGCGAGGAGCAGGTGCGTCGCTTTCAGGCCGGCGAAGTGCCGATCTTCCTGATCAGCCTGCGCGCCGGCGGCGTCGGTCTCAATCTCACCGCCGCCGACACGGTCATCCACTACGACCCCTGGTGGAATCCGGCAGCCGAAAACCAGGCCACCGATCGCGCGCATCGCCTGGGGCAGGACAAGCCCGTATTCGTGTACAAGCTGATCGTCGCCGGCAGCATCGAGGAAAAGATCATCGCCCTCCAGGAGCGCAAGGCGGAACTTGCGGCACGCATCCTCTCCGCCGACCGCGGCGTCGACGCCAAGTTCGGCAGCGACGACATTGCCGCACTGTTCGCGCCGCTGCCCGGCTGAACGGCGCGTCGAGCCGCCGCTGTCGCCGGTCGCGCTGTTGTGTCAACTGTGGAATAGTTGGCGAACGCCTGTCGTGGGGCGTATGGCAGGCCGCTTGCGGTGTGCTAGAATCGCCCGCTTGCGCTTGAGGTGCGGGAACGTTTCGCCGCCATCGTGTCCTCGTGCCAGCCGGAATCCACCAAGCCAGAGCAGGACTCTGGCTTTTCCTTTTCATTGTTGAGGTTGCGCCATGCCTGTAGTCACACTGCCTGACGGATCCCGGAGGGAGTTCGCGCAGCCGGTCACGGTTGCCGAAGTGGCGCAATCGATCGGTGCCGGGCTGGCGCGCGCGGCGCTGGCGGGCCGGGTCGATGGCCGTCTGGTCGATACCTCCTTCGCGATCAAGCACGACGCCCAACTCGCCATCATCACCGAGAAGGATCCCGAGGGCATCGAAGTGATCCGTCACTCGACAGCGCACCTGCTGGCCTACGCGGTCAAGGAACTGTTTCCGGCGGCGCAGGTGACCATCGGGCCGGTCATCGAAAACGGCTTCTATTACGACTTCGCCTACGAGCGCCCGTTTACGCTCGACGATCTGGCAGCGATCGAAAAGCGCATGTCCGAACTCGCCCGTCGCGACCTGCCGGTGCAGCGCGAAGTCGTGGCACGCGACGCGGCCATTGCCTTCTTCAAGTCGATCGGCGAGCACTACAAGGCCGAACTGATCGAAGCCATTCCGCAGGGCGAGGAAGTGTCGCTTTATCGTGAAGGGACCTTCGTCGATCTGTGCCGTGGTCCGCACGTGCCGTCGACCGGCAAGCTGAAGGTGTTCAAGTTGATGAAGCTGGCCGGCGCCTACTGGCGAGGCGACCATCGCAACGAGCAGCTGCAGCGGATCTATGGCACGGCCTGGGTGCGCAAGGAAGATCAGGACGCCTATCTGCACATGCTCGCAGAGGCCGAGAAGCGCGACCATCGCAAGCTCGGCCGGCAACTCGACCTCTTCCATCTGCAGGACGAGGCGCCGGGCATGGTTTTCTGGCACCCGAAAGGATGGACCATCTGGCAGGAGATCGAGCAATACCTGCGGCGCGTACTCGGCGCCAACGGCTATTGTGAGGTGAAGACGCCGATGATCATGGACCGCTCGCTGTGGGAGCGGTCCGGGCATTGGCAGAATTACGCGGAGCACATGTTCACCACCGCTTCCGAAAACCGCGACTACGCCATCAAGCCGATGAACTGTCCCGGCCATATCCAAATTTTCAACCAGGGCTTGCGCAGCTACCGCGATCTGCCGCTGCGGCTGGCGGAGTTCGGTTCCTGCCATCGCAACGAGCCTTCGGGCGCGTTGCACGGCATCATGCGCGTACGCGCCTTCGTCCAGGATGACGCACACATATTCTGTACCGAAGCGCAGGTGCTGCCGGAAACGGCGGCGTTCATCGACCTTCTGCAACAGATCTATGCCGATTTCGGGTTCACCGAAATCCTCGTCAAGCTGTCCACGCGCCCGGACAAACGCATCGGTTCCGACGAAGTGTGGGATCGCGCCGAAGCGGCTTTGGCGGAAGCGCTGGCTGCCAAGAATCTGAGTTACGACCTGCAGCCCGGCGAAGGCGCGTTCTACGGCCCGAAGATCGAATTCTCACTCAAGGACTGCCTCGGCCGCGTCTGGCAGTGTGGCACGCTGCAACTGGATTTCGCGTTGCCGCAGCGGCTCGACGCGCACTACGTCGGCGAGGACAACGACCGGCACATTCCGGTGATGCTGCATCGGGCGATCCTCGGCTCGCTGGAGCGCTTCATCGGCATCCTCATCGAGAATTATGCCGGTGCAATGCCATTGTGGCTTTCGCCGATGCAGGCCGTGGTGTTGAATATTTCTGAAAAACAGGGCGAGTACGCCGGGCAGGTGGCGGCCCAGCTGCGTGGTGCCGGCCTGCGGGTCGAAGCGGATTTGCGCAACGAAAAAATTACCTATAAAATACGAGAACATAGCTTGAACAAGCTGCCGTACCAAATCGTCGTTGGTGACAAGGAAATGGCAGCGAACCTGGTGGCCGTGCGCACACGCGGAGGTCGGGACCTGGGGCAAATGCCGATCGAGGCCCTGACAACGCGACTTCTCGATGAAATTGCGGCGCGAAGTAGCGGTACGGCTTAATTTTTGTCGAAACAAGGAGTGGACCCATCGCACTGCAAAAGGCGCAACGCGTTAACGAAGAGATCAACGCACCGGAAGTCCGTCTGGTCGGTTTGGACGGCGAGCAACTGGGAGTCATGAGCGTCAGGGCGGCACTGGCCCTGGCCGACGAGGCGGGAGTCGATCTCGTCGAAATTGCTCCGATGGCCCAGCCCCCTGTCTGCCGGATCGTCGATTTCGGCAAGTTCAAGTACCAGGAACAGAAGCGTCAGCATGAGCAGAAGCTCAAGCAGAAGCAGGTGCAGGTGAAGGAAGTCAAGTTCCGTCCGGGTACCGACGAGAACGACTACCAGATCAAGCTGCGCAACATGACGCGCTTCCTCGAAGAAGAAGACAAGGTCAAGGTCACGTTGCGCTTCCGTGGTCGCGAGATGGCCCATCAGGATATCGGCATGCGCCAGATCGAGCGCATCAAGTCCGATTTGCAGGACCTGGCGGCAGTCGAGCAGATGCCGAAGATGGAAGGTCGCCAGATGGTCATGGTGTTGACCCCGAGCAGGAAGAAGTAGGCTCGGATTCAAGTGCTGGCCTGCTGCCAGCAAAAACAAGTGGTGCCGGGTCCGAAGTGCCCCCGTCGGGGGACACCTGGCGGCATGTTTATAAGAGGAGCATTCAATGCCCAAGATGAAGACCAAGACGGGAGCGAAAAAACGCTTCAAGATCAGTCCCAGCGGCCGAATCAAACGCTCGCACGCGTACAAGCGGCACATTCTGACCAAGAAGGACACCAAGACCAAGCGCCAGTTGCGCGGCACGACCGAGGTGCACCACTCTGACAAGGCCATGGTTCGCGCCATGATGCCTTACGCTTAAGGAGATCAACGATGCCCCGAGTCAAACGTGGTGTAACGGCGCACGCGCGTCACAAGAAGATTCTCGCCCTGGCCAAGGGTTACCGTGGTCGCCGCAAGAACGTCTATCGCGTCGCCAAGCAGGCGGTAATGAAGGCCGGACAGTACGCCTACCGCGACCGTCGTCAGCGCAAGCGTCAGTTCCGCAGCCTCTGGATCGCGCGCATCAACGCCGCGGCCAGGGAAGTCGGCATGAAGTACAGCACTTTCATGAATGGCCTCAAGAAAGCGCAGATCGAAGTCGACCGCAAGGTGCTCGCCGATCTCGCTGTCTTCGACAAGCCGGCTTTTGCCGCTTTGGCCGTGCAGGCCAAGGCCCAACTCGCAGCCTAGGTCCGACGAGTCTCAAGAAAGGAGGCGTGAGCCTCCTTTTTTTCGGCGAACACCCTCTTCAACGCCATGCACAACTTCGATGAAATAGTCCTCGCCGCGTCGGCAGCCTTTGCGGCGACCGACGACCCTGATGCGCTGGAGCAGATCAAGGCCACTTTCCTCGGCAGGAACGGCCGGGTGACCGAGTTGCTCAAGGGTCTGGCCAAACTGCCGCCGGACGAGCGCAAGACCGCCGGTGCGGCGATCAATCGCAGCAAGGACGCCGTCGAGGCGGCGCTCAACGCACGTCGCGAGGCGCTGCGACGGATGGCACTGGCCGCGCGACTCGCCGAGGAGGCGCTCGACGTGACGCTGCCGGGGCGTGGGCAGGCGCGCGGCGGTCTGCATCCGGTCACCCGCACGCTCGAACGCATCGAAGGTCTGTTTCGCTCGATCGGTTTCGACGTCGCCGATGGTCCCGAGATCGAGGCCGACTTCCAGAATTTCACCGCGCTAAACACGCCTGCCGATCATCCCGCGCGTTCGATGCACGACACCTTCTATCTGCAGGATACGGCCGGCGGCGTCGCCGAAGGTGTCCTGTTACGCACGCATACCAGCCCGATTCAGGTGCGCTACATGCAGGCGCATGTCGCCCGCTACGCCGATCGCGAGCAGATGCCTGAGATCCGGGTGATTGCCCCCGGACGCGTCTATCGGGTCGATTCCGACGCCACGCACTCGCCGATGTTCCACCAGGTCGAGGGACTGTGGATTGGCGAGAAGGTCAGCCTTGCCGATCTCAAGGGCGTGATCGGCGACTTCCTGCGCCGCTTCTTCGAGAGCGACGATCTGCAGGTGCGCTTCCGCCCCTCGTTCTTCCCGTTTACCGAACCGTCGGCCGAGATTGACATGGCTTTCATGGACGGCGCCCTGAAGGGTCGCTGGCTGGAGATTGCCGGCTGCGGCATGGTGCACCCGAACGTCCTGCGGCACGTCAACATCGACCCCGAGCAATACATCGGCTTTGCCTTCGGCATGGGGCCGGACCGCCTGACGATGTTGCGTTACGGCGTCAATGACCTGCGCCTGTTTTACGATGGCGACCTGCGCTTCCTGCGGCAGTTTGTCTGACGGTGTTTCCTCCTGACATTGAGCGGCCATGAAATTTTCTGAATCCTGGCTTCGCAGCTTCGTCGATCCGGCGTGCTCGGGGCATGCGTTCTCACACCTGTTGACCATGGCCGGCCTCGAAGTGGAAGCCGAAGAGACGGTCGCGCCGCACTTCGACCAGGTCGTCGTCGCGCAGGTGCTCAGCGTCGACAAGCATCCGGGTGCCGACCGCCTCAACGTCTGCCGCGTCGACGTCGGGTCGGGGGAACCGCTGCAGATCGTCTGTGGCGCGCCGAACGCCGCGGCCGGCATCAAGGTGCCATGCGCGCTGCCGGGCGCCGAACTGCCCGGTGGTTTCCGGATCAAGGTGGCCAGGGTGCGCGGCGTCGAATCCTCGGGAATGCTTTGCTCGGCCAGGGAACTCGGGATTGCCGAGGACGCGTCCGGGCTGCTGCTGCTGGCCGCCGATGCGCCGGTGGGTGAAGACCTCCGGCGCCATCTCGATCTCGATGACCGCCTGCTGACGCTCAAGCTGACCCCCAACCGGGCTGACTGCCTGTCGCTCGAAGGAGTGGCCCGCGAGGTCGCGGCGCTGACCGGCACCCCCGCCCGTTTTACCGAAGTCGCAGAGGTCGCGGTCACGCACGCGGCCGCGCGCGCCGTCGTGCTCGACGCGCCCGCAGCCTGCCCACGGTACTGCGGTCGGGTCATCGTCGGCGTCGACGGCACCGCCGCCACGCCGGCGTGGATGCGGCGGCGCCTGGAGCGCAGCGGCGTGCGTCCGATCTCGGCGCTGGTCGACATCACCAACTACGTGATGCTCGAACTCGGACAGCCGCTGCACGCTTTCGACAACAGCCGCCTGCAGGGCGCCATCCACGCCCGCATGGCGCAGGCCGGCGAGACGATCAGCCTGCTCAACGAGCAGACGCTGACCCTGCAGCCCGACATCCTGCTGATCAGCGATGCACAACGTCCGGTGGCGATGGCCGGGATCATGGGCGACGAAGCCAGCGGCATCACCCTGGCCACCACCGAGGTGTTCCTCGAAGCGGCCTTCTTCACGCCGGCGGCCATTGCCGGGCGTGCGCGGCGCTATGGCTTCGTCTCGGACGCTTCGCATCGTTTCGAACGCGGCGTCGATTTCGCCGGCACGCGGCGAGCACTCGAGCGGGCCACACGGCTGGTGATCGATATCTGCGGCGGCCAGGCCGGGCCGGTCAGCGAGGCTTCGGCGAGCCTGCCGGCGCGGCTGCCGGTGCGCCTGCGCCCGGCGCGCGTCGCCAAGGTGCTCGGGCTACCGTTGTCCGCCGAGCGTATCGGCGAACTGTTCTCGCGCCTGGCCCTGCCGTTTACCCGCGAGGGCCAGGACTTCGTCGTCACGCCGCCGAGCTACCGCTTCGACATCGAGATCGAAGAAGACCTGATCGAGGAGATCGCTCGCCTGCACGGCTACGAGAACATACCCTCGGCAGCGCCGCAGGCGGTCCTGACGATGCTGCCGCAGACCGAGCAGACGCGGCCGCTGGCGCGCGTCCGGCAGATCCTGGCCGACAGCGGCTACCAGGAAGTGGTCAACTTCGCCTTCGTCGAAGAAGCCTGGGAAATGGATTTTGCCGCCAACGAGCATTTGATCCGCCTGGCCAACCCGATTGCCAGCCACATGAGCGTCATGCGATCCTCGCTGATCGGCGGGTTGGTGGCCAACGTGGCGACCAACCTCAAGCGCAGGCAGAATCGCGTGCGTGTGTTCGAGACCGGGCGCTGCTTCTTCCGCGACCCGCAGGGCGGCCCGGTCACAGGTTTTCGCCAGCCGTGGAAACTCACGGCACTGGCTTACGGGACGGCTTTGCCCGAACAGTGGGGCAGTGCCGCGCGCCAGGTCGACTTTTTCGACCTCAAGGGGGACCTCGAAACCCTGCTGGCCCCGCTCGTCGCCCGCTTCAAGAAAGCCGAGCACCCGGCCCTGCATCCGGGCCGCTGCGCGCGCGTTCTGGTGGCCGGCAAGGGCATCGGCTTCGTCGGCGAGCTGCATCCGCAGTGGCAGCAAAAATACGAGCTGCCGCTGCCCGCCGTGCTGTTCGAACTCGATCTCGAAGCGCTCACGACGGCCACGCTGCCGCACTACACCGAGGTTTCACGCCAGCCGATCGTCATACGCGACATGGCGGTTGTCGTCGATCAGACGCTTGAACTGCAGCAACTGATCGACGCCCTGAACGCCAACCGGCCAGCCATCGTGCGCGATGTTCGCCTGTTCGACGTCTATGCCGGGCGCGGCGTCGAGGCCGGCAAGAAAAGCCTTGCCTTCCGCATAGTGATGCAAGATACTCAAAAAACCTTGCTTGAAGTCGAGGTCGAAGCCGCCATGCAGCAAATGGTGGCTTATCTGGAAGACACATTCGCAGCTCAGCTTCGCGTCTGAGAAGGGGAAGAAATGACGCTTACCAAAGCAGAACTCGCGGACTTGCTGTTCGAGAAGGTCGGCCTCAACAAGCGTGAGGCCAAGGACATGGTCGAGGCCTTTTTCGAAGAGATACGCAATGCGCTGGAATGCGGCGACGGCGTAAAGCTCTCGGGGTTCGGCAATTTCCAGTTGCGCGACAAGCCGCAGCGGCCCGGCCGCAATCCGAAGACCGGCGAGGAAATCCCGATCTCCGCGCGACGGGTCGTCACTTTTCATGCCAGCCAGAAACTGAAGGCCGAGGTGGAGCACGCCTATGATGGAAGTCAGCCATAAAGAACCGGGCCAGGAGCCTTTGCCGGCCATCCCGGCGAAGCGCTACTTCACCATTGGCGAGGTCAGCGAGTTGTGCGGCGTCAAGCCGCACGTCCTGCGCTACTGGGAGCAGGAGTTCTCGCAACTCAGGCCGGTAAAGCGTCGTGGCAACCGCCGCTATTACCAGCACCACGAGGTCCTGCTGGTTCGCCGTATCCGCGAACTTCTCTACAGCCAGGGTTTTACCATCAGCGGCGCGCGCAACCGCCTGGACGATGCCGTGGAGCCTGCAGCCGACCCGGCGGCCCTGACTCCCGAGAGGCTGCGCGTCGAGCTATTGAGCATCGTCGAAATGCTGCGGTGTGAGCCCGAGCAGTGATTTCAGGTATAATTGAGCGGTTGTCGGGGCGTGGCGCAGCCTGGTAGCGCACTTGCATGGGGTGCAAGGGGTCGCGAGTTCGAATCCCGCCGCCCCGACCAAGAGAATCAAGCACTTAACCCAGTCTTCGGACTGGGTTTTTTGCTTTTTAGAGTCCAGGGGAACGATTGGGGGAACACTTGGCAGGTGCTACCCGCGTAGAGGCGAGGGCGTGCAGTCGTCGTTGCTTGCTCGCCAACATGGGAACGAGACCAGCGGCTTCGTCCGGGGCGAGGGGCGTGGCCCCCGGTGCAGGTGAACTCCATCACCATAATTCCCGCAGTGATTCGTCGAGCAAGGCCTGGGCTGACATGGTGGATGCGTGGATAAAAATAGCGCCACCGCGGTACCCGTTCGACGCGGTGCTGGCGTTGCTTGAGGTATGGATACGCTCCGTCCGAAATAGATCTACAATTTTCGGACATTGCTTCTTGCAGATTGTCCGAAAAAGTTATACAAATATCGGACAATGAGCCCTGTGTCCGATCTCAAATCCGCCATCTCGTCGCAAATCAACGCCGCCGGTCCCGGCCATGTCTGGGTGCCGACCGACTTCGCACATCTCGGCAACCGTAATGCGATCGACAAGGCGCTCCAGCGCATGGTGCTGGCGGGTGACCTGCGGCGTATTGATCGAGGTTTATACGACAAGCCCAGTATCAACCGTCTGACCCAGCGCCCCAGCACTCCCGATTATCGCGCGATTGTCGATGCCATCGCGCGGCGCGACCAACTGCGTCTGCTGGTGGATGGGATGACCGCAGCCAATGATCTTGGCCTGACGGATGCCGTCCCGGCTCGTGTCACCATTCATACCGACGCACGTCGCCGGGCGATCATGCTCGACAAACTCGTCATCGACTTCAAGCAAACCGCCCCCAGTCGCCTTTATTGGGCTGATCGTCCCGCCATGCGAGTTGTGCAGGCATTACATTGGCTGAAAGACACGCTAATCTCCGACCATGACCGTATCGTGAACCGACTAAGCCAACTACTCGTCGATTCCGCCCAGGGGCCTGCGATCTGCCAGGACCTGCGCGATGGCTTCAACGTGCTGCCGGCGTGGATGCAAAGTCTGGTCCGTGATCTACCCGGTTGTGATCCACTGGGGGCCATACCCATGACCTTGCAGGCGCCTGACGGCGTGAAGGCCACGGCAGATTCATCTTGGGCCAAGGGCATAAGGAGGGGCCGTTGAATCCTTCCTTTCAAGATGTCATCACCGCCGCCGATGCTGAACGACTCGATTTGTTTCTCGGCACAGCCACCCGCTTGGGTACGGCGGTTCAGAACGTCGAGAAGGACTTCTGGGTCTGCTGGACCCTGGATGCTTTGTTCAACGGATTGGCTACTGGCGGACCTCGGCTCTTGTTCAAGGGGGGTACGTCTCTCTCCAAGGCCTTCGGCCTGATCTCCCGCTTCTCCGAGGACATCGACATCACGGTTTTCCGTGGCGATCTGGGACAGGCAGCTGAGGTGGCGGAACTGGACGCCTTGAGCGGCAAGAAGCGTCGGGCTCGCCTTGAAGCCATCCGGCGGGCTTGTCAAGCCTACATCGCCGGCCCACTGGCGGATGAATTCACTCAGGTCGCCGCTGCCATCATTCCCGATGGCCGCTTCCGCCTGGAACTCGATCCAGATGACAAAGACGGCCAGACCCTGCTGTTTTGGTATCCCGCCGTCACGCCCACGACCAACGACTACATCCGCTCCGCCGTGAAAATCGAGTCCGGTGCGAAGTCGGCACTTGACCCCCACATAGCGGCAACGGTCACGCCATACGTTGCGCAGGATTTGCCTGCGCTGGATCTCACCATAAGCAACGTGACCACCGTAAAGCCGGAGCGCACCTTCTGGGACAAGGTCATCATCCTGCATGGCTTGCGGCAGTGGTACGACCGTCGCGGAGAACTGCGGCACGGCGGGCAGCGCGTTTCGCGCCACTATTACGACGTGCACCAACTGATGCAGGCAAGCGCATCGCCCGAGTGGCAGGCCGATCAGACACTCGCCATCGATTGCGCTCACCACGCCAGGCTTTTCTTTGGCAGCGCCGACCTGGGGCTGGATGCCGCCCAACCCGGTACATTTACGCTCATGCCCAGTCCGGCGATGTGTGACGCGCTCGCCAAGGACTACGCAGCGATGGCCGGCATGGTCTTCGGAGAAGTTCCACAACTTGATGCGGTACTTGCCAACGTCGAGCGATTCGAACAGATCGTCAACGGGACAACAGCGAAGGCCGTACCGCTCGTGCGAGAGGGGTAAGCGTTGGACAAATGCTGACCCTCGGGATCAGTGTGGCAGACGTCGGCTCTGCGGCAGCAGAACAGACATTCGCGCAGAGCCATCGGAGGGTGTCCGGAACAAAGTGATTCAAGGACACCGACCGTTGAGCAGTTCCTCCAGTCGGCTTGCTTCGGAAACGCCAAGCCCAACTAGCTCTGCCACGATACTGTCTAGGTCTACGCGGATTGTCGCGTCGGTGTCGATGGCCACGGAATCAATAGCATGAAACCTTTCGACGATCCCGCACCACCGCTTACCGAATCCATGATCAATCCAGAACAACCGAAAGTCCGGATACGTTGTAAGCCAAGTCTTGCCGGCTTGAACGAGCAGACCGAGATGCTCAGCGCGCGGCGCAACTTCTAGAAGGTTCAGCAGCACGAGGGCAACAAATGGCGACGGACCGGAATGAACGAGTCGAGCCAGTACTGGCAAGAACGGTCCAATCTGCTCAACGCCTATCTCGAACAGATAGCTCTTTGTGCTGGAGGCGAAGTTGTAATCGTTGAAGAACAGTGTGGCGATTGCAGGGGCGATATGCCTCTCAATAGAGGTTTCCTTGGTGCCGTTCAGGCGCTCCCATCCCCAGCTTTCTATCATGCGGTCAGCAAGTGCCGATCGAACAGCGATAGCCACCGATGCGTCAACATTGCCGCTCTCGAAATAGACTCCGTCAAAGCTACGCAAGAAATTGGCGAGAACGTCGAAGAAATTCTGATCTGGTAATGCAGCAATCGGTGCCGTAACAAACTCCGCAACCTGAGGCGAGGTCAGACCGACAGTACAGCGAGCCGTCAGCGCAAAAAACACGCCGTTCCATTCTGATGGTGTGTCGGCAGCTTCCTCCTTGTCGCCAAAGTCACCGCCGTTAGCTTCAATCGTCCACGACATATAGGCACTAGCAACATTGCGCAGCCACGGGCACTTGTCCGCGTTGCCAAGTCCTTGCACTTGGCGAAGCCACAGCGCCGCCGTTTGGTGGTAGACCTCCTCTTCTGGGAGGGGCTCTTCAGCTTCAATCCGCATGGGCGTTACGGACAGCCGAAGGCGTCGCCGAGGACGGGCGTGCTTTTTAGGGAAGACGGGCCATGCCGGCTCGGGCCCAGGCCCTTCCAGCCAAGATATTTCCGCATCAATGGCGGCGACTGCAGCCGCTTTCCGCCGTTCTGCACGGGCTGCCTTCTCCTCGTCAGAAATGTCCCACTTGCGGACAGGAACAATGCATGCGCGCAGTGCGCAGCGCAGAAGTGCACGGGGCAACCGCTCATCGACAGTGTTGAGGGCTGCAACTGCTGCACCGAAGCCGTGAGCAGCTGCATGACGGTCCTCCGCCGCGATCTCTAGCAAGGCTCGCACGTCCTCCAGAGTATTGTGGTGGATGAGAGCGTGAATCAAGCCGGTATAGGCTATCGCGATCGGATTGAACCGAAGACCGGCCCGCACCTGGAGCACGGGATCATCATCACTAGTCTGCAACGTACCCTCCAACTGCTTCCGCGCCCAGTGCCCGTGTTCAGCCCGCAAGCGGGCGTCTCCGTCCCGCATGGTCATCATTGCAGCGGCAAGTACCGCCTCTCGCTGCATGCGCGGCGATACATCATCACTATCATCACCCCTCGGCGCCGTAGGTTCAGGTGAAGGACGGCTCGCCCAAGCTACGGCGGCTTGAAGTTGATCAGGCGACAAGCAAGAAGGATTGTCGATCGCAAGGGTGATCGCGCTTTGCATTGCGAAATCCGAGGACTTGTCTGCCGCCGCGTCTCTTAGTGCCTGGAGATGTGCTTCTTCGGCAGCCGGTGAAATGTAGCGACGAGCCCGTACTGTCGATCCATCTTTACGCTCCGTGTCGAATTCTTGCCAGTTGGCTGGATCGGCGAGGTTCTGCGCATGCAGGACCATGAACTCGGGATTGCCGAGGTTGGCTTGCGCGTCGGCCGGTCCGAGGCGATCAGCCGCATCACGTAGTAGTGACGTTAGCTTTCTCATTTGCTCCGGCTCGGCTAACAAGGTGTAATTGCCGATCAGACCATCGAGCGTCATACGCCTCGACACGCGCCTCTTGAGCTCGGCAGCACTGACCACGCCACGTGGTTCGGTCTGCAGCTCCTTCAGCCCGAAGAGGTCTGGATATTCCAACTGATCGTGGACCTGCCGCGTATGGTCCAGGCATAGGAGCTCGGGGCACCCAAGAAATTCCGCGGCAGACGTGGCCGATTTTGGCCAATGCGAGATGATCAGGTCTACCGCAACAAGCAGATAGGCCGCGCATGATCCTGGTGGCCCGAGTACATCTTTCAGGACGATTTCGAAGGGTTCGCCGGCTTCGATACGTCGATGAGCCCAAGCTTCCAGGGCCATCAGTGCCGACGTTATGGCGTAATAATTGCTGTTCCTAGACCAGAAATAGGTGCCCGTCCAAGGAAAGAAACGTGCGCCATCCGCGTACGCCAAGCTGATCGCATTGTCGCCGGCTTCACGGGCACGGGTGCCGTGGGCGATGGCATGATCCACTAAGCGGTGGATCAGCGCGAGTCCGTCTGGCGGCGAGTTCAGCAGCAGTTCGAAGAACGGGCCTTGCGCCGGCGAGGATGGAAGAAATTCATGGTCGATGAACGTGAACGCTTCGCGACGTTCGCGATCAAACCCGCGATCTCGTGGCCGAGGTTTTTCAATCAATGAATCCTCGGTCAATCGCGCGAGCTCAGCGGGCGCCGCTTGTGCCAATGTTCCGCGCATCTTCAGGATGCTTCGGACCAGATCGTCGTTGTGCTGGCTCTGCGCCAAAGCCCGAAGATACTCGGCGGCCAGATCGGGCGTGGTGCGCGCGAACATGATGAATCCGTTGCGCAGGTCACGCCGTACAGACTGCACCTGATCGCGCTCAAGGTTCTCCCAGAACTTGGGCCCCTCATTCGGGTCGGGCGGGGTACTCCTCGGTTCCATCAATCTCAGCCATCGGTACAGCTGTCGCGTTGTGAGCGGCGTTACGGCTGTGAGGCCGAGCGTCCCTACCGAGAACCCCGTATACAAGTCAATCACTTCCGGAATGGCTTCGGCTGGAACGCCGTCGCCGATGCTCAGGAGCCAGAGAACCAGAGTAAGCCAGGCGGGGCCCTTCGGCATCGTCATGCCCGCTGGTATGAGACTGGGATCGACGCCAGTAGCAGCGAAGGCCTTCGAGGCTGGTACAACTTCGACGGCCATGACCGTGCGTAGGAGTTCGCGGAGCAGCAACGCCTGGTTGGCAAACAAAACCGGTTGGACGCGCGGCAGTATGGCCTCAGCAGCTTCAGAGCGGGCAAGCGCAAGTAGGGCCGCACGCCTCCAGGACTTGTGGGCATCGTCACGGCTCAAACGTTCTAGAAAGCTGTTCCACTCCGAGCCGTCTGTTGCGCGCTCAACCATCATCCTGGCAGCGAGCTCTATGCCGCGTGCGTGCGTTGCGGGAGCGGGGCGCTTCAGATCCAGCCGGACGACGAGGCTGACATCCGCACGCAGTGCACAGGCAATCGCCCATTCGCGCAGCACATCGTGACGGAAGGAGACGCGGTCCGGGCCTAGACTGCGTAATGTTCCACTCTTGATCAATGCGTCAATCGACTGTGCAGGCTGTATCCTGACATCAAGACTATCCAGCCCAGTGAGCGCCTGCTGGGCCAGATCACCTAACAAGCGCGCACGATCCCGCCATCCGGTGTCGCACTCGCCGTCAGCCGTGGACCACCACTGGCTAGCCATCTCGGCTTCCGTATGTGGCAAAGGGTCGGCCGCCGGTTGACTCGCAACGCGAGCGAGCCGGAACAAGTTTCTCGTCACCTGTCGTGCAGGATGGTTCTCGCTGAGCAGCGGTGTCAACGCTGGATCAGTGGTTGCGAGCTGTTCGATCTCTGCCTTGCTCAAAGCATCGATCATCACTGGCGCCGCCCGTCTCAGCCTATCGAGCGCCTCCCCCGGCAACCAACTGGGCTCCTCCAATCCAAATTCAGTCCGAGCAGTGGCGAGAACCGATACACCGGGGACATGCGCGGCAGCTCGGAGCATGTCAACGACGGTGAGACGTTCCTCGCCGCTGAACGAGTCAAGGTTGTCCAGAAACAAGATGGCGCCGCCGTCACTTGCAAGGTCGACGAGGAGTTCATGGAGCGTGCCTTCGAACGCGACCTGTGCGCGCATGGAGGTCCATCCGCGTGGAACGCAACGGCCAGGGCTTAGGACGAGAACGTGCCCCTCTGTTTGCAAAGACTCGGCCACCTGACGCAAGACGCCGGACTTGCCTACGCCAGCGTCGCCGCGAATCTCCACATAACGTCCGGCATCGAAGGCCTCGTGCACCGCTGCAACGTGCTCATGTCGTGTAAGGATGACTTGGCCTACCTGGTTATCGATGTCAGCGAGTGCTTGGCGGGCGTGCTCAGCGAGGGCAGCACGTGCGCTCGCGTGCCGCCGGTCTGCGGCAAACCGGAACCCGAGAGGACGCAGGGACTCCAGAAGGGTCGTGCGATTTCTATCGCCACCGCTCTTGGCTACGCTGATGGCCTGCTCAACAAGATTCCCCCAAAGCGCGTCTACCCGCGAGGCATCGTCGGCATGCAATGTGCGGAGCGCTCGTTCCCGAGCGAGATCCTCTGAGGCCGATCCGGATGCGGTGAAGTCGAATGTAAGGATCTGGAGGCGGCGCAGCAACTTCCAAATCGTTTCCTCATCATGAGGTGATTGCTCGTCTTTTAGGTGACCCTGGAACGTCCTGACAAAGGTGCGCATGTCGTCGTTTGCGACACCAGGAAGCGTCAGTTGTGAGGCGAATGTCGTCGCCTCCCCGATTTGACGCGCCAGTGCCAACAAGTCCTGATATGGACCATCGATCTTGCGCGAGCCCCTCGCTGTGGCAATCGCGAGGCCATATTGCTTTGACCAAAAGCCTGGGAGGCGCACGGCCTGAGCAATCTGGCCAACTACCTTCCGGAAGACCGGGTCGGTAGGAGTGAACGTGATCGTGCGCTTTACCTGTATTTCCAGTACTGCAGGTCTGCCTGAGCCATCAATTGCATGAACGATCACATCGTCGAGCGGCCGCCCGTTGTTGGCTTGTTGAAGGGCGATCCGTTCAATCGTTGTTCCCGGAAGGCCTCGTGGCGGTGCGCCGCTGAGCATGGCGAGCAGGTAGAACGCTGCGACCTGCCCTTCAAAGTGTGCACCGGCTGGCCCAGTGGCAGCCGTACTCGTTCCCTGTTGATCGGGGATGTCAGGGACTTCGTCTTTCGGTTGCGTTTCTTCCATGGTTATCTTTCCAGGCCAGCTTGGACCTGCCGTGCTACCCGCTCCATGCGCCTTTGGATCTTGGCGAGCAGCCCCTCAATTTGGGAGGACTAATTAAGCAGCACATGAGAGCACATGACGTAAGTGTTCGGATGAAGCCCTAGCTCCAGCGAGTATGGCGTGATTCGTTCAAGATTCGGCGTAGGCCAATTGTACTGTGCTGCTCTGGTTCAATTTGAATAGCCACTCCCGGTCTAAAGCCGAAGTTCGGCCCACCGAACCAAAGGACTACACTATTCTTGGCCGAACTGAGACGGATCAACGCGTGACAATCTGCATGCCGGACCAATATTGCATTGCACAGGCAAAAATCAATCACGAAAATCGGATACCCAAGAACTTTAACGGGGCCGCGGGCCTTGATGGTGGAAATGTTGTCTGGGAAGGTGGCTATAGGCTTGAAACCTGCACCATCGGAGGTAGGCTCAATCCAGGAGGTCGAAATGAGAAAACTCATCTTCATCGGATTCGTCGTTGTGGGAACAATACTGGGCCTTTTGCTCGCGGCGAGCGCTTCTTGGGGCGCGCGCCTTGTCGTTATGTCGTTCGGGGCCTTGGCGGGAGCCGCCGTCGGGGGCGCCTTCTCAGGAATTGGGAAGAGAGGACGCGCGCCACAACTCGGAGATAGAGCCCTACGTGGGCTAGGCACCACGAGCGAGGATCTCATGGATAACTATTGGCGCGATGAGGGCCATCCTCAGTTCATGAAGCCCCCCTCACCGGACAACAAGCGGTTCGGCGGTAGCGGTGGAATGACCGATTGATCACTGATCCTTCCGAAGCAGAGAGTTTACTGCTTGCTTTGCCGTATCAATTGACGCATTGGCGTCTTCAAACACTTGCTTGCCGGACTCGGCCAGCAACGACTTTTTCGTGACCAAGGTCCCGTCCCCGGTGTCGACGATCTCTGCCTTTCGATCAAAGCTGGGGCCAGCCGCACCTGTTTCACTCCTGATGGCATTGCCGCGTCCCTTTATGTCGTTTCGCAATGGAGACGGATTGGTGTCGGGGCGAGTGCCCGGTTCGGGGTGGTTGGATCGCGACACCTTTGCGCGCTGTTCTCGATGCGAAGCCACAAGGTCTGGTGATAGCGCGGGGTCTGTGGCTTGGTGGTCATGCAGGCTGCGTACGTCCCCGAACGAACTCGGCAGCGCCGTGCCATCAGAGAACACCCGGTTGGGTCTGAGTCCCTGGCGCGCGAGTTCCGCATCGAACATCGACAGTGCTGAGGCGCTGTCGCCTCCGTACTGCTCGGCGTAGCGCAAGAACATCTCCAGATTGTGCGGATCTTGGGCAATGTCGACCGAGATCGACTCTCCCTTGTCCTTGGCCGACGAAAGGCGTTCAGCAAAAGCAGTTCTTTCGGCAAAGGTCGCATCTGCCCGTTCCGCTCTGGACGTGGTAGTGGCCAGCCTTGACGACATCTCCTGAGCTTCGCGGGAATCGCTGACGAAGCTACTGACGACGCTCGAATCCCGCGACACCCGGTCGCCGAACTGCTTGAACTCAGCGATCTGCTCTTGGGTGAGGCTATTGAGCACCTTCTGCTGGGCGGCCGACAATCCCGACGAATAGTTCTTGCCGGCTCTGGCCTGAAGTTCCGCGCCGGCCACGGGCGTATTGATCCCCACGTGTCCGGCAGCGCCGAAAGCGATCTGTGCCACCTGGCTCTGGGTCAAACCCGTGCTGTACGCCACATTCTTCGAAATCTGATCCAGCCGGTTCAGCGTCTCGCCCATCTGCTCGAAACTGCTGGAGGCCGTGCCGCTGCTGTGTCGAGACGACCGAAGCTTTGCCAAGCCTCGCGCAAAAGTCTCTGTGAGCGCCGCTGACCGCTCGGTATTCGCAGCAATCGCCTCACCACGCGCGGCGTCGGCTTGCCGACTCGCCTGCGTCACGTCCTGCTCGGACACGCGCATCGAGACCATCCGGGAAGCAAACCCCTGATTGCGCAGCAGGCTGACGGCGGTTCGTCCGGTCAGCGCATTCGACGAGAAGGTGTTCCCGCTCAGATCGTTTTGCCAACTGCCCATGAAAGCCGAGGTGCGGTTGGGCGCCAGTTGCATCTGATCCATCCCCACGTTCCCCATGGAAACGTTGCCGACGGTGGATGACGAAGTGCCACCCGAGATCATCGCCTGCAGGCCCGATAGGCCGCCCACCAGCGCTGTCCCGATGTTTTCCATGCGCTTCAAGGCCGCCCAGGCGATGAAGGGGATGCTGATCGCAAGGTAGCCGACGACGGCCTCGCCCGAGATCGCGCGCGAGTAAATCGTGGAGGCGGTCTGCAGGGCCAACGCCTTGGTGCCGGTGCCCAGGTCCGCGGCGGCCGCCAAGTCGTAGGCCGCGTAAATCGAGGCCATGTAATTGAGGATGGCGTAGAGGGGCGGCCAGAGCTGGATCCAGATGAGCACGGCGGCGTAGCCCTTGAAGGCCACCATCGTTTCCCGTCCGCTGGTGAGCAGGAGCAGCAGCACGAAGAGCGGGAACATCGCGTAGGTCACCGCCTCGACCACATTGCGGAAAACCGGCAGAGCCTGCTCGGCCACCTTGCCATAGTTGAGCCAGGTCGCGTTCTGCTGGGCCACTGCCTGGGCCCGGCCGACCGCCAGCACCATGGCCGCCGGATCATTGACCTTCTGACCGACGATCTTGCTGGTGTCCTCGATCGCGTTGAGCACCGCGTTCTGCCGGATGAGGTCGGCCGCCGTGGCCGCGGCGGTGGCGATGCTGTTTTTGAGATAGGCCTGCTGAATCTGCCCAGCGATGGCCGCCGCAGCCGCGGCTCCCGGCAAGGTCGGGTTGAGCTGGAAGGCGAGCCGCCCCTGAATGCGGGTGATCTGCGCCGGCAGTCGCCCATTGAGGCTCTGGTAAACGTTGGGGCAGGTGTCGACCCCGACGCTGCCACCCGCGGCGGTCAGCGTGGAAAAGCGCGCCGGATTGGGCGAGGCCATCAGCGGCCAGACATCATCCGAGGCGGAAAAGACTGCCGGATCGAGGGTGCCGTCGATCAGGTCGTAGGTGGTGCAGTTGTGGATGAAGTTGATGAGGTCGGTGCGGAAGGCCGGATCCTGGAACACCACGTTGCCGGTCTCGCGGATCAGGCGATTGCCGAACATCAGGCCGTTCTGCTGGTAGCTCAGTTCGGCTGGCAGGGCGCCGTTGCCAGGAATGACCTGAAAGGCCGTCTCGAAAAGACCGGTCAGCGTGTTGCCGATCGTGCTCGTGAGGCTGCCCAGCACGGCCACCCCGAAGGGCACGTTGTCGACCACCTTGACCGCAGAGCCGCCGGTCTTGTCGACGATGCCCACGGTCACCTTAGGCACGATCAGCACCGAGAAAACCAGCACCACCGTGCCCAACCACTTCCAGCCCTGCAATTTCTCGGGGGCGAAGGCGTAGGCGATGAGCGCCGCGACGAAGCCGCAGAAGGCGACAGCGGCGACCGCCGACAGGTAGTCGCCCGATGCATGGATGGCCGCAGCCGCATTGAAGACACCGAACAGGCTGTCGGCATTCTGGTAAGCGTAGATTTCCCACACGGCACTCCCTCCTGTCGCGCAATGGCGTCGGCGTTACTGCGCCAGATAAGCGGCCTGCTGGCCGAGCATGTCCATCACGTGCTGGGGCATGCTGGAGCGCAGTTGGCGTTCGAGTTGTTCCAGGTGGCTAGCCACCGCCCGGAAGGAACCCACTTTCTGGTAGAGCAGGTTCTTCTCCTGTGACAATTGCATGAGCATGGCCTGCGCGCGCTGGCGGATCTGGTTGGCCTGGTCACGTTGCGTCTGCTGCAGCGTGTAGTTCTTGTCCAGGGCGGCCATCCCAAGACGTAGGTTGCGTTCGAGGAAGACGTAGGCGTAGTCGGCGGCGATCACGTCGCGGTACTGGGCGATCAGGCTGTCGGCGAGGCCTGACCCTGGGATGCTGGTGCCGATCGACAGCATCTTGTAGACCGGTTCGGTGGTCTGATTCACGAAGCCGACCTCGGTCGAATTGTTGGGGATGGCGGTGCGCGTCGTGATCTTCTCGGCGATGGAGCGCATCATGGCCTCGACCTTGGCCGTGAAGGGGGTGTGGGTGTACCCGGTGTTCAGGGTGACCACATCGCAGTTGGTGTAGTCGTTGCACTTCAGCACGTGCTGGATGACATCCGTGCCGCTCGCCGCACTCTGGCCATACAACAACTGGCTGATCGACGTGAGCGTGGGCGCGATCGGTTCGGGGTCGCGCGCCGATTCTTCCGGGTAGTAGATGATCGTGCCGACCAGGCTCATGATCAGCTCGCGCTCCTGATCGTCGAGGTAGGAACCCGTGTACTGCAGCGCTTTCCAGGTGAGGTTGCCGACGAAGGGGGCCTTGTTCTTCACGTTCGGATCGCTGGACGAACGTGCCGACGCCAAGATGCTGGGCCGGTCGGAGCCACAACGCCGGCGCGCCGCATCCCGGTCGCTCTCCAGGCCCATCTCGACGGCCAAGTCGGCGCAGGTTTCCTGCGAGCTGTAGCCGACGGATTCGGCGGCCGTACTCACGATCGCCTTCGCGGTTTCGCAGGAGTTGATGCGGGCGTTGTTGATCCAGGTCTCCAGCCCCTTGGCCCACTTGGTGAGTCCGCCCAAGAGGGGGGAGACCGCTTCGAGCGCCAGTTGGAAGGCGATGCCCGGCAGGGCGGCGGTGATGTTCTTCAGCATGTTCTTGAACTCGGTCGCCGAGATGTGGCTGAAGCTGCCGCCGAAGACGTCGATGCCGCCGCAGCCGGCCTTGGCGCTGGGGAACTGGATGGCGGCGAGCTGGTAGACCTTGTTGGGCGATCGCATCATCAGGTTGCCGCCGGTGTAGGTGTTGAAGGTCTGGCCGCGGAAGGCCCCGGGGGCCGTGTAGTTGCCGATGGCGCCCAAGTTGTTGAACATGTCATTCACTTCCGTGTTCAGATCGCCGGCCCGCAGCGGCGGCGGCAAGATCACTAGCAGCAAGGCCAGCAGCGCGGCGGTGGTGCGCCGCAACGGGGGATGGTCGAGGTGGTTCATGGGATCTCCTGGGGCAGGGCGAGACGTTGCGTCGTACCGGGCAGCATGGCCTCGGCCTGCGGGCCAGACACGATGGCGATGCGTTCTAGTAACTGGGATTCCGAGAGCACGCCGAAGCCGATCGGCGTGATCTTCCCGGTGTAGGGCTGCGCCAGGAAGACGGCGGGTACCTGGGCGACCTTCAGCGTCGTGGCGATGCCGTTGTCCGGGCGCGCGTTGGGGAAACCCGGCATCGGGCCGCCATCCACGCTGATGGCCACGATCTGGATGCCGTGGCGCGCCTGGAAGGCCGCCAGGGTCGGTGCGAAGGCGTGGCAGTACGGGCAGTCCGAGCGGTAGAAGAAGAACAGCACGTGGTCCTTGCCCAGTTCGGCGATCGAACGGGAGCGATCCACCAACTCGGTCTGCTCGAACACCTCCAGCGCCTTGGCGTTGACCGGCCGGCCTTGCAGCGTCGGATCGAGTGCCGGCGTGGCCCAGGCGACCCGCTGCGCCACGTCGGCGAAATAGGAGGCACGCGCGACCACTTGGGATTCCAGTTCCATGTAGCGGCGTACGTTCGCCTCGGTCGGCCGCATGATGGCGATGTTGCGGGTGTCCTCCAGCGTCTTCTGCAGACGTTCGAACTCGACCAATTCCGGGGCTTTCGAGGGCAGAGCCGGTGGCGCAGTGGGTGCGGCTTTGTCCGGCAGCATCGGGCGTTCACGCTCCCCGGGCACGGGGTCTTCATAGAAATGCCAACCGCGCCAACGGTCGGACCAGTAGCGCGAAACGGTGTCCTGGGCATCCTGGGCCGACGCGGCGCAGGCGCCCAGCATCGAGGCCAGCGCCAGCAGCGAGCGAACGGGTGTGGGGAACGCAAAGCGCTTCATATCGGCTCTACTTCAGGGATTGTGGCGGCCGGCCGTCGAGGCAGTAGTTGATGCCGAAGTCCATCGTCTGCCGGCGCGGCGTCGTGGCACCGGGCAACAGAACGCCGTCCTGCCAGAACGTGACCTTCAGCCGGCTGCAACCCGGTTGGGCGTAGTGCTTCTCGGTCGTTATGTCGATGAAGATCGGCGAGGTGGCACCGAAGCGCCGCGTGATCGCATCGGCCATCTCGCCGATGAGGACGCCGTGGGCTTGCCCGTCGGTCGCTTGGAGGGCGGCCAGCATCACCGGGCGTGCGTCGGGCACCGGCGTGCGGCGCAGGTCGTCGGCGAAGACGGGCAACGCGAATGCGGCGAGCAGCGCAACGGCATAGAAAGGCTTCATTGGCATTTCCCCTGTCCGTAGTAGCAGGTGGTGAGGCGCGAGGCGTTGCTGCCCTGGATCGTTCCTACACTGGGCAGCGTCGGGACGATGGAGGCATAGAATTCAGAAAGGTCCATCGCCGCGAAGTCCAGGCTCTGCAGTTGCGCGATGCTGAAACCCGAGCAATCGGGGTTCTCGCCGGAGCCCCAGCCCTTGCCGACTTGCACGCGGCCCTGCTCATTGACGATGCGCGCGAGCTTGCTGTTGAAGCAGCACTTGCCGGTGGTGTGCTCGATGCAGGCGACACAGGCGCCGAGGATGCGGATGCACGACGAACAATAGGTGCCGATGCTATGGCACAGGCCGGCCCCTTCCTTCATCGCGAGCTTGCCTTCCTCCTCGGTGCAGGACGACATCGACATGACGATGTAGATCACCACCGCAATGGCGAGCGACCAGGGATCGAAGGCGACCACCAGGCCGTCGCCGGAGTAGAGCACGACCGAACTGGCCGGCAGCGCGGTGCCGTTGATGGCGACGGTGACGCCATAGGTCGTGAAGCTGCCGGAAAACCCGCCGCTCATCAGCAGCGCCTGCATGCCCTGGTACAGAAACTCGCGGTTGTCGGCGTTCATCAGCACGTCATAGACGAGGCGCGAACCCGTGCCGAACAGGCTCTGGTTGGTCATGCCGGCGCCGGCCGAGTCGGAGTAGCAGCAGTTCTTGAAGAGCCGGTCCCGGCATTTGTTTGACTCGCCCTTGAAGACCTGCATGTTGGTGGTATCGAGGTACACGCCGGCTTCGCGCGTGGCTTCCATCAGCGACATCGAGCGGGCGAAGTCGGCGTCGTTGGTGTAGCTGGTGTCAAAGCAGTTCGAGCCCAGGCAATAGACGTTGGCGGGGCAATTCGAGGCGGTGGTGGCGGTTTGGGCAGAGACCGGGCAGGTGTAGGTGTCCTGGGTGATCTCGCACAACCCGGTCGCCGCATTCATCTGCTTGCAGGTGCTGGTCGCCGGGGTGCAACCGCTGCTCGCCAGTGGGGCGCACTCGTCCACCGGGGCGCCGGAGGTGCAGGTGAGAGTGCGCTCATACGACCAGCAGGCGCGGGTGACGGCATGGCCGTCGATGGTCTTGGTGGCGGGGCCGTCGACGCAGCGGTCGGCCGTGGTCACGGTGCAGCGGTCGCCCTCCGTCAGCGCGGCGCTCTTGTCGACCCAGACGTCGGTCTCGTGCTGCTGCATGGTCGGCTGGACGAAGGACAGGGGCAGACTCCAACCGGAGGCGCCGACCAGGGTCGCGGATCCCGCCGGTAGGGCGCAGTGCGTCCCGGCGTCGTCGTAGATGGTCGTGCTGCCGATCGGACAGCCCGCATCAGGATCGGGGGCCGTGACCGTAAAGCACTGGTCGGCAGACCCTGCGTAACCCATCAAGGTATCGCCGCTCACCGTGCCGCTCGGACAGGCATAGACCGGCGTGCCGAACTGGAAGGTGTAGCTGCAACTCCCGGCGGTGCAACCCGAGCCCGGCATCATGACGACCTTGAAGGGGCTCCAGCAGTAGCCCTGCCAATGCGGCGAAAGGTCGGTGACGTAGGTCGCCTGGGTAGCCGGTGCAATCGGCAGGTCGAGGGCCTGCCAGCCGATGCAGGCGCCCATGCCACCGGCGGCGTAGAAGCGAAAACGCTGCTTGCCGTCGGCGCGGATGCGGCATTGTGCTTCCGCGATCATGTAATCCATGCCGTTGCGGTTGACCTGGCCATGGGCGAACCAGGTGCCTTCGGTGCAACTGGGCAGCAATTCCACCTGGACCGTGAGGTCGCGCCGGGTGGTGTAGTTGCCGACACCGCTGTAGCGGTTGCAGACCTTGGTGGTAGTGCCCGGGGGCGTGGTGACCTCGGCGGTGGTGCAACCCGAGTAATAGTCGGCAAGACTACCCAGCACGCTCGACGGATTGCCTGCGATATCGCGGGCGGCGGCGACGGCGGGATCGTAGGCCGAGACCGGGGTGCGCGGCGTGTTGGCCGAAGTCACGGCACCGCGCTGCGCCTGGCAGACGGGATCATCGATACTGGTGGCGCAGGCGGCCAGGCGGGCATTGGCCGCCCCCGACAGGCTGGGCTGGCTGTAGTACGTGGTTTCCGGCGGCGTTGTGGTGTAGCCCGGCACGGCACTCGATGCACTCGGCGTATTCACCGTCCCCCGGATGACGGGATTGGCCGCCTGCCCGGCGGCGGTGCCTTCCTCGAACGGACCGGCGACGGCGGCGGTCTGCGTCGTGACAAAGCAGACGAGCGTGATCCAGGTGACCCAGCGGCGCATCGTGGCCTCCTATCCCTTAATCCGTTTCAGGAAGGTGTCGGCGGGCGGGCCGAACCCGGGTGCCGAGCGCCGCATGTGTTCCAGCACGTAGTCCAGGCTCACGTCGCCGGAGGTCCGCAGGAAGCTGTCAGCCGGCGCGCAACTGCCGCTGGCGCAGGCAACCGGGCGGGCGCCGTCGCGCACCAGCACGAAGGTCGGTACCCGGGTGACGGCATAGCGGTCGAAGGCCTGGGGATCGATCTGCACGGCCACCTGGTGGGAACCGATCAGGCCCTGCACCTGGGCGACGGTGTCGCGCAGCGAGCCGTTGGCGAAACCCCGGAGGACGATCGAGGCCTTCACCCGCGCGGCCTGGTCGACCAGGCGTTGCAGTGTGGGCCGGGGCATGGAGAGGCTGACGAATACCAACAGCCCTGGCCCAGTCGCCAGCCCCTGCGCCTGATTCGTTGCATCGGCTTGCGATGCGTAGCCCCGTGCCAGCGCTTCGAGGTCGATCGGGGTGCGGCTGAGGGGCTGGGGCAGCGCATCGACGTTCGGGCGGGTCGGCACCGGCGCCGATCGCAGTTCGGTATCGCTGGGCATGCCGTACTTCCGCCGCGCCGCGTCGATGTCCTGGTCGGTGACGGTCGGCATTTCGCGGCGGACCCGTTCGATGTCCGCGTCGGTGATGACCGGCGGGTTTTGCGCCAGGGCCTGCGCGCTCGCCACGAGCGCGGCGGTGAGGCCGAGGGCCCAGGCAGAAGGACGGAGATCAGAAGCCCACACAGCAGTTCCTCTTGCGAAATAACATGAAGGCGAAGTCCTCGCCGCGCACCGGGTATTCCTTGCCGGCGCCCCAGAGCACCGTGGTGCGCCCGAAGGGCTGGCAGCAGCGGCCGGCGTTCTTGTCGGTGTTGGGGATCGGATAGGTGAGTTGGGTCTTGTAGGCGGTCTTGTCCATGACCGGCTCGAAGTACGGTCCGCACAGGCCGGGCGTGCCGTGCCAGCCCCAGGCGATCAGTTCGCGGTGCATCTTGGCGGTCAGGCGCTGGGCCATCAGCGCGGCCGTGCGCACGCCGCCCAGGTGGTAGGGCACGTGGCCGTCGAGCGGGTAGATGCCACCCTGGCAGCCGGCGCACCAGAAGAGCTCCTTGAGGCCGAAGCCCACCGAGGCGGCGACGCAGTCGGCGGCGCAGGCGGCGATGGCGACCGGATTGGCGAAGAGCACGGCGTCCGGATTGAGGATCAGCGTGAGTTCGTCGTCGGACCACAGGGGATCGACCTCGGTGAGGTAGGCGAGATCGAAGGAGCCCTTTTCCAGGCAGGGGAAGTCGGTCACCACCTCCAGCCAGTACATCACCGGGTTCACGTAGAAATGCGCCTGGTAGAAGCTGCCGCCGTCGCCATCGCCTTCGGGCCGTGTGAAGCGCGCCGCTTCCGGCGCCGGGATGCCCGGATCGAGATCGATGCCGCCGAGCGATACCAGGCAGAAGGGTTTGCGCACCGCCTCGACATGCCGTGCCGGCTCCCAGAAGCCGATGGAGAGCCCGATAACGGGATTGACGCCGCAACTGCAGACGGGGCTCGATGGGTTGTCGGTGTCCTCCTGGTCGCCGAAGTTGGCGATGCGCGCGGCGCCGATGCTGATCGGCAGGATGCAGGACCAGCAGATATCGGTGATCGGATTGGGAAACTTGCCGGTGCAGGTGGCCGCACCGGCGGCGAGGCTGGGGCCGGCCGCGCAGGCGAGCACGGCGGCAAGCAGGAAAGGAACGAGGCCGCGATGGGCATTCATGGGGACACCGCCAATTCGTCGATACGCAGCCGCAGCCCTTCCTGCGACACCAGCGCCGGCACCTGGGTGATGCCCAGGCGGCGGGTGAGCAGGCCCTGCTGGTCGTAGTAGACCGGGACGTGCCAGGACTGCATCAGGTCCAGGTAGGAGCCGCCGACCAGGATCGGCTTGACGCGTCCCTGGTAAAGGGCGATCAACTGCCGCGCCCGGCTGATCTGACGCGGGTCGCGGGCATCGAAGAACAGCAGGTGCCGGGACAGCGACGCTACCTCCAGCGGGTTCTTGCGCGTGCCGGCGGCAAACAGCAATTCGCCCTGGGGGCCGAGGATGTTGCGATCCAGGGTGAAGCTCGGATCGAAGTAGAAGGTCCGCACCGTGTCGGTCGCACGCAGGCCGGTGACCGGCGGCGGATTCTTCACGGTTGCGATGCCCCGCTCCCGGGCTTCTGCTTCCAGGCGCCCCAGTTCGCCGCTCTGCTCCTTCTCGCGCAGGCGCTGCTCGATCATCTGAAGCAGATGGGGTTCGCTGATCTCGTAGGTCGGCCCGATGACGCCCAGATCCATGGCCCGCACGCCGCCTGCCGTAGCTAACATCAGGCCGAGTACCAGGGGAGCGGACACGATGCCGCGTTTCATCGCGCCCCCCT
>JAKOZI010000299.1 GCA_029780075.1 Pseudomonadota bacterium
GAGGCGGAATGCGTAGCGCATGATGCGCTCGACGCCGGCGCGGGTCATCATCGAAACATCGGTGGCGGCCTCGATCGGGTGGCCCTGATGCACACGACCTCCGACGCCCGAGTATTCCCCCTCGGAGTTCTCTCGCACGATCACCCAGTCGAGGTCCGCTGCCTTGCAGCGCTTGAGCGGGGCGTCGATGCCGGGCAGGATGCGGGTCGGGCGCACGTTGGCGTACTGGTCGAAGCCCTGACAGATTTTCAGACGCAGCCCCCAGAGCGTGATGTGATCAGGAATATCGGGGTCGCCGGCCGAACCGAAGAGAATGGCGTCCTTGTTGCGCAGCGCGTCCAGGCCATTGTCCGGCATCATCACGCCGTGCTCGCGAAAGTAGTCGCCGCCCCAGTCGAAGTTCTCGAACTCGAAGCGGAAAGTGCTGTACGCGGTGCTCAGTGCTTCTAGAACCTGCTGACCCGCGGGAACGACTTCCTTGCCGATGCCGTCGCCGGGAATCGTGGCAATGCGATAGATCTTCATGATTTGTCTCCTGTCCATGAGGTGATGGGGGATGGCACGATCTGTACTATAGATACTATAGACATTGATCTGCCTGGCGGGCACCGGGCTTCCGCCAGTTTTCAACATGCTGTTCCGACCTGTCGTGCCGCTTCCTGGCGATTCGTTGCCCCGACCCTGCTCGCCTGCCAGCCAGATGGGTTCGCCGATACTGCGGCACAACGGCTCGGTGGTTTGGCGGCGACTTCGCGCGCGGCTATTTTGCGGGTTACCATGCGGCCTTGATCTCGCAACGAGCCATACGCATGACTGCCAAGGAACTTCTTGCCACCCGCGCCTTGCGCTGGTGTTTGCTGGCTACCGGCCTGTTGGCCGTGCTGGCCATCGCCGTGCTGGGCTATCTGCGCTGGCGACCGGTGGCGGCGGCTCCAGGCTGGCAGTACGCGGTACTGGTCGACGGCGTCGAGATGATCGATAGTCTGGCGTTATCCCCTGCGGGTGAACTGCTGGGAACGACCCAACACAATCACGGCAAGGGCGAACTCGTCCGTTTCGACCACAACTGGCAGGTCACGACCCTGCTGAGCGGACTCTCCAAACCCGCAGGACTGCTGCCCTGGCGTGATGGCGTGCTCATTGCCCAGGAAGAACAGAACATGTGGGTAATGTACTGGACGCCTTCCGGGGCACGCCCGCTGTTCAGATCGGACTTCGCGGAGGGCATCACGAAGCTGGGCAACGGCAATATCTTGATACTCGCTGACCGCAAGAATGGAGAACTCACCGAATTCAATCCCGATACCGGCAGCAGTCGGATCTTGCTCAGTGGACTGGACAAGGGAGAAGGCTTGTGTGCGATGCCCGATGGCCGTATCTACTTCACCGAGAAGCAGCGCAACAGCCCGCTGTACCAGTACCAGGCGGCCGATGGCCCGCGTGCGGGCGGCAAGCTGGCGCTGATCGGCGGCTTGCAGTCACCCGGTTTTCTGCTCTGTACGCCCCAGGGCATCTGGATCACCGAGGACCGCACCAACGATGGGCGCCTGCTGTTCTGGGATTTTGCACGGCTGCAGGTGATCGCCGAGCATCTGCATGCACCGCAGTCCGTGCTGATCCGCAGCGACCATGAGTTGCTGCTGGCTGAACAGGGACGTTCGCGCTTGTTGCGCTTTTCCCGCAACAGCAAGCCCTGACAATCGGAGCGCTCGCCCGCGCACCTGCCCAGAGCCGTCGGCAACCAGGCCAGGGTCGCCGACGGTTGGCCGGCACTGTCATGGTGTGACCTATCACACGAAGCGTCGTCGCACGACTCGGTATAATCGCCGCTCAATCGTTCAGCCCTGCCGGTCGGGCAGGCTGCAGCGCGGAAATCCCATCACCAGGAGGCGACATGGATATCAGCAGCGAGGTGGTTTCGGTTCTTGACGAGGTCTTGAGCCTCAAGGGACGGGCAAGCAGGTTTGCATTGGACACCCCCTTGCTTGGCGCCATTCCAGAACTCGACTCGATGGCCGTGGTCGCTCTGATTACGGCCATCGAAGAGCGCTTCGGATTTACGGTCGACGACGACGAGATCGACGGCTCGGTATTCACTTCTCTGGGCAGCCTGATCGACTTCGTCCAGGGCAAACTGGACACCTGAGCAACCCTCCCCGGTGGCGATCGAAGCCTTTTTCCTGCCGGCCTCCCCAGGCCAGCGCTTTGCCCTGCTGCATGCTCCTGGAGACAAAGTCAAGCTGCAGGGGGCGGTGGTATACATCCATCCCTTTGCCGAAGAACTCAACAAGTCCCGGCGCATGGCTGCCCTGCAGGCACGCGCGCTGGCCGCGGCCGGCTACGCGGTGCTGCAGATTGACCTCATGGGTTGTGGCGACAGCTCCGGCGATTTTGGCGACGCCACCTGGGAGGTCTGGCTGGCCGACGTCGAACTCGCCTGTCAGTGGCTGCAGCGACGGGTTGGCGCGCCGCTGTGGCTATGGGGCCTGCGCACCGGCTGCCTGTTGGCCAACGAAGCCGCCAACCGCATGGCGCTGCCAGTCAACCTGCTGTTCTGGCAGCCCGTCCTCGCGGGCAAACAGTTTCTGCAGCAGTTCCTAAGACTGAAGATGGCCGCAGAACTCCTTGGCAACGAGACCAAGGGGGTGATGGAGCGTGTTCGTGGCCAGTTGCGACAGGGAGAATCGGTCGAAATAGCTGGCTACCTGCTGTCACCGGCGCTCGCCGGCGGTCTGGAAAAAGCAGAGCTTCTGCTGCCCCACCGCTCTGGCCGGGTTGAATGGATGGAGATCTCCGGCAGGCCTGACGGCAGCCTTTCGCCGGCCGCGTTGGCGCGCCTGACACAATGGCAGGTTGCCGGCCAGCAGGCACGCAGCACGGTCGTCAATGGTCCGGCGTTCTGGCAGACCAGTGAAATCAGCGAGTGCCCAGCGCTGCTTGAAAGCAGCCTGCTGGTGCTGTCCGAAACGGTCCCGGCATGAACATCGTCGAGGAAGCGCTGCTGTTTACCTGCGCCGGCGAAGCGTTGCCGGGCATTATTGCCTGGCCTGCCCACCTGCACGCCGCAAACACTGCCGCCGGCAGCGCCAACCCCGCGCAGACCGGCCGGGAACATCCAGCCAGTTTCGCGGACGCAGCCGTGAGCTCCGGAAAGGAGGCCAGTTGCGGCGTCCTGGTCATTGTCGGCGGGCCGCAATATCGTGTCGGCAGCCACCGGCAATTCCTGCTGCTCTCGCGCCGATTGGCAGGCGAGGGTTACCCGGTGATGCGCTTCGACTATCGCGGCATGGGTGACGGCGGCGGCACGATGCGCAGCTTCGAGGACGTTTCGGCAGATATCGGCGCCGCCATCGATGCCTTTCAGCACCACTGCCCGTCGGTGCAGCGGATCGTGCTCTGGGGGCTGTGCGATGCGGCCTCGGCAGCCTTGCTGTACGTCGAAGCGACGCGTGACCGGCGGGTCGTGGGTCTGGCCTTGCTGAACCCCTGGCTGCGCTCGGAGGCGAGCCTGGCGCAGACCCACATCAAACACTATTACGGTCAGCGCCTGCTGCAGCGCGAGTTCTGGTGGAAGCTGTGCAGCGGCCGCATGCAGGTATGGCACTCGCTGCGCGGCTTGCTGCACAGCGCGCTGCTGGCGCGCCGCTCCGGCCAGACCGGCGGCGCAGTTGCCACGCGCTCGTTTCAGGAGCGCATGGCTGCAGGTTGGCGGCAGTTTTCCGGACGGATGCTGCTGATTCTGAGCGCGGAAGACTATACCGCCAAGGAATTCCTGGAGTTTGCCGCTGCCGATCCTGGCTGGGCGGGCCTCATCGAGGCGTCCAAGGTCCGTCGGATTGAGATTACTGATGCCGACCATACTTTCTCGTCCAGGGCGTTGCGTTTGGCGGTCGAGGATGCCACGCTAACATGGCTGCACACCCTGCCGGCGGCCTGATTCCGCCCTCATCCACCCGCGAGGAGCTATTGCGATGCGTACCGAGTCGTCGGGCACCTACCGTGTGAAACTTTCCCGTCGAGGCAAAGCCCGCCCCGGCTCGTCGCGCTGGTTCCGGCGCTATCGCTGGATGGTGATCTCCGGCTGGCTCTTGGTCGGAATGGTCGTCGTCTGGATCATGTTCATCCGCTCCGAGAACGTTCCGGCAACGTCATCGGCGGACGCCGTGGCCGCTCACCCGGCGCCAGCCACACAGAATGTGGCGGAGATGCCCGCCGTCAGACTGCCCGCGGACGACGCCGTGCATGAGGCGCTCACCGAATGGTGGTATTACAGCGGCCACCTGCAGGCGGATTCCGGCGAACGTTACTCGTTTCACATGGCCGCCTTCCTGCGCCGCGGCACGCTCACCCATACGGTATTCCAGGGCTCCCTGCTCGACCATCAGACCGAGAAGATCTACACCGAGCAGGCGCGCACCGCGGGCAACCCTTCGGACGGTCGCCCCGACGGCTTTGGCTTCAACTTCGGCAACTGGCAATTGCAAGGAGCCGGCGCCGAACACGCGGCGAAAATGGCGGGCAAGGATTTCGCGCTCGACCTGAAACTCAAGGACGCGCTGCAGCCGGTACTGCACCAGGCACCGGGGACTCCGGTTGCCGGCCTGCTCGATTTCGGCAGCGCCGGCAAGAGCTATTACACGTCGCGTCCGCGCATGACTGCCCAGGGGACATTGAGCATTGGCGGAACGGTCAAGGCGGTGCGCGGAGACGTGTGGTTCGATCACCAGTGGGGCGACTTCGAAGCCGCCAGCCTGCGCTGGAACTGGTTCGCGCTTCAGCTCGGCGATGGCGCGGACCTGATGCTTTTCGAACTGTTCGATCGCCAGGGTGCGGCCGTTCTGCGCATGGGAACGTATGCCAGGGACGGCACGGTGAGTGCGCTCGGGGCCGCTGACTTCGCGGCGAACTCGCGCGGCACCTGGAAAAGCCCAACCTCCGGGGTGCTCTATCCGATCAACTGGACGATCTCGATCCCCGCCCGCGGCCTGCAACTGAAAGTCGATCCGGCGCAACGGGCAAGCGAGTTCGACGCACGCACGACGACGCTCAACGTCTACTGGGAAGGCGCGGTCAAGGTCAGCGGTTCGCATGCGGGGGTCGGTTTCATGGAACTGAGCGGCTATCAGGCTCCGGTGGAGCAGGCAGGGAAAACGCCGGCGGCCGTAGGCACCGGGAAGTCCGCGAACGGCGCAGCCCTGAAACAAGACTAGCGAGTAAGTCGCTGGCGCGACTTTCACATGAAACAATCCCGAAGGCTTTTGGCAGAACAGGCGGAGCGGCACAGTTTCGGACTCACTCCTCGGAGTCCCCGTCACTGACCCCGTACTCGCTGTCGAGCTGATTCATGTAGCGGGCGTACCAGCAGATGATCAGCAGGTAAATCAGCGGCGCGCCCTGCGCGCCCATGTAGAAACCGAGAGGAAAACCGAAAACGTTGATCTCCGACAGTTCGCGGGCGAAGTAACTGACCACGAAGGTCACGACGAACCAGACCGCCAGCAGCCAGGCGGTCATTCTGAGGTTCCGCCGCCAGTAATCGCGTTGTTTGCGCTCCAGCCGCACTCAAGGCGCTCCCACGGGAAAGCCCTCTTCCGCCGACGCGCGACGGCTCACCAACGTTCCATTTCGGGATAACGGACGCTTTCGACAAAATCCTGCGTTTCTTCGCTGGGGGGCTCGCCGAACAGGCTGACGATGATGATCGTGAAAAACCCGATGGCAACACCCCAGACGCCGGCCGAGGTGGACTGGATTCCCAACCACGGCTCCATGCCGATGCCGTGGATGCCGAGCCAGGGAATGGCGTCGAAATGCACACGGATCATGTAGTAGATGGTCATCAGCAGGCCGACGACCATGCCGCTGACGGCACCCGTGGGCGTCGCCCTTTTCCAGAACACCCCGAGGATCAATGCCGGAAAAAGGGCCGCGCCGGCCAGGGAAAAAGCCCAGGCGACCATGAACAGGATCGTCGCCGGCTTCTGCGAGGCGACGCTGGCAGCGAGGACGGCCACCACCAGCAACAGCGACTTCGAAACCACCAGCCGCCACTGCGTGGTCGCGGTCGGGCGCAGGACCTTGTAATAAATGTCGTGCGACAGCGCACTGGCGATGGTCAGCAACAGGCCGTCGGCGGTAGACAGCGCGGCCGCCAGCGCACCGGCAGCCACCAGTCCGGAAATGACGTATGGCAGGCCGGCAATCTCGGGCGTCGCCAGCAGAACTACGTCCGGATTCAGCGACAACTCGGCGAGCTGCAGGATGCCGTCGCCGTTGATATCCTCGATCGACACCAGCCCGATCTTGCCCCAGGAGGTGACCCAGATGGGTAACTGGGTGATGGACGAACCGACCAGGCTCGAGTAAATCTCGTACTTGGCAAAGGCCGCATAGGCCGGGGCCGTGAGATACAGTGCCAGAATGAAGAACAGTGACCAGAATACCGAGCGGCGCGCGTCGCGCACACTGGTAGTGGTGTAGTAGCGCATCAGCACGTGCGGCAGCGCCGCCGTACCGACCATCAGGCAGAAGACGAGGGTCAGGAAATTTAATCGCGCGGTGTTGTTCACGCCTTCTGCGGCGCCCGGGTATGGCGTCAGGTGGTGGTCGGGCAGGGCCCCCCGCTGACCTGCCTCGCGCATCAGCTGGTCCCAGTAAGCACGCGCCGCTTCGCTGGTTTTCGGCAACTCCCGGCGCTGCCGCTCCAGTGCCACCACTTCGCGCATCTGCGCGTTGCTGCTCTTCAACTCATTGATCTGCGTGCTCAGACTGCGCCGCTCTTCCTCAAGCGAGTCTGGAAGGGTGAGGATGCGCGTGTAGTAGCCATCGGCGCGTTCGCGAAACAGACGGCGGGCGTCGACTTCAGCCGGATCGTCAAAGATCCTCTCCTCAAGAACCTGCACTTTCTGCAACACCTGGCCGTAGGTCAACTGCGGAACCGGGATGCCGGTAACCTCATAGGAGAGAATCGTCACCGGCACGAGATAGGCGACGATCAGGATCGCGTATTGCGCCACCTGCGTCCAGGTCACGGCCCGCATGCCGCCCAGGAACGAACAGACCAGAATTCCGGCGAGTCCGACAAAGACCCCGACCTCGAACTGCAGACCGACAAAGCGGCTGGTGATCAGGCCGACGCCATATATCTGCGCCACTACATAGACAAAAGACGCCACGACGGTGGCGAAGACGCCAACCAGCCGTGCCAGGTTGCCGCCATAGCGCGCAGCGAGAAAATCCGGAATCGTGTATTGCCCGAAACGGCGCAGGTAAGGCGCCAGCAGCAGCGCGACCAGAACATAACCGCCGGTCCATCCCATCACGTAGGCCAGGCCCTGATAACCCGTCAGGTAGAGCGTCCCGGCCAGTCCCATGAAGGAAGCCGAACTCATCCAGTCGGCGCCGGTGGCCATTCCGTTGAAAACCGCGGGCACGCGCCGACCGGCGACGTAGTACTCCGAGACACTGGCGGTGCGCGCCAGCACCCCGATCGTGGCGTAAAGGAAAATGGTCAGGAAGAGAAACGAATAACCGATCCAGCGCGGCGGCATGCCGTGGCGTTCGAGCACCCCCAGCATCAGGATGAACAGGAAAAAACCGACCGTGTAATAGGCGTAATAGCGACGCAGCGGGAGAGAGTAATCTGCCATCGCGGAGCCGCCCTCCTAGCTGCTCTGGTGCAGATGACGGCGAGCCTTCTCGAGTTCAATCAGACTGGCCGGGGTTTCGAAGCCCTTGCGTGCGCCACGGGCAATCGTGACCTGCAACAACTGGGCCGTGGCGTAGGCGTCGGAGACGGCGTTGTGGCGGTGGATGCTGTCGATTTCGAAATGCGTGAGCCAGGCGTCCAGGCGCCCTTGCGTACTGTCGATGTCGCGAAACAGGTCGGGCATGACCCATTCAAGATCGATCCACGGTAACGCGAGCTCGATTCCCAGGCACTCGGCGAGCACGCGCTCGACCATCGCCGCCACGAACGGCACATTGTAGGCGACCAGTGGCGCCTTGCCGACAAACTGCAGAAAGGCGATCAGCGCCTCGACCGCCTGCGGCCCGACCACCGGCGCCGGCGCTGCGTCGCTGGTGGCCGCTGCCGCTTCGCTGGTCGGTGCGGCACTGGCCAGGAGCAGTTGCAGGGTATCCCTGAAATCGATCTGTCCATCGACCAGCGTCACCGCGCCAATCGCGTACAAGCGGTCGGTCCTGACATTGATGCCGCTGGTTTCGACGTCGACCACCACGTAGCGGCAGCGATAGTGCGAGCGGCGCAGGTCCGGCGCGGGCAATTGCTGCCAGGCGGCAATCAACTGCTGCTGCCTGGCAGTCAGGGCCACGCCTGGAGCGCCCGGGCCGGCGAAGAGTCTGGAGAACCACGTCATGAGAGGATCAGAGCTGATAATCGAGTTTCAGGCGCGCCTGCAATTTACGCGCCTGTCGGAATGCTTCTTTGAGAATGCGCCGTTCAATCTCGTTCAATTCGTCCGGACGGATCAGATTGTCTCCCGGGCGCCCGTGTTCCTGTTCGAAATGCTGGTGTCGCAGGCGCAGGAGCTGGATGAAATTGAAGCCCTCCAGGCTGGCCGCCAGGTCATCCGAAGAAAAATTCACCAGGGTGCTGGCACGCTTGAGACGGCTCACGGTGTTGGTCGCCTCGATCTGGTGCGCCAGCGCAAAGACGCGCGCTGCGTCCGTGAAAAGACGCACCCCATATTTCTTGAGATCAATCGTACCGGGATGCTCGGGGTCGGCGCCAGTCACGAAATCGCGTATCCGGCCCAGCGGCGGCGAGACGCTGAGGGCGTTTTGCGCCAGCATGCGCAGGAACAGCGGATTGCCTCGCGTCTGCCGGAGCAGTGAGAGACGCATGCGGTGGGCCAGATTGAACCTGCCGTAAAGCGGCCGAAAGTCGAAGAAGATCGTGGCGTTGAGCAGGGCCAGCGGTTCCGGTGTGCGCACCCAGTGGGCAAACTTTTCCTCCCACTCCTCCAGCGTCAGGCACAGGGCCGGGTTGCTGGCCATGATGTTGCCCTTGCATAGCGGGAAACCACAGGTATCGAGGTCGGCGTTGACATCGCGGGCAAATTCCAGAAAGCGCAACTGCGTCAGTTCGCGATCCATGATGTCGGTGCAGATGAAGACGATGCCATTATCCTGGTCGGTGGTAAAGGTCTGCTCGTCGCGCCCCTCGGAGCCGAACGACAGCCATGCCCAGTCGATGCCGTAGAGGTCGTGCCGATCGAGATTCAGTTCGATGACCCGACGGGTCACTGTGTCGTTCAGCGTCGAGATGAACTGCGTGATCTCCTGCGCACCCCCTCCCTCGGTGAGCATCGTCAGCGACAATTGCCGGACATCCTCGCGGGCGTGCTGCAGCACATCAAGGCTGGTCGCCGCATCGATCGCATGCCGGATCTGCCGCAGGCCAGCACCTTGCAGCTTGAACAGGTCGCGCTCTGAAACCACGCCCTTGAGGCGTCCGCCCTCATCCACCGCCAGCACGTGGCGGATGCCATGCATGGCCATCGCCAGCGCCGCATCGTGGGCGTTGGCCGCCAGTGGCAGAGTCTGTGGCGACGTAGACATTACCGAGGAGATGGGCTGATCGAGCGACCGGCCGGGGAGCACGATGCGCTTCAGAACATCCGAGAGGGTAAAGATCCCGATCGGCTGCTCGCCGGCATCGACGATCACCATCGACCCCAGGTGGCGGTCGGCCATCAGTTCGACCACCTGGCGAATCGACGCGTCCGCCGGGACCGAAACCGGTTCGCGCTTGACGATTACCGCCAGCGGCGAATTCATCGTTTTCTGTTCGGCGGCGCGCTGTGCAAACTGGAGTTGCAGCTGTTGTTGCGACTGCTTGAGCAAGCCGGCAATGTACTGCGAGCAGAACAGGCTGAAGACCGTACTCTGCTGAGTGAGGGTGAAGAAATCGTCGGCCGGCAGCTCGTAGCAGAAAACATCCTCGCGCGCCACGTAAGCGCTCGAAGTCGGGCGCTGCGCCATCAACGCCCCAATGGCGAAGGCCTGGCCGGGACCGAGCGTGATCGCCGAGAATTCGACGTTGCCGGCACCACCGCTGGCCCGCACCCGCACCTTTCCGCGCTGCAGAATATAAAGGACCGGCGCCACCCCCATCTCGCTCGACAGGATCAGCGCGCCTTTCGGATAGTGTGCCAGCCGGACATGCTCGGTAAGAAAGCGCAGTGCCTCCGCCTCCATCCGATCAAAAGGCGGGTAAGCCTGCAGGAACTCGATGCATGCCGCGACCAGCATCTCCGTCGCACTGTTGTTCATGCCTGCTCCTCGATCGGCATAAAAAAGCAGGCCGGCACCAATAGCGCCGGCCTGCGAGACAGTTCTCCTGCCTGGCCACCCGGTAAACCTTGCCGTCAGGGCCTGGGTACCGTTCGCCAGGCAACGCCTGTCATCTGACCCTGAGCGAAGCCGCCGGCTGCCCTGCCGCACACCCGCACAGCAGGGCGGCGGTCGGGGCGTCGCTCAGCTGCCCCGCAGTTGCTCCAGGATGGCCGGGTTTTCGAGCGTCGAGACGTCCTGCGCGACGGTTTCCCCTTTGGCCAGCGAGCGCAGGAGGCGACGCATGATCTTGCCGGAACGGGTCTTTGGCAGGTTCTCGCCGAAGCGCAGATCTTTCGGCTTGGCAATCGGGCCGATCTCACGCCCGACGTGATCCTGCAACTCCTTGATCATCTTCTTGGCGGCTTCGCCGACCGGCCGCGGTCCCTTGAGCACCACAAAGGCACAGATTGCTTCGCCGGTCAGATCGTCGGGGCGACCGACGACGGCCGCTTCCGCCACCATCGGGTGGGACACCAGCGCGGACTCGATTTCCATGGTCCCCATGCGGTGGCCTGAAACGTTCAGCACATCGTCGATACGACCGGTGATCGTGAAATATCCGGTGTTGACATCGCGTATCGAGCCGTCGCCGGCGAGGTAGAGCTTGCCGTTGAAATCGTCCGGGTAGTACGACTTCTTGAAGCGTTCCGGGTCACCCCAGATGTTGCGGATCATCGCCGGCCAGGGACGCTTGACGACCAGCAGGCCGCCCTTGCCCCAATCGAGCTCGGTGCCGGTTTCGTCGACCACCGCGGCCTGAATGCCCGGGAAGGGCAGGGTGCAGGAGCCGGGCACCAGCGGGGTTACGCCCGGCAGCGGGGTGATCATGTGCCCACCGGTTTCAGTCTGCCAGAACGTGTCGACGATCGGGCAGCGGCTGCCGCCGACGCTGTCGTAATACCACTGCCAGGCCGCCGGGTTGATCGGCTCGCCGACCGTGCCGAGCAGACGCAGCGACGACAGGTCGTACTGGGTCGGCGCCACCGCCGGGTTGGTATCGGCGGCCTTGACCAACGAGCGGATGGCGGTCGGTGCGGTGTAGAAGACGGTGACCTTGTGATCCTGGATCATCTTCCAGAAGCGGCCGGCATCCGGATAGGTCGGAATGCCTTCGAAGACCATTTCGGTGCCGCCACAGGCAAGTGGTCCATAGGTGATGTAGGTGTGGCCGGTAACCCAGCCGATATCGGCGGTGCACCAGAAAAGGTCGTTCGGCTTGAGGTCGAAGGTCCACTTCATGGTCACGATGGCGTGCAACAGGTACCCGCCCGTCGAGTGTTGCACGCCCTTCGGCTTGCCCGTCGAACCCGAGGTGTAGAGCAGGAACAAGGGGTGCTCGGCACCGACCCACTCCGGCTCGCAGATGTCGGACTGCCCGGCGATCACGTCGTGCCACCAGACGTCGCGCCCGGGGACCATGTGGCAGGTGCCACCGGTGCGCTGGAAAACGATCACGGTCTTGACCGACTCGCAACCGCCCAGCGCGATGCCGTCATCGACGGCCGGCTTGAGCGGAATCTTCTTGCCACCGCGGCATTGCTCGTCGGCGGTAATCACCGCCACGGCACCCGCGTCATTGACCCGGTCACGTACCGACTGGGCCGAGAAGCCGCCAAACACGACCGAGTGGATGGCACCGATGCGCGCGCAGGCCTGCATCGCGATGATGCCCTCGACGCCCATCGACATGTAGATCACTACCCGGTCGCCCTTCTTGATGCCACGTGCCCGCAGGCCATTGGCAAACTGGCTGACCCGCGACAGCAGTTCCTTGTAGGTGACTTTCTTGACCTCGCCGTCGTCGGCTTCAAAAACGATTGCCACCTTGTCGCCGAGTCCGGCCTCGACGTTACGGTCCAGGCAGTTGTATGAAACATTCAGCGTGCCGTCCGCGAACCATTTGAAGAAGGGTGCGTTGGATTCGTCGAGTACCTGCGTAAACGGTGTCTTCCAGGACACGTGCTCGCGCGCCAGCCGGGCCCAGTAACCGGTGTAATCCTTTTCCGCCTCGGCGCACAGCGCCCTGTACGCATCCATGCCCGAAATCGTGGCCTGCTTGACGAATTCGGCAGAAGGCTCAAAAAAATTTACGGCCTCGTTCAGTGACATGTCCCATCTCCTGTTGGTTTTGGTGGAGGATTCAAGAATTCAATGCACCAAGTCGCGAAAAGAACCCATGCTTCGCAACCTCCGCGTAGCGGAAGGCAGATAATACGCTGCTCATCCGGCCGCGTGTCTCGCCAGTCGCATCAGATTAAACGCCGCCAATCTTACAGGCCACTTACGCCAGGGCCATTCAGCACAGCCGAAAGACGCCTTTTTTTGATGCTAGAATCGCGTATTTGAAACGTTCCATACTGACAAATGGCCTCACTGAAACCGACGGTTGACAAACTCGAGATGTTCATCTTCTGGAGCCGCTGGCTGCAGGCACCGCTCTACCTTGGCCTGATCATTGCCCAGGGCGTCTATGTCTACCTGTTCATGCTTGAACTGTCGCACCTGATTCAGAACCTTTTCTTCAGCAGCACGCGCATCAGCGAAACCGAGGTGATGCTGGTGGTTCTCGGGCTGATCGACGTGGTGATGATCGCCAACCTGCTGATCATGGTGATCATTGGCGGCTACGAAACCTTCGTCTCCAGGCTCGATCTCGAAGGGCACCCCGATCAACCCGAATGGCTCTCGCACGTCAATGCCGGGGTCCTCAAGATCAAGCTGTCTACAGCGATCATCGGCATCTCTTCGATCCACCTGCTGAAGACCTTCATCAATGCGGCCAACATGGCCGAGCACACGATCATGTGGCAGGTCATCATCCATGCGCTTTTTCTTTGCTCGGCACTGGCGATGGTCTGGGTGGATCGGGTGATGACCCTGACGCTGGCGCTGAGCAAGACACAGCACGCGGCGCCGCATTGAACCGACACCCGCGGCGCTGCCTTGCCGCCTCCAACGAGAGAGCCTGAAATGACGACTATCAAGCAGGAAGACTTCATCCAGAGCGTTGCCGACGCGTTCCAGTACATCAGCTACTACCATCCGCTCGATTACATCCTGGCGCTCGGCGCCGCCTACGAACGCGAGCAGAGCCCGGCGGCCAGGGATGCCATCGCCCAGATCCTGACCAACAGTCGCATGTGTGCGGAGGGCCACCGTCCGATCTGCCAGGACACGGGTATCGCGGTGATCTTTCTCAAGGTCGGCATGGACGTCCATTGGGAAGCCGGCCTGTCGGTCCAGGAAATGTGTGACGAAGGTGTCCGGCGCGCCTACAACAACCCGGACAACAAGCTGCGCGCGTCGGTGCTGCTGGACCCGGCCGGCGCACGCCGCAATTCGCGCGACAACACCCCCGCGGTGGTGCATTACGAGATCGTCCCGGGTCACCACCTCGAAGTGATCTGCGCAGCGAAGGGTGGCGGTTCGGAAAACAAGTCCAAGTTCTATGCGCTCAACCCTTCGGACTCGATCGTCGAATGGGTGCTGAAGACCGTGCCGACCATGGGTGCCGGTTGGTGTCCGCCGGGGATCCTCGGCATCGGCATCGGTGGCACGCCGGAAAAGGCGATGTTGCTGGCCAAGGAGTCGCTGATGGCGCCGGTTGACATTCATGAATTGATCGCGCGCGGCCCGAAGAATCGCGTCGAGGAGCTTCGCCTCGAGCTCTACGAGAAAGTCAACGCCCTCGGTATCGGTGCGCAGGGCCTGGGTGGCCTGACGACAGTGCTCGACGTCAAGATTCTCGACTACCCGACGCATGCGGCGAGCCTGCCGGTAGCGATGATCCCGAACTGTGCAGCGACGCGGCACGCACACTTCCACCTCGACGGTTCCGGGCCGGCGGTGCTGACCCCTCCCGACCTGAATGACTGGCCCAAGGTCAACTGGACGCCAAACACCGAAACCTCGACGCGCGTGAACCTGGACACGCTGACTGCGGCGGAAGTCGCGGCCTGGAAACCGGGCCAGACGCTGCTTCTCAACGGCAAGATGCTGACCGGTCGCGATGCAGCCCACAAGCGCATCCAGGACATGCTCGCCAACGGCGAGAAATTGCCAGTCGACTTCACCAACCGGGTCATCTATTACGTGGGTCCGGTTGACCCGGTTCGCGACGAAGCGGTTGGACCCGCCGGACCGACGACCGCGACCCGCATGGACAAGTTCACGGAGATGATGCTTGCCGAGACGGGGCTGATTTCGATGGTCGGCAAGGCCGAACGCGGGCCGACGGCGATCGAGGCGATCAGAAGACACCGGTCAGCGTACCTGATGGCCGTTGGCGGTGCGGCTTATCTCGTTGCCAAGGCGATCCAGACGGCGCGGGTTGTCGGTTTCGCCGATCTCGGCATGGAAGCGATCTACGAGTTCGACGTCAAGGACATGCCGGTGACTGTGGCGGTGGATTCCACCGGCACCTCGGTTCACACCACCGGGCCAAAGGAATGGCAGGCCAGGATCGGCAAGATCCCGGTGGCCGTCGCCTGAAACCCTGTGCTTCGCAAGCGCGCAGCCGGCCCCACGCCGGCTCCGTCTTCGTTGGAGAAAGTTCGTATGGCGATAGAGCGGCACGGCACGACGCAACGGTATTCGGACATTTGCGCGTATGGGAACACGATCTATCTCGTCGAGACGCCGCAGACGCTTGATGCCAACGTCGCCACACAGACCCACGAGGTCCTTGCCGGCGTCGAAAAGCTGCTGGAAAGTGCCGGCAGCGACAAGACGCGGCTGCTGATGGTCACCATCTACCTTCGCGATATCGACGACATGATTGCGGTGAACGCGGTCTGGGACCGATGGGTCCCGCGCGGGACCGCGCCGGCCCGTGTCTGCGTCGAAGCGAAGCTGAGCAATTGCGACTTCCTGATAGAAATCGCGGTCGTTGCGGCACGCTAGCAGGCTGGCCAGGCGCTTGTCTGGACATTGGCTTCGACGGAAGCCACACGCGTGACGCGTACTGATGCTCGGCGGTAAGCGGGTGGAGTTGCGCCGGAGCGAGAGTGCGCAGGGCTCGACACGCACGCCAGCGTGGTATTCGGGATGATTGGCGTATTTGACAGCGGTATCGGCGGGCTCTCGGTGTTGGCAGCCATCGCGCGCGCCATGCCGCGCGCCGATCTGGTCTACCTTGCCGACACCGCGCATCTTCCCTACGGCGACAAGGACGACGCCTACATCCGTCGCAGGGTTCTGCGGATTGGCAGGCATCTGGTCGAGCGGGGCTGTGGAGTCATCGTCGTTGCCTGCAACACCGCCACCGCGGCCGCCGTCGCGGCTTTTCGCAAGGCCTTCCCGGATGTGCCCGTGGTCGGAGTGGAGCCCGGCGTGAAACCCGCGGCGGCGAGGTCGCGCAGTGGCCAGATTGCGGTATTGGCGACCACCTCGACTGCCCGTAGCCGGCGGTTGGCGCAGCTCATCCGTCGCCACGCTGGCGAGGTACACGTCAGGATCGAGGCCTGCCCCGGCTGGGCAACGCGAGTCGAGACCCTGCGCCTGGATGAGCCTGATTTTGTCGAGGAGGCACGGCGCCACCTGACCCCGCTACTGGCAGCCGGCGTCGACCAGATCGTGCTTGGCTGCACCCACTATGCTTTTCTCCGCCCTGTGCTGGAACCGATAGTCGGTTCGCAGGCGACGCTGGTGGATGTTGCCGATGCCGTCGCACGCCAGTGCGTTCGGCTCGCGGGAGAAGCCGCCCAGGGCAGGAGTGAGCTGGCGCTGCTGGCAACCGCCGATCCGGCCCGGCTGCAGGCCGCGCTGCCCGCGCTCGGACTCACCTGGCTGGGCACTCGCCTGAGCGGCGCGCCGTGCCTGGTAATCGCCTGAACATCGACCAGACCGGTACCACCGTGGTCGCTCGGGTGGTGGCGGTCGTCGGTGGCGGGCCTGCCGGGCTGATGGCGGCTGAGGTCATCAACCGGGGCGGCGTGCAGGTCGAGGTCTACGACGCGATGCCGTCAGTCGGCCGCAAGTTGCTGCTGGCCGGCAGGGGCGGCCTGAACCTCACCCACTCCGAGCCTGCCGCGGCATTCCGGAGGCGGTATGGTGAGCGTGAACGAGAGATGGCCCCTTTGCTCGATGCCTTCGGGCCCGCAGAGTTGCGCGAATGGGCAGACGGCCTCGGCATCGACACGTTTATCGGCAGTTCTGGACGCGTCTTCCCGACCGGCATGAAGGCTGCCCCACTGCTGCGCGCCTGGCTGCAGCGGCTGCGAGCAGGAGGGGTGCGCTTTCACGTGCGTCGCCGCTGGTGCGGCTGGGAGCGCGCGCGCGCCCAGGGTTACCGGCTGTGCTACGCGACGCCGGAGGGGAGGGAGGAGCGCAACGCCGACGCGGTGGTGCTCGCCCTGGGTGGCGCCAGCTGGGCAAGGCTGGGGTCGGATGGGCGTTGGTTCGACGTCCTGCAAGCATCCGGGGTGGCGCTGGCGCCATTTCGGCCGGCAAATTGCGGCTTTGACGTGGGCTGGAGCGCACATTTTCGCGAGCGTTTCGCGGGCCAACCGATCAAGTCCGTGGTTGCCACAGTGATCGACCAGAATGGCGCCGAACACCGCCGCCGCGGCGAGTTCATGCTTACCGCAAACGGGCTCGAAGGCGGCTTGATCTATGCGCTGTCCGCGATCCTGCGCGACACCATCGAAACCTGCGGGTCGGCTACGCTGCGTCTCGACCTGCTGCCCGAGCACGCGGTGGGGCGAGTGATCGGCGAATTGGCGCGACCGCATGGCGCCCGTTCGCTGGCCAGCCATCTGCAGAGCCGTCTCCAACTCAAGGGCGCGAAGGTTGGCCTGCTGCGTGAGTTGGTCTCGCCCGCAGCTTTCGCCAATGCTGACCTGCTCGGTGCGGCGATCAAGTGCCTGCCGATCGTCCTGTCTGCGCCGCGACCACTTGACGAGGCGATCAGCACCGCCGGCGGCGTTTGCTTCGAGGGCCTTGACGGGCAACTGATGCTGCGTGCTTTTCCTGGAGTTTTCTGCGCGGGCGAAATGCTCGACTGGGAAGCTCCGACCGGGGGCTATCTGCTGACCGCTTGCCTGGCCAGCGGTTACGCCGCCGGCCACGGCGTGCTGAACTGGCTGCACACCACGCGCAGCAAGGCATTCTCTGACCACCCTGAAAGCGGGTAGAAATTTGAGCAACAGCCCTGACCGAGTCACGGCCATCGAACATGCCTCCTGGGTCCTTGCCCTGCTGGCAATGCTGATGGTACTTCTGGTGCATCTCCTGCCGGCGCTGATCGCCGGACTGTTGGTCTATGAACTCGTACATGTGCTGGCGCCCTTCTTTGCCCGGCACCTGTCGAACAGCCGCTCCAGGGTACTGGCCGTGAGCCTGGTCGTGTTGGTCGTACTGGGAGCGGTCGGCGCGGTGGTGCTTGGGCTGGTGTATTTCATGAACAGCGAGGGTGGAAGCATCGCCGCGTTGCTGGCAAAGATGGCCGAGATCATCGAAACCTCGCGCGCGACGTTGCCCGGCTGGCTCGGCGACCTGCTCCCGAGGGACAGCGAGGCCCTGCGCGAACACGCCAGCCACTGGCTACGGGAACATTCGGCCGAGTTGCAGATGCTTGGCAAGGAGACCGGCCACGTGATCGCACACGTCCTGATCGGCATGATCATCGGCGGCATGGTGTCGCTACGCGAGGCCAATCACAACGAGCACCTGGGGCCACTGGCGCGCGCGCTGGCAGAGCGTGTCTTTCACCTGGGTGAAGCCTTCCGGCGTGTGGTCTTCGCTCAGGTCCGGATCTCCGCGCTGAATACCCTGTTCACTACCTTCTACCTGGGTATGGTGCTGCCAGTGTTCGGCGTTCACCTGCCGCTGACCAAGACGATGGTCGTCGTGACCTTCATCGCCGGCTTGCTGCCGGTGGTTGGCAATCTGATTTCCAATACGGTGATCTTCGTGGTCAGTCTGGCGCATTCGCCGGGCGTGGCGCTTTCCTCGCTGGCTTTTCTGGTCGGGATTCACAAGCTGGAGTATTTCCTGAACGCACGCATCGTCGGCGCCCAGATCAGAGCCAAGGCCTGGGAATTGCTGACCGCCATGCTGCTCATGGAGAGCACGTTTGGCCTTGCCGGTCTGGTTGCGGCGCCGATTTGTTACGCCTGGCTCAAGGACGAGTTGTCACGTCGGCGCCTGATCTTAGCGCGCGCGCTTTTCTGACGCGCTTCAGTGGCCGCCGGCTGGTCGTGGAGCCGGCGCAAATTCTGTGGGAATCCTGCTGCGTGCTACAATCTGCGTCTCTTTAAGGCTTGCGAGGCGCACGATGTTTTCCGATAGAGACACCCTGGCGAGGGTGGACCCCAAGATCTGGCAGGTGCTCGAGAACGAGAATCACCGTCAGGAAGAGCACATCGAACTGATTGCCTCCGAGAACTACGTCAGTCACGCGGTGATGGCGGCGCAGGGCTCGCAACTGACCAACAAGTATGCCGAGGGTTACCCCGGCAAGCGCTATTACGGTGGTTGCGAGTACGTCGATGTCGCCGAGCAACTGGCGATCGACCGACTGAAGAAACTGTTTGGCGCCGATGCCGCCAATGTCCAGCCGAATTCCGGATCGCAGGCGAATCAGGCGGTGCTGATGGCCTTTGCCAAACCCGGCGACACGATCATGGGCATGAGCCTCGCCGAGGGTGGCCATCTCACGCATGGCATGCCGCTCAACATGTCCGGCAAGTGGTTCAAGGTTGTGGCTTATGGTCTCGACGAGCATGAAGCGATCGATTACGCGAAGATGGAAGCGCTGGCGCGCGAGCACAAGCCACGCATCCTGATTGCCGGGGCCTCGGCCTATTCCCTGCGCATCGACTTTGAGCGTTTCGCCAATGTGGCCAGGGAAATCGGCGCGATATTCATGGTCGATATGGCGCATTACGCGGGCCTGATCGCGGCCGGTTGTTACCCCAACCCGGTACCCCACGCCGATGTGGTGACCTCGACCACGCACAAGACGCTGCGTGGGCCGCGTGGGGGCGTCATCCTGATGAAGGCCGAACACGAAAAAGCGATCAATTCGGCGATCTTCCCCGGCCTGCAAGGGGGACCGCTGATGCATGTGATCGCCGCCAAGGCGGTGGCTTTCAAGGAAGCCCTGTCACCGGCTTTCCGCGACTACCAGGAGCAGGTGGTGGCCAATGCCCGCGTATTGTCGCGCGTGCTGTCGGCCGAGCGCGGTCTGCGGATCGTCTCCGGCCGTACCGAATCGCATGTGTTTCTGGTCGATCTGCGCGCCAAGAACATCACCGGCAAGGACGCCGAGGCGGCTCTGGGTGCCGCCCACATCACGGTTAACAAGAACGCGATCCCGAACGATCCGCAGAAGCCCTTCGTGACTTCCGGCATCCGCATCGGCTCGCCGGCGATGACCACGCGCGGCTTCACCGAGTTCGAATCCGAGACGGTGGCGCACCTCATTGCCGATGTACTCGATGCGCCGGGCGACGCCGATGTCCTGAAGCGCGTGCGCGCCGATGTCGGCGTGCTGTGCCGGAAGTTTCCGGTCTATGGCTCGTCGTCGGGATGAAATGCCCGTTCTGCGGCGCTGACGAAACAGCCGTCGCCGATACCCGGATCAACGACGATGGCGACATCGTCCGGCGGCGGCGGCGTTGCCTGAAGTGTGACAAACGGTTTACAACTTACGAGCGGGCGGAGCTGCGCCTGCCGCAGATCATCAAGAAGAATGGCTCGCGGGTCGATTTCGACCGCGACAAACTGGCTGCCAGCCTTTCGCTGGCGCTGCGCAAACGACCGGTCAGCAGCGCGATGGTCGAGGCGGCGATTGCCCGTATCGAAGAAAAGCTGCTGGCGCTCGGCGAGCGTGAAGTGGCTTCGGAGAAAGTCGGCGAGATGGTCATGCGCGAGTTGAAGAAGCTCGACAAGGTCGCCTACGTTCGCTTTGCCTCGGTGTACCGCAATTTCGAGGACGTCGACGAGTTCTCCAAGGTGGTTCGCGAAGTCTCTCGCTCGACGCCGCCGTCCGGCCGCTGATGGCCCCGGCGTTCAGCGCCTCTGACCATGCACACATGGCACGCGCCCTGCGCCTGGCCGAGCGCGGTCTCTTCTCGACCAGCCCCAATCCGCGCGTCGGCTGTGTCATCGTCAGGGATGGCGAGGTCGTCGGCGAGGGCTGGCACGTACGTGCCGGCGGGCAGCACGCCGAAGTTCACGCGCTGCAGGCCGCGGGCGACAGAGCGCGCGGGGCGACCCTTTACGTTACCCTGGAACCCTGCAGTCACCATGGTCGCACCCCTCCCTGCGCCGAAGCCCTGCTTGTCGCCGGGGTGGCGCGGGTCGTCGCAGCGATGCAGGATCCCAATCCGCAAGTGGCCGGACGGGGGCTGGCGCACTTGCGTGTGGCCGGGGTGCTGGCCGAGTGTGGCTTGCTGGCCGCAGAGGCGCAGGAACTCAATGTCGGTTTTGTCTCGCGCATGACGCGTGCGCGGCCGTGGTTGCGGATGAAACTTGCCGCCAGCCTCGACGGCAAGACGGCCCTGCAGAACGGTGCCAGCCAGTGGCTGACCGGCGCGGCGGCGCGGCAGGACGGGCATCGCTGGCGGGCGCGCGCGTGCGCCATTCTGAGCGGCATCGGGACGGTCCGCCACGATGACCCACAACTCAATGTACGTGCTGTCGAAGCTCCGGGCGCGGAGCTGCGCCAGCCCTTGAAGGTGATCGTGGACAGCCGGCTCGAACTGCCGCTCGACGCCCGCTTGTTGCGCGATGGCGGTGTCCTGATCGCTGCCGCCGCTGATGACTGCGGCCGAAGCGCGGCCCTCGTCGAGCGAGGCGCCGAAGTCATCGTGCTGCCGGGACCGGGCGGACAGGTCGATCTGGTGGCGCTGCTTCACGAACTGGCGCGGCGCGGCATCAACGAAGTGCACGCCGAGGCCGGTTTCGCGCTCAGCGGTTCGCTGTTGCGGGCGGGTGTGGTCGACGAACTGCTGCTTTACCTGGCGCCATGCCTGATCGGCGACGCGGCGCGCGGCATGTTCGACCTGCCGCCATTGCAATCGCTGGCCGACAAACGCACGCTGCAAATCCGCGACCTGCGCATGCTCGGCGCCGATCTGCGCGTGCTGGCCCGCTTCGGCTAGGCGCGCTGCGCGCAGACCGGGCATTGCGGATCCCGCGCGAATTTCACGCAGCGCCAGGCCATCGCCAGGCCGTCGAGCAACCAGAGCCGGCCGACGACCGGCTCGCCGGCCCCGATAATCAGTTTCAGTGCCTCGGCCGCCTGCATCGCGCCGATGATGCCGGTGAGCGGTGCGAAAACGCCCATCACCGCGCAACGCAACTCCTCGACATCCTCTCCTTCGGGAAAGAGGCAGTAGTAACACGGCGTGTCTTCGCGCCGAGCGTCGAAAACCGCAAGCTGTCCGGCAAAGCGGATCGCCGCTCCGGAAACCAGCGGCCGGCGCAACTTCACACAGGCCCGATTGACGGCGTGGCGGGTGGCGAAGTTGTCGCAGCAGTCGAGCACCACATCGGCCTCGTCGACCAAAGCTTCCAGCGCTTCGCCGGCAAGCCGACGGCTGACCGCTGTGACCCGTACCTCGGGATTGAGGGTCTGTAACGCGATCTTGCCGGAGCAGGCCTTGGACTCGCCGATGCGGTCGTCAGTGTGCAGGATCTGCCGCTGCAGGTTGGTCAGGTCTACCGTGTCGCCGTCTGCCAGCGTGATGTGGCCAACGCCGGCAGACGCGAGATACAGGGCCGCCGGCGAACCGAGACCGCCGGCGCCGATGATCAGCGCTTGCGCATCGAGCAGGCGCTGCTGTCCTTCGACGCCAATCTCGTCCAGCAGGATGTGCCGGCTGTAGCGCAGCAACTGCCCGTCATTCATCGGCAGGAGCGCATTACTTGTATTCGCGCCACTCCGGCGGAGTATCGTCGTGGTCGCCGTGCGGGTGACGTTCCCAGGCGTGCGTGTAGGCTTCCGACTGTGAGCGCTTGAGCGGCCGCACCGGCGCGTCGAGATTGTGCAGTTGCGTTTCCTCGACGTAGTAGATCAGCGCGCGCATCATCTTGCTCATCAGCGTGTTGTCGAGGTGATAACCCTGGTCCTCGAGCGTGCCTTCGAGTTCCTGCAGACAATGGTGGTGCAGATCGTAGGCCACACCGAGTGCGCGCGGCTGTTCGCGCCGTTCGAGTTCGAGGTCTTCCAGCTTGCCGAGAAAGTCCGACGCTTCGGGGACCTGGCCGGGCGGGAACTTGGCAAACAGGATGTTGCGCTGCTTGCGAATCGGCGTCTGTGGCATGGCGGCCGGTCGTTTCACGTTCCCCGCTCCGAGAGAAAGGCTCACCGATTATTCTGCATGATCTGCATCCCCTTGAGAAGGTTCAGCGCCTGGTTCAACTGATAGTCCTTCTTTGACGCCAGTTCGCGGCTCGGCGGCTCGGCGGCCTCGTCCGGATCGTCCTTGGGTGCGCTGGCCTTCGGCTTGGCGGGTGGCGCTGCCTTGGCAGGCTTCGCCGGCGCGTCCTTGGCCGACGCCGGGTCCTTGGTGCCGTCGAGATGGTGTTCGAGGTTGGCCTCGCGCAGGCGCTCGGCCGAACTGCCGTTGGCGCTCTCTTCGACGACGATGTCCGGCACGATGCCTTTGGCCTGGATCGAGCGGCCCGAAGGTGTGAAGTAGCGTGCGGTGGTCAGTTTGATCGCGGTGTTTCCGGGCAAGGGCAACACGGTTTGTACGGAGCCTTTGCCGAAAGTCGTCGTCCCGAGAACAATCGCACGGCGGTGGTCCTGCAGCGCCCCGGCGACGATTTCCGATGCCGAGGCCGAGCCTCCATTGACCAGCACCACCATCGGTACCTTGCGCGCCTCGGGCGGCAGCGCCTTGATGTAGTCGTCCCGACTACCGCGCAGGTAGTCCGCGGGCGATGCCGAGAAACGGTGCTTGGCGTCCGGGGTGCGCCCATCGGTCGAGGTGACCAGGGTGTCCAGCGGCAGGAAGGCTGCCGAAACGCCGACCGCGCTGTTGAGGAGCCCGCCCGGATCGTTGCGCAGATCGAGCACCAGGCCCTTCATCGGGCCAGGCTTGAACAGGTCCTGGAGATGCTTGACCACCGCCGCGCCGGTATTCTCCTGGAACGAGGTGATACGCAGATAGCCGTAACCGTCCTCGACGAGTTTCGACTTGACGCTCTGCACCTTGATGACTTCGCGCGTCAAGGTGATTTCCAGAGGTTTGGCCTCACCCTTGCGGAGAATCGACAGCCGGATCTGCGACCTCGGCTTGCCGCGCATTCGCTTGACGGCCTCGTTGAGCGTCAGACCCTTGACCAGCGTATCGTCGATCTTGAAGATCAGATCGCCTGGCTTTACCCCGGCGCGGTAAGCCGGCGTGTCCTCGATGGGCGAAACCACCTTGACCAGCCCGTCTTCCATCCCGACTTCGATGCCGATGCCGCCGAACTCGCCCTGCGTTCCGACCTGCAGGTCCTTGAACGCATCGGCATCAAGATAGCTTGAGTGCGGGTCGAGGTTGGAGAGCATGCCGCTGATCGCGTGCGTGATCAGCTTCTTGTCTTCGACCGGCTCGACGTAGCCGGTCTTGATGGCGTTGAATACCTCGGCGAAGGTGCGCAGTTCCTCAACAGGCAGACTGGCTCGCGTTTCCTTGTCGGCGATCGCCGAAAACTGCAGACTGATCAGAACACCGCCAACCAATCCGGCGCAAACCAGCCCGGCCTGTTTCAACTTCCCCATTCGTATCACTCCAGTGCGCACCTCATTTCGGGTTGACCCAAGCCAGGGGGTCCAGCGGCTTCCCTTGGTGGCGAAGCTCAAAGTATAAACCGGATTCGGGATTGCCACCGCTGTTGCCGACGGTGGCGATGGTTTCGGCGGCGCGCACCTCGTCGCCGACCTGCTTCAGCAGCGAGTCATTGTTGGCATAGATCGAAAGATAGCTGCCGCCATGGTCAATAATCAGCAAATTGCCGAAACCGCGCATCCATTCGGCAAAGACAACCCGACCGCCGGCGATGCTGCGGACTTCACTGCCGGCGCTGGCAAGGATGAACAGGCCCTTCCAGGTGCTGCCCTCCTGCCGTGGGGTGCCAAAGCGATTGCTGATCGACCCGCGCGTCGGCAGGCGCAGCTGTCCTTTCATTCTTGCCAGATTGCCCGGGGCCGGCGGCGTAGTCTCGACGCGTGCCTCCGGCACCGGGGTCGTCGCGACGGGCGCCTTTTCGACGAGTGGTTTCTCGGCCAGCGATCGTGCCGCCCGCGCAGGTTTTTCTTGTGTTGTCGCTTGACGCGCCGCCTGCCGCGCCGCCTGCTGGGCCGCCTGATGCGCTGCCGCCTGCTGCGCCGCCTCGCGCCGTTGTGCTTCGCGGTGGGCTTCCTGCGCTTCACGGGCTCTGGTGGCAATGATTTTCGACAGGCGTTCGACGAGTTCGGCCAGCCGCCTTTCGTCACGCTGCAGATTGCCGATCTCGCGGCGCTGCGCCGCAATGTGATCCGAGACCTTGTCCAGCATCGCCTGGCGCTGCTCGCGTTGAGCCAGCAATTTGGCGTGCGCTTCCTTTTCGCGGGCTTCGCTGGCCGACAATTGCTCGGCCTGCTGCCGGGTGTCGGTAGCCAACGCCTGCTTGCGGTGCAGGGTGGCCTCGATTTCCTGCAAGATCTGGCTACGGGCTCTGCCAATCAGCCCCAGATAGTGCAGATCCCGCGCCAGTTGATTGGGATCGTCGCCGTTGAGGAACAGTCGCAGAGGATCCGGAGTACCTCGCAGATACTGTCGGTAGAGCAGCTTTCCCAGTTGCGCCTGCTGCGCGCTCAGCTGTTGTTCGAGTGCGCGCGCCTGCGTGCCGAGGTCCCTGAGCGTTGCCTGCAGGCTATCGATCTGGGTGGTCAGTTGCAGCAAGTCACGCTGGGTGGTCGAGATCGCGCGCTCGGCATCCTTCAACTGATCCACCGCGTCCCGCCGCGATCCTTCGGCGGCGGCCATCTCCCTGCGCAGCGCTTCGATCTGCATACGTAGCGACTTGAGGTCGCCCTGCCGTTCGGCGACTTCGTTCGGTAAAGCCGTGTCGGCGTTTCTGGCACCCGCCGGGTGACTGGCGGCGATTGCGGGCGTCGGCAGCGCCAACGCCAACCCCCCGATCAGCAACCAGCACCGGAGCAGCGGTGGGAGCCTCGCTGATCTGCGGGGTGGCATGGTGATCGCCGGCCCCGCTACCGGGGCGCTGGTAGCGCCCGGCGCGGCATGGGCCGGGGATTTGTCTGGGGTATTCGTCAATGAACGGCACACGCCTTGCAGAAACCTCGATCGAGCCAGCGCGCGGGAGGCTACCGACAGGGCGATGGCGTGCGGGACACGCGTGCATCAAGGTTTTGTTCTATAATCGGCGATTATATGATAAACGACGAATCTGGCGTATCGTGCCGATCACGAGCAGTCTCATTGACAAGCAGGAGCATATTGAGCAGGCAGCGCGTGCGCTGAAGTCGATATCACATCCCCTGCGACTCAAGATCCTTTGCGTGATCGGTGATCAGGAAGCCTGCGTTCAAGAGATCGTCCAGGCCGTGGGCACTTCGCAAAGCAACATTTCCCAGCATCTTGCCATTCTTCGCGAAAAGGGCGTTCTGATCGCACGCAAGGAATCCAACCGCGTTTATTATCGGGTTGGCGATGCCCGCACGCTGCAGTTGATTGGCATGATGCGCGAGGTTTTCTGCGGCGGCTAGGGGTATTTTTGTTATCGCCGATGTTTTTTGCCGGGGAGCGGCATCCCGCTCCCGTCTGTTGAGCCGGGTCAGTTTCTGGAGTCTCGATTGGAATTCATACAGCAGAACATTCTTCTGGTGGCCGTCGCCGTGGTCAGTGGCTCGATGCTGCTGGCGCTCACTTTCCGCCGGCCGGGGGGGACAAACGCCGTCACGCCGACGCAGGCGACGATGCTGATCAACCGCGAGAACGCCCAGTTGATCGACATTCGTGAGCCGAACGAATACGTTGCCGGGCACCTTGGCGACTCGCGCAACATTCCTGCGGGATCGCTCGCGGAACGCGCGGCCGAGCTGGAGCCATTCAAGGACAAGCCGCTGATCCTCATCTGCCAGTCCGGAATGCGCTCATCCGCCGCCCGTTCGACTCTCTCCAAGCTTGGTTTCCTCAAGGTGCACACCCTCGATGGAGGTGTTGCGGCATGGACGGAAGCCGGGCTGCCGCTGAAGAAGGGAGCCCGGCGATGAGCATCGCGTCACGCGTGCTGATGTACTCGACCGCGGTTTGTCCTTTCTGCGTACGTGCCGAGCAGTTGCTGCGCGCGCGCGGTGTTGTCGATATCGAGAAAGTGCGGGTCGATCTCGATCCCGCGCGCCGCGCCGAGATGCTCGAAAGAACCGCCAGGCGTACGGTTCCACAGATTTACATCGGCGAAACGCACGTCGGTGGTTGCGACGAGCTGATTGCTCTCGATCGTGCGGGCAAGTTGCTGCCCTTACTCGCGGGTGCATGCGTTTGATGCCCGCCCCAAGCCCCATTAACCCCCTCATCCCATTGGCCAAGAAACTACCATGAGCGAACAAGAAACCCCCATCTTTGCGATCGAGAAAATCTACATCAAGGATCTTTCGGTTGAAGTGCCCAACGCGCCGCAGATCTTTCTGGAACGCGAGTCTCCCAAGGTCAGCATCCAGTTGCAGACCAACGCGCAGGGGATTGGCGAGGGCGTTTTCGAGGTCACGCTGACGACCACCGTGACCTCCAAGCTCGAAGAAAAGACGGTGTTTCTGGTCGAGGTCGGTCAGGCCGGCATCTTTCGCGTGCAGAACGTGCCGAGCGAAAACATGGAACCGCTGCTGTCGATCGCCTGCCCGAACATCCTCTTCCCGTATGCGCGTGAAGTCGTCTCCGATGCCGTGACGCGTGCCGGTTTCGCACCCGTGCTGCTGCAGCCGGTCAACTTCGAAGCGCTCTACATGTCGCGTCTGCAGCAGCAGGAAGCCGCCAAGGAGGCCTCCGGCGAGACGACGATCCAGTAGCGGCCGCACGATGAAGCGGCTGTTGGGCCTGCTGCTGACCGCCGGATTGGCGGCACCATCGTTGGCGATCGAGTACCGCACCGTCGATACGCCAGCGGTGCTTTACGATGCGCCTTCGCAGAAAGGCAGCAAGCTCTTCGTCGTCAAGCGCGGCACGCCAGTCGAGATGGTCGTCAATCTGGAAGGTTGGTCCAAGGTCCGCGATGCCGACGGAGGTCTGGCCTGGATTGAGGCCAGGTATCTCGCCAAGCGGCGTACGGTCATCGTCAGCGTGGTGCGCGCGCAGGTTCGGCAGAGCGCCGACGAGACGGCGGCGGTCGTCTTCGAAGCGGAAAAGAACGTTTCACTGGACTATCTCGAAACAATGCCCGGCGGCTGGGTCAAGGTGCGTCATCGCGACGGCCAGACCGGCTTCGTGCGCGTCAACCAGATCTGGGGGGTCTGAGCGGCCATGAAGATCACCGTGTTGGGAGCGGGTGCCTGGGGTACGGCCCTGGCCATCGCATTCAGCGCCCGCCACACCGTTACCCTGTGGGCACGCAAGGCGGATGTCAGAAGCGTGCTGTCCGCCGATCGCGAAAACCGCCGCCTGCTGCCCGCTCACCCCTTCCCGGAGAACCTGCGCATTGGCGACGATTTTGCCGCTGCCGCCGCCGCTGCCGATCTGCTGATCGTTGCCACGCCGATCTCCGGTCTGCGCCCGACGCTCTGTCGCCTGCGCGAGGCCGGAGTGCCGCGACCGCTGATCTGGGTGTGCAAGGGCCTGGAGGCCGAAACGGCCAAGCTGCCGCATCAGGTCGTCGCCGAAGAACTGGGTCCGCAAGCCCTGTGTGGCGCCCTGTCCGGCCCGAGCTTTGCCGAAGAAGTGGCGCGCGGCTTGCCGGCGGCAGTGACACTGGCAGCCAATGACGCCGATTTCGGGCATCGTACGGCGCTGGCCCTGCATAGCCTGCATTTTCGCATCTACGCCAACGACGACCTGCCGGGCGTTGAAGTCGGCGGCGGCGTGAAGAACATCATGGCCATCGCCACCGGCGTCTGCGATGGCCTTGGGCTCGGGCTTAACGCCCGCGCGGCCTTGATTACCCGCGGCCTCGCGGAGATCGCACGTTTCGGCGTCGCCCTCGGCGGCCACCCGCAAACCTTCATGGGGCTCGCCGGCATGGGCGATCTGATCCTCACCTGTACCGGCGACCTGTCGCGCAATCGCCGCGTTGGTCTGGCTCTGGGTGCCGGCAAGACCTTGCCGCAAATCCTGCGCGACCTCGGACATGTCGCCGAGGGCGTCAGCACGACGCGCGAGGTCGCCCGCCTGGCGATGCAACTGGGTATCGACATGCCGATCACCCGTGCCGTCGACGCCATTCTCTATCAGGATGAACCGGCGGCGGCGGCCGTCGAGAAGCTGCTCAGCCGCGACCCGAAGATCGAGGCGAGTTAGACGGTTCCGGGTGACGAAGACTCAATCGCCGACGACCAGGACCGCGTCGCCCTTGCGATTGGCGAACTGACCGAGAATCCGTTTCTTCTGCTGCGCCAACCATAGCCGCACCGCCGGGTCATCGGGCTTGGCGACAATCACGAAATAGCGATAGGTCGGCGAGTTTTCGCCGCTCATCGCTTGCGCACGGGTCACCGGCATGAATGGATAGCCCCTGCCGGCGTAATAGGCGAGACGTGAATCCTCGTAATAGATCGGATCGCTTGGCGCCGTGTGCTGCGAGATCCAGGCGCCCGCCTCCAGGTAGTGCGTCTTCTTCGCGGCAAGCGAGATGACGTTGTGCAGCATCACCAGCATGGTCAGCGCCACCAGCAGTCTGGCGAGACGCGGGAAGTGCCCGGCAAAGTGCAGCAACGCGATGCTCAACAGCGGTACTGCCAGCAAATTCAGGAAGCTCACGTAGCGTGGATTGACGAAGTGCTCCTGAATGAAGAACAGCAGCAGGATCCCGAAGTACAGAAACCAGGCCCAGGCCAGCGGTCGCAGCTTTCGCCAGTAGTCGCCGAACGCTGGCCAGCTTCCGCGGTACAGCAGCGGCAGGGCCAGCGGTCCGCACAACGTCAGGAACTTGCTCAGCAGGGTAAGCGGCAGGCCAAAGAGGACGATCAGCCGCGCATCATCGGCGGCGTTCTTTTGTAGTGCAGCGTGCGCGAAATCCCCGGCCATCAGCTCGAAGCGTGCCACGAAGTTTCGCGGATCCAGCAGGGACAGGAAATGCAGGACACGAGGCTGCGCGAATTCCTGGCCGGCCAACAGCAAGAACAGTACCGCCAGCAGCGCCAGCAGCGGCAGGGCATTGATCTGCAGCAGTTTCAGCCAGATCCGGCGCACCCGGTACTTGGGCAGCAGGCAAAGCGTCAGCGCCGCGAACAGGAATACCGCTTCCAGGCGAAAGAGTGCCGCCGCGGAAATCGCCGCCTGCACTGCGACGGCCCGCCACCAGCCGCCACGTTCCAGCCAGTCGAGCGCCAGCCACAGCGCCAGCGTACAGAAAAACCAGAAGCCGAACTCGCGGATGATGTCGTAGCGCAGGTGGTTGCAGGCCGGAATCGACAACACCACCAGGCAGGCCCAATAGCCGCTGCCGACTACCAGGCGTTGGCTGATGGCCACCATCAGCGCGCAGGTTCCCGCCATCAGCAGGGCGCACCACAGGTACGCCGCGAGTTCCAGGGGAACACCGAGGAAGGCATGCGTTGCCGCCAGCAACAGGGGAAACCACGGCCAGTTAAAAAACTGAAACGCCACCGCCGGACCGTGGTCGAGAGCCTGTCGGGCGACATCGAGATAGTGTGCGGCATCCTTGCCGACGGTCACGGTACCGGCAACCGCGATCAGCGAGAGCACGAGGCTGGCCACAAAGGCAAGCCGTACCGGCGAAACGTGAGCGCGCGCTTTGGCGATATCGAACATCGAAGGCCTCATGAGAAGGTGTTGAGACGGCGCTTCAAGTCCAGACCCACAAGCCCAGGACCTTGCGCAGTTGCCGTCCTCGCAGGGCCTGCAGCGGGCTCAGGCGCCAGGCGGCAGCATAATAGCGACGGGCTGTCGGCCGGTCGCCAGCCCTTAACGCGGCGCGAAACAGCGACAGATAACGTTGTGCCTGATAGCGTGTTCGCAGCGACTGGCATTCGGCTGGCAACCCGGAGAAGACCTCTGAAACCATCGCCAGGGCGCGTTCCTCCTCGTTGTCGCGGTTGTGTCGCAGGCTGTCCACGTGTTTGTGGATGCGCGCCAGCGGTTCGGTGGTGATCGCAACCGGGGCGCTGACCAGCAGATAGGCAAACACCGCGACGTCTTCGCCACCGCGCAGGCTTTCCGGATACGGCCGCTGCAGGAGCAGGTCGCGGCGGAACAGCGAACAACCATGCGAGATCGAGATGCGTTTTTCGAGCAGATAGCGCCGGGTCAGTTGCAGCGGCGGCGCGCTGGGCACCGGCGTCGGCAGCCGCAGCCGTTCGCGACCGTCCGGAGAGACCGAGATCTGCGCGCCGAGAACCATCCCGGCCGCCGGCTGCCGGACGAGCGCCGCACGCAGACTGGCCAGGGCATCCGGCACGAGTTCGTCGTCGGCGTCGAGCAGCAGCGCATAGGCTCCCCGCGCCTCGCGAATCCCATGGTTGCGCGCGGCGGCCGCACCGGCGTTGCTCTGGTGGATCACCCGCAACGGCCGATGGCGGGCAGCGTAGGGTGCGAGGACTTCGGCGGTATCGTCGCCGGAGCCATCATCGACAACGATCAGTTCGATATCGTCAGTGTGCTGCGCGAGCACCGAATCCAGCGCGCGCGGCAACAAACGCGCGTAGTTGTAGGTCGGGATGATGACGCTGATCAGGATTTCACTGGCTTGCGTCATGCCGCTCCATGCCCTTGTCGGGCCGCCCCTGGCGTTCTGCGGAGCGGCCGCCGGCCGCCGGCGCAAGCGCTTGCCCTTTGACCGCAGCGGATGAACGTCTTGCCGGCAAGATCTGCCACCTCACAAAAAGGGAGCCTGCCGAGTGATGCCGGCGGCGACAGACGCATTTTCCGCGATCTGCAGGCAGATGCAACCCATGCCTGGCGGCCTGTCAGGCCGTGAGCCCCCTGGGGGAGTTGCCGGACGGCCAGCGTGCCGTTTGTGCAAGCCCCCATCCGCGCGTACCATCAGCCGCGAGACGCGATCGAGGCCGCACCAGCCCTTGATCGATCGGATTCTCCCGGATGCGCCCACCGAGTCCAGCAATGCACGCGCCGCTTTCCATCAGGAACCTTAACCGCCTCGCCGGTCTGCTGACCTTGTTGCTCTTCGCCTACGCAGCGGCAACCGCATGGAACACCTGGGCCGACGAAAAGGCCCAAGCGCTGCGGGACATGGCAACCATCATGGAGATGGAATCCAGGGCGTTCGACAACTACTTCACGCATCTCGAACTTGCCCTGAAAGGTCTCGGCTACGACTTGAGCAGCGAGGGCGAGCGGATCGACCTCGACCGCGCCTATGTGCTGGTCAGGAAGTTCCATGAACTCCATCCGGAGTTGTTCAACGTCACCCTGATCCAGGCCGATGGCGAAATCCTGTTGACCGCCAGGACCCCGCCACGCACCGTGCAAACCACCCTGGCCGGGGAAGCCTCATTCATCCATTTCCTCGATGCCGTCGGGCGGGGACAGCTTTTTGCCATCGGCAGGCCGTTGCTGGGCAAGCTCAGCAAGGCGGTGATCGTCCCCGTGCGTTATGCGATCAAGGATCGCCAGGGCCAGCTCGCCTACATCGTCAGTGCCAACCTGCCGCAAGAGCACCTGCAGGCGTACTGGATCGATTCGCCCCTTACGGCCAGAGCGGCCATCGGGCTGATTCGCGACAGTGGTTTCCTGTTGAGCCGTTACCCGGTGCCGACCGATCTGACGCTGGATCAGATCTACGGCGTGCCGAGAACCGGCGCCCTGATTCATCACCTGCAACAGCAGGGCTTCCCCGAGCGCGGCTACGTCGAAGGCCCAAGCAGCCTTGACGGGCCGGATTTCCTGACCGCATTTCGCCGCTTGCCGACGCATCCGCTGACGCTGTTCATTGCCATGCCGCTATCGGAGCTCCGCGCGGCCTGGTGGCGAAGGGTAAGTGACGCCTGTTTTGTTTTGCTCCTGCTGTGCGGCGGTGGCCTTATCACCTACCGTAGCGCCTTGCGCCGCCAGCGCGCCTGGGATCTCGAGGACCAGCGTCGGCAGGAAGTGCAGCGGCAAAACGAAAGGCGCCTCGGCGCCATCATCGAAGCCTTGCCGGTAGCGACAGCAATCAGTGACGATGAACACAACATCACGTTCGTCAATGCCGCATTCACCAGGGCCTTCGGCTACCAGCAGCGGGACCTGCCAAGCCTGGAGGCATGGTGGGCGCAGGCCTGTCCCGACCCGCCATACCGCCAGGTGGTTTCCGACACCTGGGATGCCCGGCTGGCCGGTCTCCAACTGAATGAGGCCTCTCTGGAACCGCTGGAAGTCGAGATCACGACGCAGAGCGGTGAGCGGCGAACGGTGTTGGCGACAGCGTCGCTACTTGCTTCTTCAAATGATGCGTCGCACCTGTTTACCTTGTACGACATCACCCAGCGCAAGCGGAACGAAGCGCAGCTGGAAAGCCTGATTCGCGAACAGCGGGCGATTCTGGACAGCCCGGTGGTCGGGATCGTCAAGGTGAGGGCGCGCGTGATCCTCTGGTCCAACACCGCCTTCGCCCGCATGCTCGGCTACTCGACCGAAGATCTGGTCGGGCTGCCTACGCGCATGTTCTACCCGAATGACGAGGCCTACGATGCATTCGGCAGGATTGCGTATCCGATCCTGGCGCGCGGCGAGGTGTTCCGTACGGAAATTCAGCAACGCCGCAGGGACGGGACACTCGGCTGGTATGAAATCGGCGCCGGGCAACTGGACCTGGAGAGCGGGGAAGCCCTGGCTTCATTCGTGGACATTTCGCGACGCAAGACGGCGGAACTTGCCTTGCGGGCCAGCGAGGAGCGCCTGCGGAGCATCTTCCAGTCGATGGCCGAAGGCCTGACTCTACAGAACCGCGACGGTCGTATCGTCGATGCCAATCCGGCGGCCGAAGCGCTGCTGTGTCTTGGCCGCGAGCAGTTGCTGGGCAGATCCTCCATTGATCCGCGGTGGTTCGCAATCCGCGAGGACGGCACGCCGTTTCCCGGAGACGAGCATCCGGGGATGGTGACCCTGCGCACCGGCAAGCCAATGCGCCATCAGATCATGGGCATCCAGGCGCCGGGGCACGGTATTCGCTGGATCAGCATCAATTCCCAGCCGGTATTCGCCGGCGATCAGGGATTGCCCGAGCAGGTGATCGCCACTTTTGTCGACGTGACCGAACGGCGACGGGCCGAAGCCGAAATTCTGGCCACGAAAAACCGGTTGCAGGCGACTCTCGATGCCATTCCGGATCTGCTTTTCGAAGTCGACGCCGACTGCCGCATTCACAACTACCACTTGCCTCGCCCCGATTTGCTGGCTGTGCCGCCCAACCGGTTTGACGACGAGACTCTTGCCACAGCCCTACCTGCGGAAGCGGCCAAGGAGTGCATTGCATCGATCATGGAGGCTGCCGAAAAAGGCTGGTCCGCCGGTCGCGCTTACGCCTGGTCCTTGCCACACGGCGAAAGGTGGTTTGATCTTTCGGTCTCCCCGATGGCTTTCGCAGAGGGCCAGGATCAACGCTTTATCATGCTATCCCGAGACATCACCGAGATCAAGGCCCTGCAATCCCGGATGCAGCAACTGCTGATCGAGCAACAGGCCCTGCTTCAGCAGTTGGAATCCCAGCGCTGGCACCTGCAGAACATCGTCGACGGCACCCGCGCCGGTACCTGGGAGTGGAATGTCCAGACCGGCGAATGTGTGGCCAACGAACTTTCGCGGTCTCCGACACCGGCATCGGCATTCCGCAAGACAAGCAGCAGGGCCTGTTCCTGCCGTTTGCTCAGGCCGACACCTCGACGACCCGGAAATACGGCGGCACCGGACTCGGCCTCTCGATCGTGAGCAGCCTGGCGAATCGCATGCACGGCGAGGTCGGAGTCGAGAGTGAGGTGGGGTGTGGTTCACGCTTCTGGTTTCGCCTGCGCGCGGGCCTGCTGGCTGCGGGTGGGGATGGCCCGGTGGTGGACAGGCCCGAGCCATCCCCACCGACGGCAAGACCCGCGCAATTGCTTGGGCGGGTGCTGATGGTGGACGACAGTCGCAGCTGCCGCAAGGTCATCGAAGCCATGCTCAACGCGCTCGGCTTGAGCGTGGTCATCGCCGAAAACGGACAGCAGGCGGTGAACGCCTGCCTGCGCGGCGAGGCTGCGGATCTGGTTCTGATGGACCTGCACATGCCGGTCATGGACGGTTATGATGCTGCCGTACGGATCCGGCGCTGGGAGGTCGAGACTGGGCAACTGCGGCATCCGATCATTGCCTTGACGGCCGATGTCAAGGACGAAAATATCCAGCGCTGCCTGGCGGTCGACATGGATGATTTTCTCTGCAAACCGCTGGTGATCGATTCGCTGTCGGCGGCCCTGGGCAGATATCTGCCTTTGGCCGCTACGCCTGCACCCTTTCCAGAGCCCAGGACCCTTGACCCGCGGCGGGTCGCGGCCCTGCTCGGCGAGCTCGAAACCCTGCTTGCCGAGGGAAGATTCGATGCCGTCGGCTGCTTCAGAAACTTGCAGGAAGCCGTTGCGGGGACTGAACTCGTTGCTGAACTCGCGGAAACCGGCCGCTTGCTGGCTGAAGTCCGTTTCGACCTGGCGCTCGGCGAGTTGCGCCGGGTTGCCGTTGCCCAGAGCTGGAGGAACAAGACATGAGCAGGCCAAGACCCAGGATTCTCGCCATCGATGACACACCGACGAATCTATTGACGCTTGGCGCCGCGCTGGAAGCGGACTTCGATCTGCAGATCACCACCTCGGGGGCGATGGGTCTGGCCATGGCCACGAAAGCACCACCCGATCTGATCCTGCTCGACGTAATGATGTCGGAGATGGATGGCTACGAGACCTGCCGACGGATCAAGGCCTCGCCGGCGCTGCGGGCGATCCCCGTGATCTTCATTACCGCACTGGCCGGGATCTCAACCGAGAGCCTCGGCCTGACCCTGGGAGCCGCCGACTATATCACCAAGCCGATCAATGTCGAAATCACCCGCCTGCGCATCTGCAATCTGCTCGAACGGGAACGGCTGCGGAAGGAAGTGGAAGAGCACCGCGATCACCTGGAAGAACTCGTGCAGGCACGCACGCTGGCCTTGTCGGTGGCCAAGGAAGCGGCCGAAGCGGCCAACCGGGCCAAGAGTTGCTTCCTGGCCAACATGAACCACGAACTGCGCACGCCATTGACCGGCATGATGGGCATGAACGAACTGGCCCTGCGCCGCGCCACCGACACCCGACAGAAGGACCAGTTGGCCAAGGCCATGCTGTGCTCACAGCGTCTGCTGGCGATCATCAACGACATTCTTGACATCTCCAGGATCGAAGCCGATCGTCTCACCCTCGATGCGGTCGACTTTGAGGTCGGCAGGATCCTGGAGCATCTTGACCAGCTCATGACACGACAGGCAGCCGAGAAGGGCTTGCTGCTGAGCATCGAAGTGGCGCCGGAACTCGCCTGGCGAACGCTGAGGACATCATCACGCAGCCCCTTGACCCGGAGAGATTGTTCACCACCGTGCTGCTCTGGCTGAATCAGCGCAGCACGTAGAACGGCACATTGCTGTTTTCCTGAATCGCCGAGGATCGATCGACGCATGGGGCACGACGAGCAGTCAACACGCGACCGCGGGACGAACACGGCGGCGGCCCGCCGGAGCCGGCGGGCGGGCACAGCATGTTGAGCGTGCTGCGTGTCTGGCGCGAGCGCGGCTGGACGGTCATCGACGCTGCGGCCTATGCCCAGGCCTGGCAGCGCTTCGGTGGCAGCGTCGCGACGCACCCGGTCGTCGTCGAACGGCTGGCTGCGCTGGCGTGCATTCCGGTGCGTTACCTGGGCTACTTTGCCGACGGCCAGTTGTTGGCGGCCATTCCCTGCTGGGGACGGCATCTGGCGCTGTCCAAGGAGGTCCTGAAGCAGCGCGGTCAGCGCGGCCTGTTCGATCTGGGTAACGCCGAAGTCATCCTGCCGATCGCCGAGCAGGCCTGCGTCACATTACGCTGGCGCATGCATTACCTCTCCGAGCTGAATGCCGGGCGCGTCAGTCGCCTGCTGCCGCAGCCGCAGGGTCTGGCGCTGGCGCGCGCGCCCGAGGACTACTCCAAGAAGTTCCGCTACAACCAGCGGCGCGAGTTGCGTCTCCTCGAACAGGCGGGCGGTAGCGTACGACCGATGCTCGCCTTTTCCGCGCCTGAGCAGGCGAGCATCTACGCCGATCTGTTCGAACGCCGCTGGGGCTTTGCGGCACGCGGCAAGGCACACCTGAGCGAGGTCTTCGCCCTGCTGCGCGAGTTCATGACCGGCTCGGTACTGTTGCGCCATGAACAACCGATCGCCATCCAGATTCTCTACCGCGTCGAGGCGCCCGGATGGATTTCACTCGAATACATCAACGGCGGCGTCGACCCGCAAAGCAGTGCGCTCAGCCCCGGCAGCGTGCTCAGTTTCGTCAACACGCAAGCCGCCTGGGAAGATGCGCGCGCGCGCGGCAAACCGCTGCGCTACTCGTTTGGTCGAGCCGACCGCGAATACAAGGACCGCTGGTGCCATTGCGTGCCGGCCTATCAAATCTAGCGCGCACGGCCCGCAAGGCGCCGGCTGTGCTTGTCGTTCAGGGACTTCGATGAGTTCACGCAAACAGCAATTGTTGTCGCGCCACCGCCGCCGGAAGCGTCTCCTCCTGGCCTTGTCGGCGCTGGCGCTGACTGCCCTCGGCGTCGGCGTCGGCTGGGGACTGCCGGCGCTGTTGCTGCTGCTCGGCTGGGTCGCGCATGAGGCGTGGTTTGCCGACCACCTCTTCTATTCGCCGCAAGACGACTACCAGTACCGCTTCCCGGCCGACGCGGCGCGACAGGACGTCGCGCTTGACGACGGACGGCTGCGCTTGAGCGCGCCGCTGCCACCAGCAGAGACGCTGATTCTCGAACTGGAACTGCGCAGCACCTGGCTCGGTCACTGGCTAGACCCACGGGTCCTGGTCGCCGACGATCGGCAGGATTTCGAGCGCGCGGTGCGGGGTCGGCGTTTCCTGAACCTGTCGGGGCAGGCCGCGGCGCTCGGCCGCGGCGAGCTGCGTCTGCGCGGCCGCTTCTGCCGCCTGCCGGCGACCGCCACCCTGTACGCCATGCAGCATCCGGATTACGCGCAACGGCGCGTGATGGTCGTCGCCCCGCATGCCGACGACGCCGAGATTGCCGCGTTCGGCCTGTACAGCCGGGCCGCCGAGGTCTGTATCGTGACCCTGACGCAGGGCGAAATCGAGGCCCACGACTACCAGCGCCTGGGCCTGGCGCCAGAGCAGGCGGCGCGACTGAAGGGGCGCCTGCGCACTTGGGACAGCCTGGCGGTACCGCTCTGGGGCGGCGTGCCGCAGAGCCGCTGCGTGCAACTCGGCTATTACTGCCTGCAGTTGTCGGCGATGCTCGGCGCACCCGAAGCGCTGTTTGCTTCACGCGAGTCGGGCGAGGCCGATATTCGCAGTGCGCGCCGCCACAATCCGCTGACGCTGCCGGGCGACGCCGACGGCCGGCCGAGCGGGCGCAACCTGCTGGCCGACCTGGTGGCGCTGCTCGAACATTTTCGCCCCGAAGTCATCGTCACCCCGCACCCACAGCTTGACCCGCACGCCGACCATGTCGCAGCGACGCAGGCGCTTCACCAGGCCTTGCCGCAGTCGCGCTGGCAGCCGGGGATTGCCTTGCTGTACGCCAATCATCTGCACGACAACGACCGCTGGCCGATGGGTCCGGCTGGCTGCGGCATCGCCTTGCCACCGGCGTTTGCGTCGCTGCCGGCCGATGCCCTGTGGAGCCCGACCCTGAGCGCCGCAGCGCAAATCGACAAGGCCATGGCGCTGGCCATGCAGCACGACCTGCAAGCCCGCCTGCCGTTCAAGAAGCGCCTGCGGCGCATCATCCAGCAGCTTCTGGCCGGCCGGCGCTGGCCCGCCAGCGGGGACAACGAATTCTTTCGCAAAGCCGTTCGCCGCCACGAACTGTACTGGGTACGCCGTTTCGACGCCTGAGCGACCGCGGGCTCGTCTGGCGACGGCGCGGCCGTTATACTCACGTGCGTGCCGCCACCATTTGCTGGCCGCACGTCGACAACCCACCTGCCGGACTGATCCTCACCGCCACCGACTTCCCCCATGCCGAACATTCCCCAGCCGATACCAGCCCGCACTACGCCCGGTGGTGCGTGCCCGAGCTGCCAGGCGCCCATGGCGATCCACCATTTCCAGCGCCAGTTGAACGGCGAGGTTTCGCTGGACCTGTGTTTTGCCTGCCAGGGCATCTGGTTCGACGAATACGAGAGCGCCCAACTGGCGCCGGCTGGGGTCCTGGCACTGTTCCGCCTGTTGCACGAACATCATGCCGACCTGCGCCAGCCCTGGCCCGGTGTCCTCCGCTGCCCACGCTGCCGCGACCCGTTGCTGAACTGCCTCGACAGCACGCGCGCCGGTCGCTTCGCCTACAGTCGCTGCCCGCAAAGGCACGGGCGTTTCAGCGGCTTTGCCGCGTTCATGATCGAAAAGGGCTTCGTCCGCCAGCTCAACGGCGCCGAAATCGACGATCTGGCACGCAAGGTGCAGAGTATCCGCTGCTCGGGCTGCGGCGCGCCGGTCGACATCCGCCGCCAGCACGTCTGCACCCATTGCCGCTCGCCGATCGTCATCCTCGACCCCGACGCCGTACGCAGCGCACTCGACGACTTCGGCAAGAAGGCATACCGGCAGGAGCACGTAGACCCGCATGCCGTCGCCGACGCGCTCCTGGCCAACGAGCGCGCCAAATCACAGGTGACCCGCCAGGAGCGCAAAAGCCTGCTCGAAGCCGATCTTTCGGACCTCGTGCTGGGCGGCATCGAGGGGGTCTGGAATCTGCTGAAGCGCTGATCGACGTACCGATATCCCGGTGCCTGTCCTGTACAGGAGATTTTATTTCCCGTAGAATCCTCGCCTTGTGATCCGGCGTGCGAGGTTTCGAGAAGTCCGCCGGAACGTACCGGCCAGGGGTCCAGGTGCGTCAATCGTTATCCGGCGGCGCAAGCCGCCGTTTCAGTTTCAAAGCCTCCGCAATGGGTGGTCCATGTCTCACCTGATGAATACCTACGGCCGCTTGCCGGTCGCCTTCAGCCATGGCGACGGGAGTTGGCTGACCGATACCGATGGCAAGGTCTACCTTGACGCCTTGTCGGGGATTGCCGTGAACACCCTGGGGCATAACCACCCGACACTGGTTGCAGCGATCAGCGCCCAGGCCGGGCGTATCCTGCACGCCTCCAATCTCTACCGCATTCCCGAACAGGAGCAACTCGCCGACAAACTGGCGGCGCTTTCGGGCATGGACGAGGTCTTTTTCTGCAACTCGGGTTGCGAAGCCAACGAAGCAGCGATCAAGCTGGCGCGTCTTTACGGCCACCAGCAGGGGATCGATAGCCCGGCAACCATCGTCATGGAGAAGGCGTTTCACGGCCGCACCATGGCGACCCTGTCGGCCACCGGCAATCGCAAGGCGCAGGCCGGTTTCGAACCGCTGGTGTCGGGCTTCGTGCGTGTTCCCTACAATAACCTCGAAGCCATCAGAACGCTGGCCAGGTACAACAAGAACGTCGTCGCGGTGATGCTCGAAATCGTGCAGGGCGAGGGTGGCATCAATATCGCGGACATCGATTTTCAGCGCGGTCTGCGTGCGCTGTGTGACGACCGCGGCTGGCTGCTGATCTGCGATGAGGTGCAGTGCGGCATGGGCCGCACCGGTACCTGGTTTGCATTCCAGCACGCGGGTATCCGCCCGGACGTGGTGACGCTGGCCAAGGGACTGGGTGGTGGCGTGCCGATCGGTGCCTGCCTTGCCGCCGGCCAGGCGAAAGGGCTGTTCAAGCCCGGCAATCACGGCTCGACCTTCGGCGGCAATCCACTGGCGACGGCCGCTGCCTTGACGACCATCGAGGTGATCGAAAACGATCGCCTGATCGAACATGCGCGGATCGTCGGGGCGTCGATCCGCGAGGGGCTGGCGCAGGCGCTGGCCGGTTGCGCGGGTATTGTCGAGATCCGCGGTCAGGGACTGATGATTGGCATCGAGCTCGATTGCGAGTGCGGCGAGCTGGTGACGCGCGGCCTCGCCGCAGGGCTGCTGATCAATGTCACGGCCGAGAAGGTCGTGCGCCTGCTGCCGGCGCTGACCCTCGGTGCCGACGAAGCGCGGGAGCTGGTGTCGCGACTGGCGCGGCTGCTTCGCGATTTTCTCGCAGCCCCCTAAAGAGAAAGGCCATGGACATCAGCCCAAGACACTTCCTGCAGTTCAAGGATTTCAGCCGCGAGGAATTCGACCACCTGTTCCAGCGTGCGCTCTGGATCAAGTCGGAATTCAAGGCTTACCGTAAATACTGGCCGCTGATCGATCGTACGCTGGTGATGATCTTCGAGAAGGCCAGCACGCGCACCCGCCTCTCGTTCGAAGCAGGCATGCAGCAGCTTGGTGGCCTGGCGATCTATCTCAACAGCGACGATTTGCAGATCAAGCGCGGGGAGCCGATCGAAGATACGGCACAGGTGATCTCGCGCATGAGCGACGCGGTGATGATCCGCACTTTCGGGCATGACCGGATCGAACGTTTCGCGGCCTGCTCGCGCGTGCCGGTGATCAATGGCCTGACCAACGAGCACCATCCCTGTCAGATACTTGCCGATGTGTTTACCTTCATCGAGCACCGGGGTCCGATCCAGGGCAAAACAGTGGCCTGGATCGGCGACTCGAACAATGTCTGCAATACCTGGCTGCAGGCGGCGGAAATACTCGACTTCAAATTGCACGTGTCGACCCCGCCGGGCTACGAGGTGGCCCCTGAACGGGCCGGCCTGCGCGGCACCGCGCACCTCGAACAGTTCGCCGACCCGATGGACGCGGCGCACCTGGCCGATCTGGTGACCACCGACGTGTGGACCTCGATGGGTTTCGAAGCCGAGAACGACCGGCGCAGGCGCGATTTCGCCGCCTGGCAGGTCAACCCGGAAATGATGCGCGTCGCCCATCCCGAGGCACTGTTCATGCATTGTCTGCCGGTTCATCGCGGCGAGGAAGTCGCCGCCGAGGTCATCGATGGTCCGCAGAGCGTCGTCTGGGACGAAGCCGAGAACCGCATGCATACCCAGAAGGCGCTGCTCGAATTTCTGCTCCTCGGGCGCGTCGACTTCGCCGCTGCACCCTCCCCTTCCGCGTCCACTCCAAGCCGGGAATTACCATGAGCGACATCAAGAAAGCGGTCCTTGCCTATTCGGGGGGCCTCGATACTTCCGTGATCCTGAAATGGCTACAGGATACCTATCAGTGCGAAGTCGTGACCTTCACTGCCGACCTCGGCCAGGGTGAGGAACTCGACGCGGCGCGCCCCAAGGCCCTGCAATTCGGTATCGCGCCGGAAAACATCTACATCGACGACCTGCGCGAGGAGTTCGTGCGCGACTTCGTCTTCCCGATGTTCCGGGCGAATACGGTGTATGAGGGCGAGTATCTGCTCGGGACCTCGATCGCCCGGCCGCTGATCGCCAAGCGGATGATCGAGATCGCCAACCTGACCGGCGCCGATGCGGTGGCGCACGGTGCCACCGGCAAGGGCAACGATCAGGTTCGTTTCGAACTCGGAGCCTACGCGCTCAGGCCCGACATCCGGATCATCGCCCCGTGGCGGGAGTGGGATCTGCTGTCGCGCGAGAAGCTGCTGGCCTATGCCGAGCTGCACGCCATCCCGGTCGAGATGAAGCATCGGCAGGGGGGGTCGCCGTATTCGATGGACGCCAACCTGCTCCACATCAGCTACGAGGGCCGTCACCTCGAGGACCCGGCGGCCGAGGCCGAGGAGTCGATGTGGCGCTGGACGGTGTCGCCGGAAATGGCGCCGGATGCCCCCGAGTACGTTGACCTCGAATTCGCGCACGGCGACCTGGTGTCGATCAATGGTCTGCACATGCCGGCACACGAACTGCTGGCGCTGCTCAACCGCCTCGGCGGCAAGCACGGCATCGGGCGCATCGATCTGGTCGAGAACCGTTACGTGGGCATGAAGTCGCGCGGCTGCTACGAGACTCCCGGCGGGACGATCCTCCTTCCGGCACACCGGGCGATCGAGTCGATCACCCTTGACCGTGAAGTGGCGCATCTCAAGGACGACCTGATGCCGCGCTATGCCAGCCTGATCTACAATGGTTACTGGTGGAGCCCGGAGCGACGCGCCCTGCAGACCCTGATCGATCATACGCAGCAGGCGGTGAATGGCTGGGTGCGGGTCAAGCTTTACAAAGGGAACGTCAAGGTGGTGGGCCGTGATTCGAAAACCGATTCGCTGTTCGACTCGACGATCGCCACCTTCGAGGACGATGCCGGGGCGTACGACCAGAAGGACGCCGCCGGCTTTATCAAACTCAATGCGCTGCGCATGCGCATTGCGGCCAATCTGGCGAGCCGCAAGAGCTGATCGGGGAGCGCGCCGTCGATGTTCGGACTGACGGAAGAGCAGAGTTCGGATTTTGGCATGACCTTCGGGGTCGGCGCGTTCATGCTCTTCATGCTCTTCATCATCGGCGAGATTGCCTGGAAAGCGAAGGCCGGGAAGACCGGCACCATCATATTGTTCTTCGTACTGTCCTTCGGCATGGTCGGCTTCATCGCCAAGACCATCATGGAAAAACTCTGGGGATTGTGAATCATGTCGCAGTTTGACAATGTCAGCGTCGTCAAGCAGGCCAACGTCTACTTCGACGGCAAATGTATCAGTCACACGATCAGGTTGGCGGATGGCAGCAGCAAGACGGTCGGCGTGATCCTGCCATCGACGCTGACCTTCACGACCACCAGTCCGGAGGTGATGGAGGGCGTGGGTGGCGCGTGTCGGGTCAGGCTCAAGGGCGAGGATCAGTGGAAGGCCTATGGTGCGGGTCAGTCGTTTGCGGTACCCGCCGATTCGGTGTTCGAGATCGCC